>JAFYEE010000032.1 GCA_017544405.1 Lachnospiraceae bacterium
AAGAGCGCGCGGATCGTGGTGCTGGATGAGCCGACCGCGGCGCTGGACGCGATCGCGGAGCAGCAGCTGTACGAGCGCTTTGACAAGATGGTGGGCAGACGCTCTGCCGTCTATATCTCACACCGGCTCTCCTCGACCCGGTTCTGCGACCGGATCGCCATGTTTGCGGACGGGCGGCTGGTCGAGTACGGGACGCATGAGGAGCTGATGGCCATGGGCGGCGCGTATGCGGATCTCTTCAACACGCAGGCACAGTATTACCGCGAAGAAGCGGCCCGCAAGGCGGATTTCGAGGGGGTGACGGCAGATGAATAAGCAAAAAGAGTCCATCTCCACGTTCCGTAAGATGGCCGCCGTGACAAAGCTTCTCTTCGGGACCGCCGCGCGGAAGTACCCGGCCTTTTTCGTGCTGGAGGTACTTCGCACCCTGATCGGGATCGTGAGTCCCTTTATCGCGCTGTATGTAACCCCGCGGATCGTGGATGAACTGACTGGTGACAGGGATGTCAGGAAGCTGATCACGCTGGCCGCAGTCCTGGTGCTCGGAGAATTTGCCACAGCCATGGCCGGAGAGATCATGGGAAACTTCCTTGCAAGGTACCAGACCCGGCTGGAGAATTATTTCACCATGCTCATCGGAGAGCATGCCATGCATCTCGATTTTCAGTTGACGGAGGACAAAAATGCTCTGGATCAGCTGGAAAAGGCGCGCACCGGCATGAGCTGGTATTCCGGCGGCGTGTATGGGATCGCGGAGCAGATTTTTTCCGGGCTGGGCAATCTGATCAAGTCGATCGGTTTCATCGTGATCCTCGCTGCGCGGGTTCCGCTGCTTCTGCTTGTCATGGCGGCCTATGTCGGGATCAATGCCTATTTTGCGGCAAAGCGAAATGAGATCGATCTGATCGCTTACGGCAAGCTGTCCAAGGTAAACCGGCTGTTCGGGTATTTCGGCTGGGAGGTCGTGGATCCGCGCTACGGCAAGGATATCCGGCTGTACCACGCCGAGGAAATGATGACGGAGAGCTGGAAGGAGAATACCCGCCGGTCCATCGCGCACTGGAAGTGGCAGGCGGACACGGGTCTGAAGTATTTGATGGGAGCCGAGGTTCTGGGTTTTGCGCGCAGTCTGATCACCTACTTTTATGTCGGACTGCTGGCGCTGCGCGGGGTGTACTCCATCGGCACCTTCACACAGTTGGTGCAGGCGGCCGGTTCGCTCGACGGCTCCCTGGGCACCTGCGCCATGAGTCTGTTTGAACTGATGAAGCGCTGCAATTACGCGTACGAATATGTGCTTTTCATGGAATACCCGTCCCCGATCCCGAAGGGGGATAAGCCGATCGCGAAAAAGGAGCATGTGATCGAGTTTCGAGATGTCTCCTTTGCGTATCCCGGGACGGAGAAAAAGGTGCTGGATCATGTAAATATCACGATCACGCCCGGGGAACATCTCTCCATCGTGGGACTGAACGGCGCCGGCAAGACGACCTTCATCAAGCTCCTGTGCCGGCTGTACGATCCGACGGAAGGCGTGATCCTGGTGGACGGAAGCGACATCCGCACCTACGATTACGCGCAGTACATGGAGCAGTTTGCACCGGTCTTCCAGGACTTTAAGCTCTTTGCGATGCCGATCGGGGAAAATATCACGCTGGAGGATGAACCGGAGAAGGCGAAAAAGGCCGAACCTCGCCTGAAGGAACTGATCGGTACGGTGGGACTCGGGGAGATGACGGAGAAGCTCCCGAAGGGAACGGACACGGAGATCTTTAAGTTCTTTGACGAGGAGGGCATTGAGCCGTCCGGCGGAGAACAGCAGAAGATCGCGATCGCGCGGGCCCTCTACAAGGATTCCCCCGTGCTGATCCTCGACGAGCCGACGGCCGCGCTGGATCCGAAGGCGGAATATGAGATCTACCACCAGTTCCATACGCTGGCCGGCGGCAAGACCGCACTGTACATCTCGCACCGCCTGTCCAGCTGCCGGTTCTGCGATTGCGTCGCGGTATTTTCCGGCGGGAAGATCCGGGAGTACGGGACCCACGACGAGCTGGTCGCCCGCCCCGGAGGACTGTACGCGAAGATGTACGAGGCACAGGCAAAATACTACAGGTAAGAAACAAGGGAAAAAGCCAGGAAAGGATCTGATCCACAGATGGGAAAAACGCTGCACAATGTAAAGATCGGAGAGACCGCGGTCATCACGGCGGTGCATGGGGAAGGTGCGCTGCGTCAGCATCTTCTTGACATGGGTGTCATACCCGGGACGGAAGTGACACCGGTAAAATACGCGCCAATGGGGGATCCGATGGAGATCGTTCTCCACGGATACAAGCTGACGCTCCGGCTGGTCGAGGCCGAGACGATCGAGGTGCGGGAACTTACGGAGGAGGACCGGAAGGCAGCGCAGGAGACGGAGGAAACGGGAGAGCCGGAGGAGGAAGAAGGACAGGCGCCTTCGGATCTTCGGCGCAGGTCGGGGGATAAAAAGATGACGAAGATCATCATCCATCCCGGTCTCGGAGAGGAGAAGTATCACAAGTACCATTACCCGAGCCTGACGACGCCGCTTCCGGAGGATCGAGTGATCCGCTTCGCTCTGGTGGGGAACCAGAACAGCGGCAAGACCACCCTTTTCAACCAGCTGACCGGTTCGAATCAGCATGTGGGCAATTTCCCGGGGGTGACCGTCGACCGCAAGGACGGCGTGATCCGGGGGTATCCGAATACGATCGTCACGGATCTTCCGGGGATCTATTCCATGTCTCCCTACAGCAATGAGGAACTGGTTTCGAGGGATTTTGTGCTGAAGGAGCGGCCGGACTGCATCATCAATATCGTGGATGTCACCAATATCGAGCGCAACCTGTATCTTACGATGCAGCTTCTGGAGATGGATGTGCCGGTGGTGGTGGCGCTGAACATGATGGACGAGCTGACGGAAAATGGCGGAACGATCTTCATCAACCGGATGGAGCAGCTCCTGGGAGTCCCCGTCGTTCCGATCTCCGCCGCCCAGAATCAGGGCGTCGAGGAACTGATCCGGCATGCGGTTCATGTCGCCAAATACCGGGAAAAACCGCTTCGCCAGGACTTCTGTGACGAGCGGGATCACGGCGGGGCGGTACACAGAGGGATTCATGCCATCGCGCATCTGATCGAGGATCATGCCACCCGGGAACAGCTTCCGGTCCGCTTTTCGACTACGAAGGTGATCGAGGGGGATCATCGCATTCTGGAGCAGCTCCGGCTCGACCAGAACGAGCAGGAGACCATTGAGCACATCGTGATCCAGATGGAGAAGGAGCGCGAGATGGACCGCGTCGCGGCGATCGCCGACATGCGATTTACATACATCCGGAAGGTGTGCCGCCGGACGGTCCGGAAGCCGAAGGAAAGCAGGGAACGTCTCCGGAGCGAGCGGATCGACCGGATCCTCACCGGGAAATATACCGCGATCCCGATGTTTATCCTCATCATGGCGCTGGCCTTTTTCCTGACCTTCAATGTCATCGGGGCCGGCCTGCAGGCGCTTTTGGAGATGGGGATCGACCGTCTGACGGAGCTGGCAGACCGGCTTCTTTCGGCAGCGCAGGTGAGCGATACGGTGCACAGCCTGATCATCGACGGGATCTTTGTGGGCGTGGGAAGCGTCCTGAGCTTTGTTCCCATCATCGTGACGCTGTTCTTCTTCCTTTCGCTCATGGAGGACAGCGGATATATCGCGCGTGTGGCCTTTGTGATGGATAAGCTCCTGCGCAAGATCGGACTCTCCGGGAGAAGCATTGTCCCGCTTCTGATCGGCTTCGGCTGCACCGTGCCGGCGGTGATGGCGACCCGCACGCTGCCCAGTGAGCGGGACCGGCGGATGACCATCCTGCTGACGCCCTTCATGAGCTGCACGGCGAAGCTGCCGATCTACGCATTTTTCGTGAATGCCTTTTTCCCGCGCTACAGGGCGCTGATCATGACGGGACTGTATCTGATCGGAATCCTGATGGGGATCCTGGTAGCGCTGATCTACCGGAAAACGCTGTTCAAGGGGGAGGCGGTTCCTTTCGTGATGGAGCTGCCGGATTACCGGATCCCGGGCGCGCGCAACGTCATCCTGCTGCTTTGGGAAAAGGCGAAGGATTTCCTGTCCAGGGCCTTCTCCA
>JAFYEE010000033.1 GCA_017544405.1 Lachnospiraceae bacterium
CGCCTTCTACGGACCTAAGATCGACCTGCAGATCAAGGACGCGCTCGGCAGAGAGTGGCAGTGCGGTACGATCCAGCTGGATTTCCAGCTTCCGGCCAATTTCGAGCTGACCTACCAGGCAGCCGACGGCACCATGCAGCAGCCCGTTGTCATCCACAGAGCCATCTTCGGATCCTTCGAGCGCTTCATCGGTATCATCACCGAGCACTTCAAGGGAGCGTTCCCGTTCTGGATGTGCCCTTACCAGGTCGGCATCGTGCCCATCCGCACCGAGCATAACGCGTATGCGAAGGAAGTCGCGGAGCTTCTGGAAAAAGCAGGCATCCGTGTCGAGGTCGACTACGCAGACAAGAACATGAACGAAAAGATCAAGTACTATCGCAACATGCGCGATCCGTACATCCTCGTCGTCGGCGATCAGGAGGCGGAAAGCCGCACCGTATCCATCACCGTTCGCGGCCAGAAAAATCAGCTTCACGGTGTCACCCTGGATCAGCTTGTATCCATGTGCCGCCGCATGAACGAGGAGCATCTGATCGACCTTATCGGCGAAGTAGAGTAAAGCCGAAATATGTACGTGAAAATCATGAAAAAATTACGACCTGCCCCCGACAACCGCACATCGAAGACGCCCCTGAAGGAGCGGATCCTCGCGAAGCTTCGGACCTTTCCGAGATTTTCCACGCTGCTGCGACATGCCATGCCGATCCTGCTCTACCTGGTCTTCTATTTTGCCTGGTTCACCTATCTCGAAAGGCGCGAGATCAAGCTGGACTACCTGATCCATGTAAGGATGGACGATTTCATTCCGTTCAACAAGTATTTTGTCATTCCTTACTACCTCTGGTTCGGGTATGTCTTTTTCAGCGCAGTGTACTTCCTGATCACAAACAGCCGCGATTTCCACCGGCTCTATGCGTTCCTGACCACGGGTATGACCGCTTTTCTTCTGATCTCCACCCTGTGGCCCAACGGACACAACCTGCGGCCCCTCGTCTTTGATGACAGCGGCTTCTGCGGGCAGCTGGTGCGCTCCCTGTACAGTGCGGATACGCCGACCAACCTCTGGCCGAGCATCCACGTGTACAATTCCCTCGGCGTCCATTTCGCGGTGATGCATTCCGAGCACCTGCGCCGCAAGCATCCGGTACGGATCCTCTCAGGGATCCTGTGCCTGTCGATCATCCTGAGCACCATGTTCCTCAAGCAGCATTCCGTCTTTGATGTGGTGCTCGCGATCCTCTTTGCGGTGGTCATGTACTATTTCATCTATGTCCTGGATCTCATTCAGCTGGTGATCAACGAACGGATCGCCCGCCACCAGGAAAAGCGACATGTGCGGATATCCTGATCTTTGACAGGATCCGCCCGACTGAAAAAATGAAACGGAGCAGCACAGGTGTGTTGCTCCGCTTATTTATTTCTCAAAGCTCCTTCGGACTTCATCCGTGCGATACAGATTCCCGGTCCCGCTTTTTTTCACTGGCTGCACCCCCGCTTCCTGCAGTTTCTTATGGACATACTGCCGGGAGACATCGTATTTTTCACAGATTTCCGGCACGTCCATCAGAGCCTCTTCCAGGATCCGGGCAAAATCCTCCCTGCTGAGGCCAAGCCGCGTTCCCATGCAGTAAAGTGCATCATACATCACGATGCGGCCGGCGCCCCAGTCCAGATACCGCCCGCTTCCGCACACACGGACCCTGCGGTAATCCGCTTCCCGTTGCAGCAGGATCGCCAGCGTCCGCTCCCCTTCCAGGAGTCCCCGCAGATCCGCCACCTTCGTCGTCCCTTCTTCAAAGGTCAAAAACATTTGATAATCAGGCAGCGCCACCGCATCGCGAATCCAGTGCTTTTTCCTCCGCTCCAGCCATTCCGGCACCTCATTCACCGGATGGATGCTGCAATCGTCCTGCGCGCATTTTCCTTCCGAGAGCATCAGCAGCCGGAACGCGTCATATTCCTTCAAGCCGGCACTGCGCAGGATCGCCCCGATATTCTGCCGGTCCCGCGGGATCACCCGCGACTCCACATATCTGCGACTCTGCTCCGGCCCCACCGTGTAGGTCTTCCGCTCCAGAAAGGCATCAAAACAGATCGGTGCATCCTCTTTTTTCAAGGTCTCCGGGAGTTCGATCAGATACGAATCTGCATCCTCGAAATAATATAAAAAGCCGATGCTGAGCCTCCGGTAATCATCACGAATTTCGCAGATTTTCATAATAATTCCACCTCTTCCACAAAATCTCCCACGCCTTTTCGATATGCGCCTCAGGCAAGACCCCCTCCAGTCCAGCAAAGATTACGCCCCTGTCCGATTCCTCTAGGCGTCGAAACCGTGGCAAGCGCTCCTTCGGGATCAGGGCGAGATTCTCAAAGAGGGACTGTCCACCCACAAAGCTCTGGACCTTCAGATCCGCCATCGCATCGAATCTCCGGACAGAATCATCATCATGACAGGAAAAAAGCAGGGACAGACCGTGGTCAAAAAGCGGGGCCAGGCGAACGCCCTCCGCACTTTTCAAAACTTCCATATTGGCTCCGTGCCGGTCCCGGTTCATGATCAGAAAGTCCACAACCAGCATCTGATAAACATACTCCTCCCAGCCGTTTCGGATCACAAAATCCATTCGGCTCTCGTCCTCCATGCGGTTCAGGTCAAAATAATCATCCAGGGCCTGCTTGCTCTCCCCCTTCCTCTTGAAATCAACGGAATAACAGACCCAGGTCTCCAGTACTTTTTCTTCCACCTTCACTTTCGCATGCACCGGATGATAGGCCACATGCTCAACCCCCAGGATCTTCAGCAGCCGGTCCGCCAGGATCTCATTGATGCACTCATGCCCGATCACGCCCTTTAAGCTGTCATAATCAGACATCTTATAATATCGCTTCTCCTCTCCTGCCTGATCGACCGCCTTCAGGAAAGTTCCCGCCGTCCCGGACGATCTGCGCGCATGGGCCCATTGCAGGTAGGTCAGATCCTTTAATTCCCTTGAAAACTCAGTTCCCATATCGGAATTCCTCCTGCTATAATCATATAAAAAAAGTTGACGGTCGTCAACTATTTTGGTTGTCGACCGTCAACTTTATTGTGTCCATATGTCCTTCGATTCGTTATCAGTTGAACCCATAGAACTTCTGGGTGATCTTATAGGCCTCCACGGAGATCTTGCGGCCACCCTTTCCGGGCAGGTTCATCCCGTTGCCCATGAAGCCGGTACGGAGCTTCGAGAACAGCCGGAAATCCTTCGTGCGGATGTACTTCCACAGATCTGCCTTCTTCTGCAGACTCTCCTCCGTATTCTGCTTGATCAGAAGCACCGACGAGACCGTCGTGATGATCTCGAGGTAATTGAACATGTAATGGCGGAGCTTCCGGTCCCGGCTGATCTTCGCCTTGTTCTCCACCATGTAATCGATCATGCGGTAATTGACCGCGAGCTGCTGGTCGATCCGGCCGATCATGACATCCTCGTGCACCGACTGATCTTCCCGCCCGATGAAATACCGGTAGAAATTCACGTCCAGGTAATACATGTTGCGCACATACGGGAGCGGCTCAAAAACATACAGATTGTCCACGTAGAAGGTGTGCTCCGGAAGCTCCAGATGGCACTCCCTTAAGAGCTGCGTGCGGAAGATCACGGAATGCATCAGGATGTAATGTCCCTTGGGAAAATGCTTCGCCTCGCTCCAGGTAAACATCTCCTTCTCCGGGAACATCCGGCGGTAACGGATCACCTTCTTGCGCTTCTCGCCCTGCTTCTCATACACATAATTGGCAATCAGCATATCCAGCGTCCGGTCGCCGCCCACCAGGCTCCGCAGCGTATCGAGGATCTCCAGATAGGCTTCCTTCTTCACCCAGTCGTCGCTGTCCACCACCTTGAAATACAGACCCTTCGCATTCGCGATGCCCGTGTTGACGGCGCCGCCGTGGCCCTTATTCTCCTGGTGGATCGCCCGGACGATGCCGGGATAATTCTTCTCGTACTCCTGCGCGATCTCCAGGGTGTGATCCTTCTGTGATCCGTCGTCGATGATCAGGATCTCCACATCCTCTCCGCCGACCAGCAGCGAATCCACGCAGTGTCGCATATAACTCTCGGAATTATAGCAGGGAATGGCAATACTCAATAATTTCATCAGGCTTCTCGCTTTCTCCTTGTTTCTTCCGGGAATGTCTCCCGCCGCATATTATATCATTCGGACCGCTTTCCGCCAAGTTTCCGCGCCTGCAGTTCCTCTGCGGCGGCCCGCATGCCGATGGCACCGGCGTAAGCTGCAAAGGCGGATGGGATCGGATACTGCTCCCTCGTCTCTTCGGGCGCTACATAGATCCACCCTGCCGCATCCTCGCCCGGCTTTCCCTTCTCCAGCTCATCCACGCGGATCGAATACCCCACCATATGCCATTCCCGGTGCGAAAAAATATGCTTCGCCGCCGGGAGCGGCAGGATCCGAAGCACCTTCAGCCCCTGCGCATCCAGGTATTCCTGCACTTCCTCCGCGGACCGGTGTCCCGAAAGGTGGGGAAGCTCGTACAGCCCCGCCAGAAGTCCCGACCCCGGATGCCTGCGCAGCGCGATCCGCGCATCATCCTGCAGGACGAGCACCGTCATATCCTCGCAGGTGCGCGCCTTCGGAGCAGCCTTCACCGGATAGTCCTTCTCGCGCGATGCCGCATGTGCCAGACAATCCTTCTCCCAGGGACACTCCCCGCATAGAGGATCGCCGCCCGGCAGACATACCACCGCGCCGAGCTCCATCATCGCCTGATTGAAATCCCCGGGGCGATCCGCCGGCATCTGCGGAAGGAGCTCCGCTTCCACGCTGCGGCGCACCTTTTCCTTCGCGATGTCCCGCTCGTCCGCGCGCAGCCTGGCCAGGATCCGGAGCACGTTCCCGTCCACCGCGGGATACGCATGCCCGAACCCGATCGAAGTGATCGCGCCGGCCGTATAGCTTCCGATGCCCGGGAGCGTTACCAGCTCCTCATACCGCTCCGGCATCTGCCCTCCGTACTGCGCGCAGATCACCTGCGCCGCCTTCTGCAGATTGCGGACCCGGTTGTAATACCCGAGCCCCTCCCAGAGCTTCAAAAGCTTTTCCTCCGGACACATAGCCAGCGCCTCGATATCAGGCAGTGCCTCAAGAAAACGCGCGTAATACGGCTTTACCGCCTCCACGCGCGTCTGCTGCAACATGATCTCCGAGAGCCATACATGATAGGGCGTCGGATCCGACCGCCACGGCAATGTCCGGTGTCCGCGGTCATACCACGCCAAAAGCTCCGGCACCGGTACCGGAGTATCCTTATTTTCTGCAGACTGCGGATCTGTAAGCTCTGTCACTTCTTATCCCTTTGCCCTGCGCCTCTTACCTGCTCTGCCAGGGCACTTCCTTCTTCATTTCCGTCTTGCGCGCATACATCTGCTGGTCGGCCTTCTTCATGGCCTCCATCGGATCATCCTGCTGCGGGCGGAACAAAGCCATCCCCGTAGCGGCGCTGAGCGGCGTCTCATCCGGTCCGAACGGCCCGTGTTCCTCGTTCACCCGGTCGATCCCTTTGAAGAATGCCTCCATATGCGCCCGGTTCAGCGGCGTATCCGGCGCGCCTTCGAGGATCGCGAAAAATTCGTCTCCGCCGATCCGGTAATTGCGATCGTTCAGCCCCGTAAAGGACTGCGCGATGATCTTCGCCAGCGTCTTCAGATAGCGGTCGCCCTCCGCGTGCCCCATTCCGTCATTGACCCGCTTCAGGAAATTCATATCCACCATCAGGAAGGTATAGTCCTTGTTCGTCTTCGACTCGGCCAGATCCGTCATCGCGCGGTTGAACGCCTGACGGTTCAAAAGCCCTGTGAGATTGTCCTTGTAGGCCAGCTCCTCCATGACCTCCGCATAGATTCCCTTGTTGGTCATCAGAGCGATGGTCTTGACCTCATGCCAGATCGCGCAGACCGCAAAGATCGAAAATCCGGTCATATAAAGCGATCCGTTCGGATTCTGCTGCGTCCCGCGGATATAGCGGACCGCATCCACGGCCGAGAGCGCGACAAAGACCAGAAAAGCATACGGCGGCACATAATCCCGCCGGGATCTGACTTTCTTGCGGATCGTCCCAAGCAGAATGTATATGGTCAGACTCACATAGGTGATGAGGAAAAGGATCTGCGTGATATTCACCAGCTGCACAAAGTCGTAGGAGTGCAGCAGCGTGGAAAGCACGCAGATCACGACATTCGCAAGGCACAGGATCCCCACGCACAGCGGCCACTGCGTCCGGTGATAACCGATGACATAGGTCAGATAGACCAGCAGCGGGAACGGAAGCAGCATCAGGCAGAAATACCGGAAAAAATTCAGGACCGCAGGATTGCCCAGCGAGATCCGGAGGATCGGCATCTCCGAAAGCACCGCGAAGGAAGCCAGAAACAGGTAGGTTGCGGCCGCAACGATCTCCACCCGGTAATTGCGCAGATTCCGTCCCATCATGCCCAGAATAAAAATGCACATGGCTGCCATGAAGATCATGGAAAGCACGATCGTGGAAACAATATCCCGACGCAGAAGCTGGAGCATGAAGACTTCGCCGTCCATCAGACTCACATTGATGAACTGCCCGGGGCGGTTCGCGTAGATGACATCCACATCCACCGACAGATTCATGAAGTCCGAAACCACCGGCAGTCCCACCACATGCGCGTAGCTTCCGTAGGAACTGCCCAGAATCCCGGGCGAATCCGGATGAAAATCATAAACCACCTGTCCGTTGATGTAGATGGTAAAATAGACATCCTCGCTGATAAAGCAGAGCGACCGCGCGTTGGCGTCCTCGCGCGGCAGGCGCTTGTGCATCGTAAAATGCTCCCCGTATTCGCCCGCATCCATGTCCGCGATATCGATCAAAGATCCGCTGACACTCGTCCAGGTATCCCCGTAGTCCAGCTCGTTCGACTTTAAATCGATCTGATTGGGCAACAGGAAACAAAGCACCAGCAAAACCATGATGGTGATGACCAGGACAGCACATACCACAATTCTGTAATTGTAGGTCTTTTTCTCTGCTTTCCTCGGCTCCATGATTCTCAGAATTTTGTCCCCATACCCCGTTTTCTGCCACGCCTCCGGGCCATCAGCCCGATGCAGGCGGATCCCCCGGACCGTTCACTGCTTTTCCATCGTCACCGCCCAGCACACCGCCCCGATAAGGCACGCGGGCCGACGGCACCTCCTCCGAGGCCGGCGTCGTATGCACCGACTGATCGTCGAAGAAAATCTGCGCACCGAAGGCTTTGAGAAAATCCTTCTTCTCGATGCCGCCGAGGAAGAATGCCTCGTCCAGGCGTACATTCCAGCTGCGCAGGGTCTTGATCACGCGCTCATGCGCAGGCGCGTTCCTGCTTGTAACCAGAGCCGTGCGGATCGGGCAGTGATCCGGCCCCAGCTCCTCCTGAATCGCGGACAGCTTGCGAAGAAAACCGGCAAAAGGTCCCTCCTCCAGCGGCGTATCCGCGTTTTTCCGTTCATTTTCCTCGAAAGCCTTCAGGCCTCCCTGCTTGTAAACCAGCTCCGACGAATCGGAGAAGATCACGGCATCTCCGTCGAACGCAATGCGGATGCTTCCGTCGCCCCGATCCTCGTAGATATGATCCGTGCAGATAATACCGGCTGCGATCCCGTCGTCGATTGCCTTCTGGACATCGTCCTCATAGGCCGACAGGAACAGATCCGTGTGAAACGCCTTCAAATACGGCGACAGAGGTGCTCCGCTGACCAGCACCGCGCGCGTGATATCCAGCCCGTAATGCTCGATCGAGTGGAAGACGCGCAGCGAGGTATTCGTGCTGTTACGCGACATGATGATGACCTCCACCGGCCGCTTGTCCGGGAGCAGGTCGTTGAGTGCCAAGAGATTTTTGATCAGCGCAAAGCCCGGTCCCTTGCCCAACACCACATCCTCGTGCTGCAGCTGGTACTCCTGATAGGCCTCCAGACCCTGCTCCTCAAAAATCTGATTTTCCACCGTAAGGTCAAACAGTGCGCGGGACGATACCCCGATCACCATCTTACCGGCGAGTTCGTATGCCATAGGTACTCCTTCCCGGGAGTCCGTATCTGTCTGTCACCTCTGACGGAGCACGGGCCGTAAGTCCGCGTCCCGCTCCGCATCGCTCTCTCTTCGCTCTCTCTTCGCTTCAGTCCCGAAGTCTGGTCGTCTCGTATTTTGCCTTCGTCATGAGGCATTTCTGAAGCGACTGGTACTGCGCCTCAAGCTCGCCCTCCGGAAGCTCCACATCGCAGGAGTAAGCCATCGTCTGCAGCATCTGCTCCGTGATACGCGGATGCAGAAGAGCCAGTACCTGAAGGCGCTCCTGAGTGCTCTGCGCATCGAGAAATTCCAACATCTTCGGATCCGGCTGCGAATCTGCTGCGCCGGCCGAAGCATTTTCCACGGCCGAAGCACTTTCTCCGGCAGATGGCACGCTCTGTGCGTCCGCCGCCGCTTCTTCGGAAGCCACCTCTGCGACAGGCACCGGCTCCGCGGCCGTCTCCACCTTCTCGAACCGCATCTCCTGCGTTACATCCGGATACTTCTCGCGGTCCACCGGCGATGTAAACATCTCCAGCGGCCTGGCGTAAATCTTCATCTCTCCGTAGAGGGCCTGATAGATGACCAGCTGCTCGCCCGTCTCCGAGTGCTCTGCGATCGCGACAATCTGATACAGATTTCCCTTAAAATGTCTGTAAATCTCCCGGGGCTTCGGCAATTCCATAAAGCACCTCCATAATACTTACATTATATTGCCTTTCCCGGGCGTTTGTATATCCTATTTTTTCCGATTTTGTTTTGTTTTTTTCTTTAATTCAGCACCACCCGGATCGCGTCCCCGGGCGTTTCCGACCCGGCTGCGCCCAACCTTACGATGCAGTCAGCAGCCGTGGTCCGGATCCCGGAAATGAGCGCCTCCGTTTCCTCCGCGCTCATCTGCCCGATCTCCCGGTGATGGACCTGCACCTCGTATGTCGCCTCGCCGTCCTCATAGATGTAGCTGACCGTGAGGCCCGCATTTTTCAGCCCCTCTTCCTTCAAAAGATCCCGCAGCACCGGCCGCATGGCTTCCGCACAGCTGCGCACCGCGTCCATCCTCGCCTGCTCCTCGCGCTGCTGCGCCGCGGAGCTTGCGATCGAAACGCACAGGACCACGGCCCAGAATAAAATCGCACCTGCCAGCAGCATGCCCAGCACTTTTCTTCCCTTTACTTTCATCTCCTTCATCACTTTCACCTCCTGACAGATCCTGAACGGTTTTCATGATCCCATCCTAATCTATGGAAAGTGAAAAAAACTTCTCTCAATACCGGTCTCCCCGCAAATCCTCCGTTTCCCGAAAGAATTCCCGCTTGCCTTTTTCCGGATCTGACGTAAACTGAAATACATGAATGACATGACCAAAGGTTCCCCGGCCCGCGCGATCGTACACTTCGCGATCCCCGTCCTGATCGGCAACCTCTTCAACCTCGCATACAATCTCACAGATACCCGCATCGTCGGCGCCATGCTCGGCAATGATGCCCTCGCCGCGGTCGGCTGCGTCAGCACCCTCTGCGAGCTCTTCACCGGCTTCCTCGTAGGGCTTGGCAACGGCTTTGCGGTCCTCACCGCAAGGTTTTTCGGCATGGGACAGGAGGACCGTGTCCGAAGGAGCTTTTCCTCCTCGCTGACCCTCGGCACGCTGACCGCCGCCCTTCTGACCGCGCTCAGTCTGCTTTTCATGGGCCCGATCCTTCGGATCTTGCATGTCTCCGCCGCGCAATACGCCGATGCGGGGGCGTATCTGCGCACCATCCTTCTCGGGCTCGTCTTCTGCATCCTGTACAATGTGCAGGCCTCGAACCTGCGCGCCATCGGCGACTCCTTCACCCCGCTGCTCTTTTTGATCTTCTCGGCCTGTGCCAATGTGGGTCTGGACCTTCTCTTTGTCGGACCTCTGCAGACCGGTGTCCGCGGCGCGGCCCTCGCCACCATCCTCTCCCAGGCGCTCGCGGCGGTGCTCTGCTTTGTCTACACCCGCAGAAAGTACGAGGTCCTGCGCTTTACGGTGCGCGACCTTCTCCCCGAGAAGAGCCTTTCCACCCAGCTTTTTTCCGGCGGGATCTCCATGGGCCTCATGAACAGCCTCGTCTCCTTCGGCACCGTCTCGCTCCAGAGCGCGATCAATTCCTTTGACACGAATACCATCGTGGCCCACGCCGCCACACGCAAGCTCAGCAACCTCTACATGATGCCCTTCTCCGTGCTCGGCACCACCATGGCCACCTACTGCGGGCAAAATTACGGTGCGGGCCGCATGGACCGCGTCCGGACCGGGCTCCGCCGCGTGCTGCTCATCGCCTACCTCTGGGCCGGGATCGACTGCCTCATGAGCTATACCATCGCGCCGCGTCTCATCGTGGCCATCACCGCCACGCAGATCCCGCAGGTGGTGGAGACCGCGGTCCTCTACCAGAAGGTGGACACCCTCTTCTACCTCCTCTGCCCCACCATCACCATCACACGCAACAGCCTGCAGGGCCTCGGCGACCATGTCACGCCCGTGATCTCAAGCGCCCTCGAGCTCGTCTGCAAGGTGCTCGTAGCCTTCCTCCTGACGCCCGTGCTGGCCTACTGGGGCATCATCTGGGCCGAGCCCATCGCCTGGAGCATTATGGTGATCCCGCTGATCATCAGCATCGTAAGGCGCATAAAAAATCCGGCCCCGTGAGGACTTCGCATCCTCGCGGCAGGCCGGATTTCAATCTACCTTACAGCTATGATAGGACATTTTTTTCGGATCATGGAAGGTGAAGCCGCACCGTCCGTTTTCCTTCGTGTGATACAGCGCCTCGTCCGCCCGGAGGAAAAGCTCCGGATCGTATCCCCGCTCGGAAAAAGCGATCCCGACGCTGACCGAAAGCCTCGGAAGACCTTCCATCACCTGACTTTGCAGCGCCACGTTGATCTTCTGGATCTTCAGCCGGATCGCGTGCTGCATATCCTCCGTGACATCCGTCATGATCACGATGAATTCATCGCCGCCGTACCGGATCGGGTAATCCCCGTTGCGGAACGTAGTACTCAGAAGCTTTGCCACCAGCTTCAGCGCCCCATCGCCGATCTCATGCCCGTAACTGTCATTCACATTCTTGAAATCGTCGACATCCATGATCAAAAGCGCCAGCGGATTCGGATACCTGGACAGATACTCCGTCAGTCCGTCATACGCCGCCCGGTTCAGGAGCCCGGTCAGGGCATCGTGCTCCGCCTTGTGCTCGAGCTTCGACATGTCCGCCGAATGGAGCTCGAAGAGATGATTGTAGGTCAGCGCCAGATATTCAAATTCATAGGTACGGGACTCCGGAAGCTTCTGGTCCCTGCGCACACTGTCGATAAACTGATGCAGCGGCACGACGATAAAGCGCCACAGGAACAGGCTCGTCATAAGGATCGTCACCACCAGACCTACGATACAGACCATCGCCACCCGAAGAGAATGGAGCAGATACCGTTCACTTTCTTCCTGCTCGTCGGCCATGAGCTCTTCCACCAGCGTCACCGCTTCACTGGTCGAGCCCTCGATCTGCTCCTTGAACACGGCATATTCCGTGCCAAAGACCAGATTGTAGGCTATGCGCCTGCGCTGCTCATCGGTAAAATCCTTCTCATACTGAAAGAGCTCATACTCCTGCAGCTGCTGCGGCATATCGCTCATGTCGGCATGATTGGAGTAGAGGATCAGCCGCATGGCGTGATATTCCTTTTCCATCAGGGCGTTTGACTCTGCCAGCGCCACCTGGAGCTCACGGTAGACATGCTCATCCCGCGAAATCTTCGCGCTCAGCTGCTCGATCGCCTGCTCGCGCCGCTTGGTCACAAACGCTTCCTCAAAATAATTCCTCAGATGCGAGGTATCCTCCGTCACCACATAAGCGCGCACCTCGTCCGTCAGATAATCGGAGCCGATCTTCATTCCCTCGATCACGTTGCGGGACTCGATATATTCCCGCGTGGTATTCTCCACCTCATCATATGCGTCGTAGACATGAAAAAGACCGATTCCCGTGAATATGGAAAAAAACACGGAAGCCACGATCATAAACACGTTTACGGTCCGAATGTGTATTCCCTTTACTTCACTTTCTTCCGTCGGCAGATTGGTCATGAATTTATCCTGCAGTTCCAAACAATAATCGGAGGAATTATAGCATATCTTTCGGCAGAATTTCAGCCTCTTTCGATGAATTTATCATCTTTTTACAAAAAGTATGCCGCGATTCTTTCCGGAAAGGGGCAGCCGCCCCTGTCACACAAAAAAGCCTGTACGCTCGAAGCAAACGCTCCCTTGCGAACAGGCTTTTATCCAATCGGAGTGGCGGGATTCGAACTCGCGACCTCCGCCTCCCTAAGACGGCGCTCTAACCAAGCTGAGCCACACCCCGAAACGACTAAAATAGATTAACATGGAAAAACAGAAAATGCAAGTACTTTTTTTTCGCTTGAAGCAATAGAAAATTTCCAAAGTAAATGCAACAAATGTTGCATTAGAACTGAGACAATATTTTGTTGCATTTACTTTGAGACAAAAGTTTCTATATGAGATTTGATTTTTTTATCGTTTAGCGTTACAATACAAGTACAAAGATAACAAGTAGATGAGCTGACAACCGACTACAATCGCATATGGATGTAGCCGGTATTTTTGTCTAAGGGGAGTTCCCTATTTTCTTTGTTTTACCAGGGAACGAGCCTAAAACTCCTTTCCCTGTGAATATAAATTTTTATAGGTAAAAGGAGGTGTTTCACTAATGGGTGAGAAAGATATTGCCGAAAAGATTTTAGAGGATTACAACGATGTTTTTGCAGACATTATAAATGTGTTGGTGTTTGGTGGAAACAAAGTTGTAGAACAGGATGATCTTGTTGAATCTGGTGTTCACTCCCAATATAAAGCTGATGATTCTAAGTTGCACGAATTAGAACGGGATACTGCAAAGTATTGGCGTGAAAAAGGAGTAGAACTTGTCCTGTATGGTATTGAAAACCAAACAAAGCCGGACAAGCTCATGCCGGCCAGAGTTTTTGCTTATGATGGGGCTAGTTACCGTAGCCAAATCGCGAGTAAGCGAGATCATCTTCTTCCGGTTGTGACGATTGTTTTGTATTTTGGGGATAAGCATTGGGACGAGACTAAATCTCTTAAGGGAATGCTTAATATCCCTAAAGAATTAGAAGACTTTGTAAATGACTATAAAATCAAAGTCTTTGAAATTGCATGGTTGCCGGACGAGACTATTGCGAAGTTTACAAGCGATTTTCGAATTGTAGCAGACTTCTTTAAGAAGCGACGTATTGATCCGGAATATATCCCAGACAGCTTGGATGAGATTCATCATGTTGATGAGGTGTTGAAGTTGCTACAGGTCTTTACTGGTGACGAGAGATACACTGCGATCTTGATGGATGATGGAGCAAAGGAGGTGCATAATATGTGCGATGTTGCTGAACGTTTAGAAAGAAAAGGACGTGCTGAGGGCACAAAACCACTTTACTTGTTAGTGCAAGATGGTAGCGTCTCTCCAGACAAAGCTGCTGCAGCAATGGGAATTTCTGTTTCTGAACTTGAAAAGGCGATGACAGACGCAGGATTCAAAATTCCTTCGATGGTGTAATTCCTAAACAAAAGGCTATCCCACACGGGGTAGCCTTTTATGTTGCCTAGTTTTCTCGGAATGATATAGTATACTATTACAACACTATAATCTTTTGAGGAGAGAACGTCGTGGTAAACTATAAATCCAATTCTGAATACGAACCCTTGATGCGGAACCTTTCCATCCGGCTGCAAAATGCAAGACTGGCAAATAAATACACCCAGGCACGACTTGCCAAGAGGCTGAATGTTACCAAGGACTTCATCTCCAAAGTAGAGAACGGTAAAACGCCTGTTAATCCATTCATCTTGCGGGAATACTGCCGGCTCTTTAACCTGTCTGCTGACACCGCTCTGGGACTTGATGAGACCAGTTCTGTTCCCTTGGACAAAGAGCTGAGCAAGTATTTCAATCAATTGAGCCGTAGAGGGAAACGGCTGGCTCTGTCAATCATCAAAGTTATGGCCGAACAGACCACCAAATAAAAATATTTTTCGTTTTTTACGTTCATAAACCACTCTCCCGGCAGAGTGGTTTTTTGTTGGCGAAATCGAATCAGCCCTTATTTGAAGCGGTATCTGGAAATCAACAAAGCGTATACTATATCATGTAGACACTATATGCTACAAAGAATAAAAATAAGCAACCGCTATGGAACATTTGTCCATTCTTTCTAAACGGTCTGACATTTTTGATTTTTCTGATAGAATGGAAAGTAGAAAATGAACACAAAAAAAAGAGTCCCCCCTAATCCTGCAAGATTGAATGGACTCTTTTTGCGAGGTTAACCACCTCTTTATTCGCACTCTTATGGTAGCATTACAAAAATGCACTGTCAATAAGGGTTGGTATACTATACCAAAAAATCCGTCCATTCTTTTGCACCGTTCGGTGCATCTATCCCTTCTTATGGTGGTTGCCTCGCGGGAAGGAGGTATTTTGCCACGAAAGAAGAAAAATGTTCCACCTAAACCCAGAACTCATCTTACATTAGATGACCGTATTGCGATTGAAAAAGGTCTGGACCATCATAAGTCCATCAGCGAGATTGCCCGAGAACTCGGAAAAGACCGTTCGACCATAAGTCGCGAGATTCAACGAAATTGTACCATCAAGGAACAAAAGGGTGTTCTCTGTGAGTATTACTGGAACTGTAAAAAGAATGACCTGTGTCCCCGAAAATGCGGCCCGCGAAAACATTGCAGCCGCTGTAAGACGATAAAGTGCAGTAATACTTGTCCTGACTACAAGAAGTCTGCCGACCGATGCACCCGGCGGAAGGAGACAGAAGTATGTAACGGCTGCCCCTGCCTTAAAGATCCGATTTATTGCTTTTTTACGCAACGAATTTATAGAGCAGTCAAAGCCGATAATGCCTCCAGTGAGCGCTCCCTGGCCGCAAGAGGTGGCTTTAATCTGACAGGTGAGCAGTTCGCCAGGATTGATAAGATCGTGTCTCCTCTCCTGCAAAAGGGGCTATCTCCCTATGCTATTCTGTCCAAACATAAAGACCTTGGTATCAGCATTCAGACCTTATACCGCCTGGTCGAGTGCGGCGAACTTTCTGCCGGGAATCTGGATCTGCGCAACCAGGTGAAACGAAAGCCCAGAAAAGGTCTAAAGACAAGGAAGATGCGTAACGAGGTGGTCTCGAAGCTGAAGGAAGGTAGAAAATTCAGCAACTTTAAGGAATATATGGCTACCAACAGTGTCCCGGTGGTGCAGATGGATACTGTGCTCGGCCTGCAGGCAGAAAAACCGTGCCTGCTTACATTGCACTTACCATCTGTTCACCTTCAGCTCGCCCTTATTCTGGAGGAACATACCAGTACGTGTGTCGTTCATGCTTTAGATGTTTTGGAGGTGACCTTGGGAACCGAGCTGTTTGAATCGGTATTTCCGGTTATCCTTACCGACAATGGGACAGAGTTTACGGATATCACCGGAATGGAACGCTCCTTTCTTATCCCGGATCACCAAAGGACAAAGATTTTCTTCTGCGACCCTAACCGCTCTGACCAGAAAGGTGCCTGCGAGAACAATCACCGGTTCATCCGGTATGTTATCCCGAAGGGAACCTCGCTTATACCCTACTCCCAAGAAGACATCAACCTGATGATGAACCACATCAACAGCTACCCTCGGAAGGAGTTGTATGGAAAAACTCCTCTCCAGGCCGCCCGAATCCTTCTCCCAGAAGATGTCTTTGTCCTTTTGGGACTTGAAGAGATACCGCATGACGAACTTTTCCTGAAACCGGCCCTGCTATGGAAAGGCAAGGAACAAAATAGCATATCTCAAAGTTAACGCAACAAATCTCTTTTGTTGCATTTATCTTGAGACAGGCCCATTTGGGCTTCTTTTGCATACCTAAATCCGGAAAACACGGGTTCGAAAACGCCGTAAATACGTAATAAAAAAGTCAGCCCAAGAGGAGAAAACCCTCTCCAGGACTGACTTTTTTCATTATGGCTATTTTGTTGCATTAGGGTTGGAAATTAACGCGCTTGAAGCAATTCCGCGCTCGTGTTAGGATACACAGGACATCAGATCAAGCAAAATCGGAGAAAAATCATGCTCTATATCATGCGACACGGGAAAACGGACTGGAATGCCACACACAAGCTGCAGGGACGCACCGACATCCCCTTAAACGACGAAGGACGAAAGATGGCAAGCGCCGCCGGCGAAAAGTACCGGGACCTGCCTCTGGATCTGTGCTACACCTCCCCGCTGATCCGGGCCAGGGAGACCGCGGAGCTTTTCTTCGCGGCCCGCGCCAAGGGCCGGTCCGGATCCGGCACCGGCGAAGGAGCCTTCGTTCCCATCCGCACCGACGATCGCCTGCGCGAGATGAGCTTCGGCGTCTGGGAGGGCGTAGCTGACAGCTTTCAGATCCCGGACTGTCCGATCAATGTCCTCTTTCAGCATCCGGAAAATTACACCACCCCCGCCGAAGACGGAGAGAGCTTTGAACAACTCTTCGCCCGTACCGGCGCCTTTCTAAAGGATACCATCGCCCCGCAACTGCGGGAAGGAAAAAACATCCTCATCGTCGGCCACGGGGCCATGAACTGTGCCCTCATCTCGCAGATCCGCCGCCTTCCCCGCAAGGACTTCTGGAGCGCCGGCATTGACAACTGCGTCCTGCTCGAATTTCCCCCCGAGGAAGTCCTCTCTATCCCCGGACTGCTTCCGTGATGCACTGCGCCATGTAACCTGTCATGGCATCCGTCATCCCCGGGTAGACACCGACCCAGAAGGAATGCTCCATGATGAAATCCGTCACCTTCAGATCCCCCACCACGCGGTACGCATCGGTCCCGCGGATCGTATCAAAGGCCGGATGCCGGATCAGATTGCCGCTGAACAGGAGCCTGGTCTGGATATTGTGATCCTCCAGATACCGCGTCACCGCATTTCGCGCGATCCCCTCTTCCGGCCGCACACTGATGAGGAACCCGAACCAGGAAGGCCGGCTTCCTTCCGCCGCCTCCGGCAGGATCAGACGATCGGAAACAGGTTCCAGCGCCGCCCGCAGCCGCTCCCAGTTATGGCGCCTGCGCTCGATAAATCCCGGGAACTTCTTTAGCTGCTCGACGCCCACCGCGGCCTGCAGATCCGTCACCTTCAGATTAAATCCCAGATGCGAATAGACATATTTGTGATCGTACCCCTGCGGAAGCTCGCCGAACTGCCCATCGTAGCGATGTCCGCAGAAATTGTCATGCCCCGAGGGACAGATGCAGTCCCGCCCCCAGTCGCGGTAGGACAGGATCAGCCGGTGCAGCAGCGCGTCATTCGTGTACACGCAGCCGCCCTCGCCCATCGTCATATGATGCGGCGGGTAGAAAGAGGACGTTCCGATATCGCCCCAGGTGCCCGTGTAGCGCGTCTCCTCACCGATCGTATACTGACTGCCGAGAGCGTCGCAGTTGTCCTCCACGAGCCACAGACGGTGCTTTTCACAAAATGCCTTCACCGCCTTCAGATCGAAGGGATTTCCCAGCGTATGCGCGATCATCACAGCCTTCGTCCGTTCGGACAGGGCCGCCTCCAGCGCAGTTACGTCGATGTTGTACTGCGGGACCGTCACGTCCACAAATACCGGCACGGCGCCGTACTGCAGGATCGGAGCCACCGTCGTCGGGAACCCGCAGGCCACCGTGATCACTTCATCCCCGCGCCGGATCTGCCGGTCGCCCAGCTCCGGCGCCGTCAGCACCATGAAGGCCAGGAGATTTGCGGAGGATCCGCTGTTGACCAGATGGGCATACTTTACCCCGATCCACTTTGCAAATTCCCGCTCGAATGCCTCCGAGAACCGTCCCGTCGTCAGCCAGAAGTCCAGCATCGCATCCGTCAGAGACTGCATCTCCTTCTCATCGTATACCCGCGAAGCATAGCTGATCCGGTCGCCCGGACGGAAGTCTTCCTTGCTCTCCACAGGAGCCCGGAACCTGCGATAATACTCTCCGACCAGCTCCCTGATCTCTTCTCTTGCCTGCGCCTCATCGCGCCAATTGGCCATACTAAAATCCTCCCGAACCCCGGTCTCTTACCGGTGCTCCTTCCTCATCTCTTACCGGTGCTCTTTCCTCCACGCGATCGTCCGCGCGATCCCTTCCGAGAAGTCCACTTCCGGTGTAAATCCCACATCCTGCTGCAGCGCGCTTATGTCCGCCTGCAGGTACATCACCTGCTTCTCCCCGTAGGGAATCTCTCCGAATCCAAGCTCCGCCCCGGGAAATGCTGCATCCCTTAGCTCCTCCACATATTCCCGAAGGGGCCTGGCCTGCCCGCTTCCGAGGGGATAGATCCGCCCGTGCAGCGCGTGATCCGCGCAGGCGCGCTCCGCCAGCAGTACCAGCGCGCGTCCCGCATCCGTGCTGTACAGATAGTCCCACATCTGCTCCCCGGCCGTCAGCGCCGGCTTTTCTCCGGCCAGAAGCGCCCGGATCACGGTCGAGATCAGCGTCCGATCGCCATCCCCCGGCCCGTACACGCTCAGGATCCGCGGCCAAACTTGCGTAAGTCCAAGCTGAGCGCACAGATCTGCGCTCTTCCTTCCTGCTTCCAGCTTCGCCCGTCCGTAGGCATTCTCCGGGTGACAGGGGGTCTCCGGCCGCAAAGGCGTATCTCCCGGCCTTCCGTACTCTGCCTGGGATCCGGCCCCGACAAAGGCTTTGCAGCCAAGCCGCGCAGCCAGCCGCACCGCATCCAGCGTATATTCCACATTCCGCCGCTGCAGATCTTCATCCTCCCGGCCGCCGCCGATCGTGCCTTCCCAGCCCAGGTGGATAAAGGCAGCCTGCGAGGCACTTCCCTGAACTTTTCCCTGGATTTTTCCCTGAATCAAAGGCAAGGAAAATACGTCCGCCACCTTCTTCATATCCGCCAGTGCGCACTCCCGCACCTCCACCAGATCGCTCACCGGCAGATGCCTGGCTCGCGCAGATCCCGGCCGCACCAGCGCTGTCACCTGAAATCCCCGCCGGATACATTCTTCCACTACCCCGATGCCTACCGCTCCGGTGGCACCGGTCAGATAGATCCTCAGTCCCATACCTTCCACTTCGCCTGTCCGGTCTCCCACATACGCTCCAGGATGTCCCGCTCGCGCTTATTGTCCATGCACTGCCAGAAGCCGTGATGCTGATAGCTCATAAGCTGCCCCGCATCCGCCAGCTTCACCAGCGTATCCTTCTCAAAGATCGTCTCGTCGCCGTCAATATAATCCAGCACCTCCGGCTCCAGCACCATGTAGCCCGCATTGATCGGCGCACCGTCCCCGATGTTCTTCTCCCGGAAGGAATGCACCGCATTGTCGCCGCCGATGTCCAGCACCCCTTTTTGCTGCTCCATGATGACCGAGGTCAGCGTCGCCAGCTTTCCGTGGGTCTGATGGAATTCCAGGAGCTTTCGGATATCCACATCGCAGACTCCGTCGCCGTACGTCATGAGGAACGGTTCCTCCCCGAGGTACTTCGCCACCCGCTTGATCCGGCCGCCCGTCATGGTATGCAGCCCCGTATCCACCACCGTCACCTTCCACGGCTCCGAGTGCTGATCGTGCACGATCACCTTGTTCCCCTGCGTAAAATCGAATGTCACGTCCGAGGTATGCAGAAAATAATCCGCGAACCATTCCTTGATCACATGCTGCTTGTAGCCTGCGCAGATCACGAACTCGTCGAATCCGAAATGGCTGTATTCCTTCATGATATGCCACAGGATCGGCATCCCGCCGATCTCGATCATCGGCTTGGGCTTAAATTCACTCTCCTCGGAGAACCGCGTTCCAAACCCGCCGGCCAGAATCACTACCTTCATCTTTCGCTGCTCCATTCCTCTCCTGATTATCCCAGATAGTCCCGGATCTGCCGGTCCATCACTGCGCTCACATCCCCGCCGTCACGGTACGCCTCGTACCACTCGGCGATCCGCTCCATCGTCTCCTCCACGTGCCAGCGCGGCGTCCATCCGAAGACCTCTTCGATCTTACCACAGTCCAGCTTCAAAAGCCCCGCCTCGTGCGGCCCGCCGTCCGATCGGTCTACCCAGCGCGCCGAGCCCTCGCCGCCGCGCCGATTCCACGCCCGGCAGAACAGATCCACCAGCTCTCCCGTCGTCCGGCAGTCCACATCCTCCGGTCCTACATTGTAGCTTCCCGCGACCGTCGGATCCTCATACTGCCTCTGCGCGATCATCAGATACGCCGCCACCGGCTCCAGCACATGCTGGAACGGCCGCGTGGAATGCGGATTGCGCACCACGATCTCCCTGCCCTCCAGCACTGCACGGATGCAGTCCGGCACGATCCGGTCCACCGCAAAATCGCCCCCGCCGATCACATTCCCGGCCCGGGCGGTCGTCACAGCCACCACCGGGCCGTCCGCGCGGCGATGCCGATCCCATACGCTTCCATCGTCCCGTGCATTCGCACCGCCGCCCGATCCGTCCTTCCCCCCGGAGAAAAACGACCGCACGTAGCTCGCCGTCACCAGCTCCGAACAGGACTTCGAATTCGAGTACGGATCATACCCGTCCAGCACATCCGTCTCCACATACCCGGCTGCCTGCTCCA
>JAFYEE010000034.1 GCA_017544405.1 Lachnospiraceae bacterium
ACGACGGATACCGGATCCGCAGCGACCACGGATAACGGCGCCGTCAACATCAACGTCTACAGATGTACGTTCAACCTGGCTAACCCTGATACCGCACAGGTTCAGAAGGTTCAGGATGCGATCAACGCTTACATCGCAGACAAGATCAATGTACAGATCACTCTGACCGATATCGGTTCCGGTGAGTACACTGAGAAAGCAAACCTGGCACTTGCCAACAACGAGATCAACCTTCTGTGGACTGCTTCCTGGGAAGGCACCATCGGCACCAACGATCTGGTTCCCGCGAATGCAGTTTATGACATCACCGATCTGCTTCCCGGCACTCCGCTCTACAATTCCATGGATGCGGGACAGTGGGATGCTACCAAGTACAACGGAAGAAACTACTTCATCCCTGTTTACAAGGATAACGTAGAAGGCTACGATTTCATGTTCCGTCAGGATCTGATCGACGCTCACGGCTGGGATATCTCCAGTGTCAAGACGCTGGCTGACCTTGAGCCGATGCTTGCCGATGCTAAGGCTGACGGCATTAAGTACCCCCTGCTTACCCAGAAGACCGCTATGTTCTACAGATGGTACATCGACAGCTTTGATTTCTTCACTGCTGATTCCGCTACCAACTTCTTCGCAGTAGACAGAAAGACCAACGAAGTCGTTGACACCATCCTTACCGATGAGTACCTTGAGTTCTGCACCCTGATGGCTGATTATGCGGCTAAGGGATACATCTCCGAGGACGAAGTGACCAAGACCACCACCGATACCACCACTCAGACGCAGGATTGGGCTATTTCCTGGTGGACCGACATCCCTGTCAATGACGAGGCAGATTCCCGTTATGGCCAGGATGTTACCATGCAGCCTGCTACCGGCAGATATGCACACAGCACTTCCGCTCTTGGTTCCTGCTACTGCGTAACCGCAAACAGCACCGCAGAACAGGCTCAGGCCTGCATCGACTTCATGGGCCTGCTTTACACCGATTCCAAGCTTGCTGATATGTACACCTTCGGTATCGAGGGCGAGGATTTTGAGTACGATGGAAACGGCCAGGTTACTCAGCACTCCGAAGCTTACAACCACTCCATGTGGGAGTCCGCTTCCGCTACGATCGTAACTCCGCTTGACAACGAGCCTGCAAACAAGGCTGACCTGTACAAGGATTTCAACGGTGGTGCAAACACCTCCTGTGCAGCAGGCTTCCGTTTCGACAAGACTCCTGTTGAGGCTGAGTACACCGCTTGCGCTAACCTGTTTGAGCAGTATGGTTTCCCTCTTGAGAACGGCGGCGTTGCAGTTGCTGACGTAGAGTCCACCATTCAGGCTTATCAGGCAGCTCTGGATGCAGCAGGATATCAGACGGTTCTGGCTGAGTTCCAGAATCAGTACAACACCTGGAAGAACCAGTAACTTCCGGACTGCTGTAAAAGCTTAATGAAAGCATAAAAAGATCCCCCGGATGAATCTCATCCGGGGGATTTTTAGGTGTATAACTGTTTAATTGCCTCTGGCATCTCCCATGAAGAAGAGCACCGCAGTGCCGGGGCCGAGATGGACGGCGATGGTGGCGCCGGTCTTAAGGAGTTCCACCTTGCCGCGGACGCCGGGGAACTTCTCTTCGACCATCCGGCGGAGCTCCTGTCCAAGCGCCTCCTCGGTATGGCAGATGTAGCACTTGCCGCTGTAATTTAAGCCGTCATCGGCGTGCTGCTCCATCAGCTCGATCTCTCGCGCCAGACCCTTCTTGCGTCCTCTGACCTTCTCGCGGACCTTCAGGGATCCGTCTTCGCAGAGCTCTACGATCGGACAGATATTGAGCATCTTGCCGAGCAGTCCGGCTGCGGGCTTGACACGTCCGCCCTTGATGAGGAAGGTGAGATCGGTGGAAAGCACCCAGTGATGCACGCGGGTGCGATTCTCCAGCGCCCATTTTTCCAGCTCGTCGATCGAATACCCCTCATCCCGCTTGTCGGCCAGATAATCCATCAGCATACCGTATCCGGAGGAGCCGCAGAGGGAGTCGACAACGACGATCCTGCGGTCAGGATACTGGCTCTCCAGCTCGGATTTTGCAAGCATGGCGGAATTGAGTGTGCCGGAGATTCCGGAGGAGAGCGTCACGTGGAAAACGTCCTTTCCCGCCTCCAGAAAAGGCTTCCAGAAATCGATGTACGCGCCGGTCGTGACCTGAGAGCTGTGCGCCTCCTTACCGGCCAGCATTTCGGTAAACATTTTTTCCTGCGTGATGGTAACATCCATGTCGTCCGGGTACTCGACCCCGTCAATGGAGATGTGAAAACAAACCGTCTTGATGTTTCTGTGCTCATACCACGCGTGGTTCAGATCCGCGGTGGAACAGCAGCAGAGTTCGTAATTGCTCATAGGACCTCCTTATTTTTCCGTGAACGTAATTTGGAAAAGGTAACATTTGTTGCCAATTTAAACCATGGATATTATAATTTTATCCGTGGAACCTCTGCAATGGTCAATGCATCCGGCAATGTTACTTAGGAAACAGATATGCCACAAGTGTTACTGGAAAATGCTGTCCGAAACGCGGCGCAGCGGGTGCGCGGAAGGAGCGAAGATGGGAAAAAAGGAAACCCCTCAGGGGGCGAATGTCCGGAGTAAGGAAGCGGCCGGAAAGGCAGAACATACGGACCGGCGCGTGGTGCGCACGAAGGCCGCCATTCTGGACGCCTTCTGGTCTCTTCTGGAGGAACGGGATTATATCCGGATCACGGTCTCGGATCTGGCCGACCGGGCGCAGATCAACCGCAAAACCTTCTACGTGTATTACAACAGCATGGACGATCTCGTGGGCGAGGTGGAAGAGATGTGGATGGCCGAGTACGAGCCGATCTTCCGCACAGCGCGGGGGATTACCCCTGGTTTTGAGCCCTATGAGTTCATCCAGAAGCTCTACCGGAAGATCACGCAGGACTACCACAAGTTGAGCCTCTTCAATCACAAGGGACTCCTGCCGCACTTTATCGACAAGATCAAAAATCTGGTCATCACGATCTTCCTGGCGGAATACCGCTCCGAGGATGAGAAGCAGAATGCCCGTCTGGTGCTGTACCTGGAGTATACGGCAGCAGGAGCCCTCTCCATGCTGACCAGCTGGACGCAGAATAAGCAGCTTTCTTTAGAGGAATTTACGGATTTTCTGAGCACCTTCGTGCTACAGGGGTTTGCAACGCTGAAAAGCTGGGAAAATGCGGGTTGCGGGCATGAGAGCTATCTGGAGGAGTGGAGCCGGGCCGCGGGGAGACGCGGGACGGCCGGGGAAGGAAGCGAAAGCTCCGGAAAGTAGCGGGAGGAGAACGGTATGAAGCTGAGTATCATCGTACCTGTGTACAATATGGCAGCGGACGGGAAGCTGGCCTACTGCCTGGACTCGCTGGTGGCGCAGACGCTGCCGGAGGAGCAGTATGAGATCCTGCCGGTGGACGATGCCTCCACGGACCGCTCGGCCCGGGTCCTGCAGGAATACGGGGAGAGCTATCCCGGCCTGATCCGGCCGATCTATTCGCAGGTAAACCGCAGACAGGGCGGCGCGCGGAACCTGGGACTCCAGGCGGCAAAAGGGGATTTCGTCGGATTCATGGACGCCGATGACTGGGCCGCACCCGACATGTTTGAAAAACTGCTGGCGAAGGCGGCCGCGACCGGGGCGGATGTCGTGGGATGTCAGTATCACATCACCAAAGAGCATTCAAGGGAGATCGGCAAGCCGGTGCAGGTGCATGATCCGGCCTTTACCGGCCCCATGACGGAGGAGATGAAGAAGCATTTTATCATGCTGCCGGGCAGTATGGTGGTCAAGATCTACCGCCGTAGCGTGATCGAGGAAAACCGGCTGACCTTCCCGGAAGGCATGTTTTATGAGGACAATATGGCGGCACCGATCTGGATGAGCAATTTCGCGCATTTTGAGCTGGTGGACGAGCCGCTCTATGCCTATTACCAGCACGAGGCTTCAACGGTTCACACGGTGGATATGGACCGGCTGCATGACCGGATGAAAGCCGCAAAGGGCTTCGCGGATTATTTTTCCGGAAAGCACCTGGCGGATGAATATTACGACGCGATCTGCTCTGCCTTCACGCGCCTTTACTACGTGAATACCCTCTTTTCCTATATGCAGACCAGCGACCGGACCGATCTGCATTTTCTGCGGGAGCTTCGCGAGGGGATGCGCAGCTATTTCCCGGATTTCGAGTCGGCACCGGATTACCGGGACAGCTACGACGAGGAGCAGCGGCGCCTTTTGCACCTGCACATGCGCTCGCCCCTTCTTTTCACGGCGTACTACCGCGCCCTGCAGGCTTACCGGAAGGCCAGATACGGTGCCTGAGAATCCATCGTCCCCTTTTGGTAAAATCTGAAAAAATAGGGGCAAAAATAGCGAATAATGCAGGTTGAAACAAGTCCCTTCGCATAATAAAATAATTGCACCGAAAATGACCCTGAGCGGAAGACAAAGGAGGAGAACATGAGATTTGAACAGTCCGGAAATGCCCTGATCGGAAGGGCAGGCAATGAATATCTTCAGCTGGAGCCCTGGGGGAAAAATGCGCTCCGCGTGCGCTGCACCGTGCTGCCCGCCCTGAGCGGCCTTGCGCATGCCCTGACGGAGGAAGTGGAAAAAGGAAATGCACAGATCGTGACAGGTCCGCATGTATCCTCCATCACCAACGGACGGATCCGCGCGGAGGTGAACGAGTCCGGGACCATCGCCTTTTTCCGCGATGATACCCGCGTTCTCTATGAATACAACCGGTTTTACGGTGTGCCGCTGACCCGTGAGAGCCGCTGTCTGAAGGTGCCGCCGAGAGAGTTTACGGGGCTGTCTTCCGATTCCTTCAAGCTGGCCGTGCGCTTTGAGCGCAATGACGGAGAGCGCATCTACGGCATGGGGCAGTACCAGCAGCCGCACCTTGACCTGATGGGCTGCACCCTCGATCTCGAGCAGCGCAATTCCCAGATGGCGATTCCCTTCGCGCTGTCCAGTCAGGGGTATGGATTCCTCTGGAACCTTCCTGCGACGGGCAAGGTGAATTTCGGAAGAAATCTGACCGAATGGTTCGCGGACGAGACCGATGAGATGGATTACTGGATCACGGTGGCTGACACCCCGGCGAAGCTGGTGGAGAATTACACGGCTGTGGTCGGCCGTGCGCCCGCGATGAGCAGGGACTACATGGGTCTCTGGCAGTGCAAACTCCGTTACCGCACGCCCGAGGAAGTCCTCGAGGTGGCGCATAAGTACGAGGAGCAGGGGATCCATCTGAATGTCATCGTGATCGACTTCTTCCACTGGCCGTACCAGGGAAGCTGGCGGTTTGACGAGACCTACTGGCCCGAGGACAAGGTGAAGGCGATGTGCGACGAGCTGCACCGCATGGGCATCAAGGTGATGGTCTCCGTATGGCCCTCCGTCGACAAGCGAAGCGAGAATTATGCCGAGATGGCAGATCTGGGACTGCTCTCCCGGAGCGAACGCGGATCGGGCGAGACCTACGATTATCAGGGCGAGTGCGCCACCATCGATCCCTTCAATCCGGCGACGAGAGAATATCTCTGGAAGAAATGCAAAGAGAACTATTCCCGCCTCGGCATCGACCTGTTCTGGCTGGACAATTCCGAGCCCGACAGTATCATTTACCACTTTGACAATATCCGCTACTACACCGGCCGCGCCTCCAAGGTGGGCCTGGAATTCCCGAAAAATTATCTCCGTGGCTTCTATGAGGGCATGACGGCAGCAGGACAGAAGGACATTGTGAACCTCGTCCGCTGCGCCTGGGTCGGAAGCCAGAAGTATGCGGGACTCTTCTGGTCCGGGGATGTGCCCAGCACCTTCGAGGCCTTCCGCGATCAGGTGGTGGCCGGTCTGAACATCGGCATCGCGGGCATCCCCTGGTGGACGACCGATATCGGCGGCTTCATGACCGACGATGTGAACGATCCCGACTTTGTGGAGCTTTTGCTGCGCTGGTACGAATATGCCGTCTTCAGCCCGATCCTTCGCATGCACGGAGACCGCGGACCCTATGACATTCCGCCTCTTGACACCCGCGACTTCGGCGGCGGATATCTTCACACCGGTCAGCCCAACGAGATCTGGAGCTACGGCGCCGAGCCGGAGCGCATCATGAAAAAGCACCTGGAGCTGCGCCTCTCCCTTGTCGACTACATCGACAGCATCTACAAAGAGGCTTCCGAGAACGGCTCCCCGCTGCTGCGCACCATGTTCTACGAGTTCCCGCAGGATGCGAAATGCTGGGAGGTCGAGGATCAGTACATGTTCGGCGGAAAATATCTGGTGGCGCCGGTTCTGGAGCTCGGGCAGAGAGAGCGCGAGGTCTATCTGCCTGCCGGGAAATGGGAGGATATCCATACCGGAAAGGTTTATGACGGTGGTGTCACACTTACCTGCCCCGCACCGATCGACTTCATCCCGGTATTCCGGCTTGTATAAAGCTGCATAAATATTCCTTTTACTTTTCAAACCTGCCAAAGAGGTATAGAATATCTCTTTGGCAGGTTTTTTCGCCAGAGACATAAAATCGGTACAAAAGGATAAGGAGCAGGAAATATGGAGTACAGATTAAATACCAGATGCGTGCAGGCAGGCTATACCCCGGGAGGCGGAGAGCCCCGTCAGATCCCCATCATTCAGTCCACGACCTTCAAATACGATACCAGCGAGGACATGGGAAAGCTTTTTGATCTGGAGGCATCCGGATACTTTTATTCCCGTCTGCAGAACCCGACCTGTGATATGGTGGCGGCGAAGATCGCATCGCTCGAAGGCGGCGCGGCGGGGATGCTGACCTCCTCCGGACAGGCGGCCAATTTCTTTGCTCTTTTCAATATCTGCGAGTGCGGGAGCCATATCGTGGCGTCGTCCTCTATCTATGGCGGGACCTTCAATCTGATCGCGGTCACCATGGCCAAAATGGGGATTGAGGCGACCTTCGTCTCCCCGGATTGCACCGAGGAGGAACTCAGCGCCGCATTTAAGGACAATACGCGTGCCGTCTTCGGAGAGACCATCGCGAATCCGGCCCTGACCGTGCTGGACATCGAGAAATTCGCAAAGGCCGCTCATGCGCACGGGGTGCCCCTGATCGTGGACAATACCTTCCCGACGCCGGTCAACTGCCGCCCGATCGAGTGGGGCGCGGATATCGTGACCCATTCCACGACCAAATACATGGACGGTCACGGCTCCTGTATCGGCGGAGCGATCGTGGACGCGGGGCATTTCGACTGGATGGCGCACGCGGACAAATTCCCCGGTCTGTGCACCCCGGACGAATCCTACCATGGCATCACCTATGCCGAGAAATTCGGGAAGGAAGGGGCGTTCATCACCAAGTGTACGGCACAGCTCATGCGTGATTTCGGCTGCAAGCAGTCCCCGCAGGATGCGTATGTGCTGAACCTGGGGCTGGAATCTTTGCATGTCCGCATGCCGCGCCATGTGGAGAACGGACAGGCGGTTGCGGAATACCTGCAGACGCGTCCCGAGGTCGCCCATGTCAGCTATCCGACCCTGAAGGGAGACAAATATTACGAGCTTGCCGCAAAATATCTTCCGAATGGCGGCTGCGGTGTGGTTTCCTTTGAGCTGAAAGGCGGCAGAGCGGCAGCGGAGAAGTTCATGAAAGGACTGAAGCTGGCCGCGATCGAGACCCATGTAGCGGATGCGCGGACCTGCTGCCTCAATCCGGCAACCTCCACCCATCGTCAGATGACGGAGGAGCAGCTGAATGCAGCCGGCATTCCCGCCGGATTGGTGCGCATGTCCTGCGGCCTGGAGGACAAGGCGGATCTGATCGCTGATCTGGAGCAGGCCTTTGCGGGCATGGCCTGAGATGCTTTTTTCGGAAAACCACTTGGAAAATGACGAAGAGTCTTAAAATTCCATAAACAAGCTATAAAATGTTAGACAATTTCTCCCCCTCCCCCTATAATAAGGCTGTATCCGATTGACCCGGTGCTCCGGACGGTATGGCTGAAACGGGGAAGGGGGAGATGTTTATGAAGTGGGATCTGAATCTGGACGTGAGTGCCATGCTCGTCATGATGATCCTGGGAATCTACGGGATCCACAAAAAGGAACTTCCTCTGCGCAGAAACCGGCTGTTTTACTCGGTGGTGATCTCCGTCTGGATGGTGGCACTGACCGATATCGTCTCCAGCATCATGTGCAGCTTCCCGCAGATTTTTCCGGTGTGGAGCCTGTACCTGATCAATATACTTTATTATGGCTTCAAGGCTGTCAATCCGATCGCCTTTCTTTTCTATTGTCTGAATCTGGAAAGCCGTATGAAATATACGAAGCTTAGCACCAAGATTCTGGTGTATCTGCCGGCCTCTTTCATGCTTGTCCTGGTTCTGTCCTCTCCGCTGAACCACCTGATCTTCAGCATTACGCCGGAGGGGGAATTCGTCTACGGACCGCTTCGGGATCTGCTCTTCTGGGAGTCCCTCTATTTCTTCGCCATCAGTGGCATATACCTGTATCGGATCCGCAAGATCCTGCGAAGCGAGATCTGGCTGGCGCTGAATATTGCCATCGGTTTCTCCATGGTCGGCCAGGTTCTGCAGACCTTTTTCCTGCCGCATACGCAGAGCATCTCCCTGTTCAATTCCCTCGGGATCCTGGTGATCTTCCTGTCCTATCAGAATCCGGACTATTTCCGGGATCGCGTGACTACCCTCTTCGACCTGGAGGGCCTGCGCACGCTGAAGGCGGAGGACCTCCGGTACCGGACCTATCGCCCCTTTGTGGCCATGCAGCTGGACAATTACCAGGACCTGCGCCTTGCGTATGGCGATGGCAATATGGACCGTCTGCTGGAGATGGTGGGAAAATATATCCGTTTCCAGTTTATGGATGGTCCGAAATTCTATGTGCATTCCGGCCGCTTCATGATGATGTTTGACGATAACCGGCAGAGGGATGCCGCGAAGGAACGGCTGATCAGCCGCTTTGAGGAACCGTTTCTGCTGAACGGGGAAGCGTATTATCTGTCCACCAGCTTTTTCTGCAACGGGAGTGCCATCTCCACCAAGAGCGTCGAGGAGATGCAGCTTCTGCTGGAACTGATCTCGGAGGAGGCCCGGCTGCGCGGCAAGGGAGCCGATGTCACGATCGATGAGGAAATGTACGCGAAGATCCGCCGGCAGATCGAGGTCGGAAAAGCGCTGGAGCGGGCAATCCTGAACAATTCTCTTCTGGTGTATTTCCAGCCGATTTATTCCAATCATGAAGGAAGGATCAGCTGCGCGGAGGCCCTGGTGCGGATCCGGGACCCGGAGCTCGGGATGATCTATCCAGATGAATTCATCGATCTCGCCGAGCAGAACGGAAGCATCATACAGCTGGGCCATCAGGTGTTTGAAAAGACCTGTGAATTCATCTGCAATCACGATATGAACGAGCTGGGGCTGGACTATATCGAGATCAATCTCTCCCCGGTCCAGTGCATGCGGGAGCAGCTCTCCGAGGAGCTGCAGCAGGTGCTATACCGGCGCCGGATCGATTCGAGGCGCATCAATCTGGAGATCACGGAGAGCAATCATTCCGGCAATCAGATCGCGCGGAAAAATATCATGGAACTGGCCCAGTACGGCATCGAGTTTTCCCTGGATGATTACGGGACGGGATACTCCAACCTGATCAATGTGCTGAGCCTGCCGCTGAAGATCGTCAAGATCGATAAATCCATCGTCTGGGCGTATTTCCGCGACGACAATCCCATGCTGCTGCATGTGCTCGAACTGTTCAAGGAGAGCAGTCTGGAGATCGTCTGTGAAGGTGTGGAGGATCAGGAGATGGCCACGAAGCTCCGGGAGCTCGGCTGTGATTATGAGCAGGGGTACTATTATTCAAAGCCCATTCCGGAAGAGGAATTTGTGGAATACATCCTGCGGGAGAAGCAGCACGCGTAAGACGGACGCTACGCGAAGGCAAGACCGCACGCAAAAAGCGAAAGAAAGCCGAAAGAAAACCGGGAAGCCGAAGCTCCCCGGTTTTTGCATGTACCAATTTTACAGATTTTCCATGTCGATGATGGCCTGCTCAAACACATCCAGCGCCTCATTTACGGGCTCCGGACCGGAGAGATCCACGCCGGCGATCTTCAGAAGCTCCACGGGGCTCTTGGTACAGCCGCTCTTCAGGAACTCCTTGTACTTCTCCACCACCGGTGCGCCCTGCTCGAGAATGCGGTGCGCGATGGCTACGGCGGCCGAGAAGCTCGTCGCATACTGGTACACATAGAAATTCATGTAGAAGTGCGGGATCCGGCACCATTCGCAGGCGATCAGATCATCGGAGACCATGTCGGGTCCGAAGTATTCCTTATTCAGGTCCAGATAGGTACGGCACAGGCGGTCGAAGGTCAGCGGTTCGCCGGCTTCGTACATCGCGTGCGTCTTGCGCTCGAACTCCTCAAACATGGTCTGGCGGAAGAGCGTACCCTTGAAGCTCTCGAGGAGGTGATTGATCAGCGCGGCCTTCTCCTCGCGGCTCTGCGCGTTCTTCAGCATGTACTCCAGCAGCAGGACCTCGTTGGTCGTGGAAGCTACCTCCGCGACGAAGATCGTGTACTGGGAATCCAGGAAGCTCCGGTTGTGATCGGAGTACCAGGTGTGGATGGAATGCCCCATCTCATGCACCAGGGTGAACACATCATCCAGCGTGTTGTTGTAATTGAGCAGCATGTAGGGATGGACGCCGAAGGGGCCGGAGGAGTAAGCGCCGCCGCGTTTTCCTTCGCTCTCCATGACATCGATCCAGCGCTCGTCATACGCCTTGCGCATGAGCTCCAGATAGTCCTCGCCCAACGGGGCCAGCGCCTTCAGGGAAATCTCCTTCGCCAGCTCGTAGGGATAGGTTGCCTCGTAATCCTTCACCATCGGCGCATAGACATCGTACATGTGCAGCTCGTCCACGCCCAGGAGCTTTTTGCGCAGGCGCACGTACCGGTGCATCCGCTCAAGCCCGTGCTCGTGTACGCTGGCAATCAGATGGTCGCAGACCGCCGGGTCAACATTCACCTCATCCACCGCAGCCACAAAGCTGCTGGGATACTTATGGGCCTTCGCGAAAAATACGGAAGCCTTGACCTGACCTTCGTACATTGCGGCCCAGGTGTTGCCGAATTCCTTATAACGGGTATAGAAGGCCTCAAATACGGTCTTGCGCAGCGCGCGGTCCTGGCCGGACTGGATCGGAACAAAGCGGCCGTTGGAGATCTGCACCTCCTCGCCGGTGGTGGGATGCTTGACGGTGGGGAATTTCAGGTCGCCGTTGATCAGCATGCTGTAGCAGTTGGACGGTGTGCCGGACAGATCCAGCGCGGATGCCAGCAGGGCCTCCATCTCGCTGCTTAAGGTGTGCGGCGCCATGCGGACGATCTCGCGCAGCGTCACGTCATAGTACTTCAGGTCCGGCTCCTGTGCGGTGAACGCCTCCAGCTTTCCCTCCGGGAAGGCCAGGATCTCCGGCTGCAGGAACGCGATCTGCTCATAATACTTTGCGATGAGGGTCTGGTAGCGGCCGTAGAGCTCCTGCCCTTCGGGCGCCGTGACATCCTGATCGTGGCTCATCATCGCGTATTCTTCCACAAGTTCCATGATCTTGCCCATCGCCTCATAGAGCCGGAGCGCCTCGAGCAGCACCTGTGCGCTCTCGCCCAGACGCCCCGCGTAGGTCGCCAGGCGGTCATTCATCTCCATCATCTTCGCGACGTCCGCATCCCAGGCCTCCCTTGATGCGTAGATATCGCTCAGATCCCAGGTCATGTCGACCGGTACTTCGCTTCGCGCGGGCAGAGAAGCTGCCAGCTCTTCCGCGTCCGTTGCCAGATATTTGTCCATAAATCCCACCTCCATACAGATTTTTCCTTATTCTACCACGAAAGAAGCAAAAATAGATAGTTCAGGGGTTAAGAATCCGAAAGGGTGCGCCGATATAGAGCTTAGATAACCCGAAGAATCGGCTGCGCAAACGGATTTGCGCGAAATGCCGGCAGGCAATGGTGCCAGGGAGGGCCGCCATGAATATTTCTTTGCGTCAGGTTACAAATCTATCCCCCATGTATCAAAAACCGGTCTCCTACGAGGAGGAGCTCTTTCTGAGCGGACAGAAAGCGAATGCGGCAGGTGTATCCCGCGTGAGCCTTTCCCTTGGGAAGACATCGGATCAGAAAGCGCATAGCGGCGGCAAATCCCAGGATCTGCGCCTTCTTTTGCGTGAGATGAAAAAGACGGAGCAGCAGGAGAATCAGAAAAAAGTATTCTCCGCGGAGGGTCAGACCGGGATCCCGGGGCTGACGGACGGAGTGGAAGAGAAAGAAGAAGAAAAGCTCCAGCCCACCACGAAATACAATTACAAGGATGTCTCGAACAAGATCCAGCGGGCAAAGACCTCGGTCAGCGCCGGGCAGGCGGTACTGGCGGCGAGCCGGAAGGTGAATGAGGTCCGGCGGCAGATGGCGCGGAAGGGTGCCGACACGGAAGAGCTCCAGATCGCGCTGACCCATGCGCGCCGCGTGGAACTGATCGCGCGCCGCAAAATGCGCCATCTCGAGCTCGAGGAGCTGGTGGAGCATACCCAGGCCGCGGATGAGCGGATGGAGGAAGCCAGGGATCGTGCGGGCAGTATGAGCCTTAGTCCCATCGATGCGGCGAAGGAAGAGATCTCGCAGGCGCAGGATAAAATCTTCGAGCAGCGGGAAGAGCTGCAGCAGAGCGCCGGGGAAGCTCTGAGCGAAAAGCAGCAGGAGGAGATGGCCCGCATGCAGGAACAGACGCAGATCCGCAAGCAGGAGCAGCAGGCGATGCAGGAGGATCTGATGGAGAGCGTGGAGGCCATGTCCAAAGAGCTCTCCGAGCTGATCTCGCAGTTCGGGGAAGAGGAAATGCAGCAGCTCGAGGAGAGCATGCAGATGCTCGATCTCCTCGAAGTCATCGATCCCCACATGTCCGAGGAGGAGCTGGCCAAGCTTAGGGCAAAGCACCGCTCGGCCGAGGAGCGCGATCTCGTGAAGGCGGACATGGACTATCTGAAGAGCATGATCCGCCATATGGTCGGAAACGATAACGCAGCCGCTCCCACCGGCTCTTCCGGCGCCTCCGGCTCCATTTCCGTTTCCGGCGCTCCCGCCCCGATTTCCTTTTCCGCCGCGCCGCCCGTCCTCTCCATGCCCGGAGGAGGCGGTCCCGCTCCCATGGAAGGAGCCTCCGTGGATGTGTCCGTATGACGGATTTTCCCTGTATCATGCGTAAAAGACCGCAGACATTATGTCTGCGGTCTTTTTTTCAGCAAAACCTGCGGGCGGAGGCGGGGTCGCTTACAGATCCATCCGCCGGCAAGGTCAGGACAAAACATGATGAAAGCTGGTTAAATCTTAATTGGTAAAACGCCTTCCGCTCATGCAAAATAGAAACTGTCAGGGGAAATTTCGCACACATCCCTTTAAGGAGGATCGGTATGGAACTTTTCACATCCAATTCGGATCAGATCACAAGAAATTATCTGGACTCTCTGCTTCTCGAAACGCGCTACCTGGATGCGGTGCTTCCGGACAGCGGCATGGAGCTGTACGGGGAACATTTTGACACACCTGTCATGACGGCGGCCCTCTCGCATCTGGGGAATACGGCGCCGAACGGAATGGAGATCTACGCACAGGGCGCGCAGATGGCGGGCGCGGTCCACTGGATTGGCATGGGAGACGATGAGGAGCTGGAACGCATCGTCGCGACCGGCGCCCGGACGATCAAGATCGTAAAGCCCATGGCAGATCACGCGGAGGTCCTGCGGGAACTGAAACATGCGGAGGACATCGGCTGCTTTGCCGTCGGCATGGACATCGACCATGCCTTCTCGGGAAGCGGCGACTATGACAATGTGCTCGGCATCCCGATGAAGGCGAAGACGAGTGAGGAGATGAAGGAATATGTCTCTTCCGCGAAGATCCCCTTCATCGTAAAGGGCGTGATGAGCGCACAGGATGCGCGCAAATGCGTGGAATTCGGGGCGGCCGGCATTCAGGTATCCCACCATCACGGCATCATGAATTATTCTCTGCCGCCGCTGATGGCCCTGCCGGCGATCCTGGAGGCGGTGGAGGGGAAGATCCCCGTCTTCGTCGACTGCGGATTCGAGAGCGGGATGGATGTCTATAAGGCCCTGGCGCTGGGCGCCAAGGCGGTCTCGGTGGGACGGCACCTCATGCCGTATCTGAAAGACGGTGCTCAGGCCGTGGCAGGACGCATCCGGGAGATGGACGCGGAGCTGCGCGGCGTGATGGCAAGAACCGGTGTGGGATCCTTGCAGGAGATGGATCCGACGGTCATTCACCGGACGATGTACCCTTGAGCCGGGAAGATGGCTGCACAAGGGAAAAGGGTCGGCACAGGAAGCATGCAGAGCGCCCGAAGAAGGCGACCTGCTAAAGAGAAGGAGGGAAGGTATGAGACTGGGATTATCCTCACCGCTGCAGCACAGCACGCCGGAGCAGTGGGCGGAGCGGATGGCGGAACTTGGCACGGGAACCGTGGTTTTCCCCGTGGACTGCACCGCGACGGATGCGGTAATCGGAGCCTATGAAAGGGCCGCTCGGGCGAACGGGCTGACGATCGCGGAGGTCGGGGTATGGCGCAATACTCTGGCGGCGGATCCGGCAGAGCGCGAAAAGCAGATCGCGTATGCGGCGGAGCAGCTTATGCTGGCGGACGCGATCGGCGCAAGGTGCTGCGTGAACGTCGTGGGAACGCCCTGCGGACCGCGCTGGGACGGCGGATACCGCGGCAATTTCAGCGAGGAGGTGTGGCAGCAGGCCGTGGAAATGATCCGGGAGGTCATAGACCGTGCGCAGCCGAAAACCACCAAATACACCATCGAGCCGATGCCCTGGATGATCCCGACCGGTCCGGAGGAATACTGTAAACTCCTGCAGGACGTGGACCGCGAGGCCTTCGGCGTTCATCTCGATGTCGTGAATATGATCACCTCACCGCAGCGGTACTTTTTCAATGATGCGTTTCTGCGGGAATGCTTTGAGAAGCTGGGCGGACGGGTCTGCAGCTGTCACATCAAGGACGTGCATCTGGCAAAGGAATTCACCTTCCGTCTGGAGGAGGTGGCCTGCGGCAAAGGCGCGCTGGACCTGGAGCTCTATGCGGAGCTGGCGACGCGGGAGGATCCGGATATGCCGATGATCATCGAGCACCTGCACAACGATGAGGAGTATCTCGAGAGCCTTGCCTATGTCAAGAAAAGGCTCGGATCCTACATCAGGTAGGGCCGGGCTGCAAAACGTAAAAACAAAGGAACCGATCACAAAAAAGGAGAAGGGAAAATGGTAGAAGTAAAAGGAAAATGGGCCCTGGTCACGGGCGGAGCGCGGGGCATCGGCAGACTGGCCGCTGTATTTATGGCGCAGCGGGGCTGCAATATCATCGTGCAGAGCAGAGCAAAAGCGCACGCGGCAGGCGTGCTGGAGGAACTGAAAAATCTGGGCGTGGAAGCCTTCGCCGTGGAGGCTGAGCTGTCGGATCCTGCCTCTGTTCGCAGGATGCTGGAGGAAATCGACGCTTCGGGGAAGCAGGTCGATATCCTCCTGAACAATGCCGGCATGCAGGTGGCCTATCGCGCGGAATATCTGAAGACACCGGAGGAGGACTACACGAAGAGCTTCATGATCAACACGACGGCGCCGATGATGATCTGCTATCATTTCCTGCCGGGCATGATCGAGCGGGGCTTCGGGCGCATCGTCAATACGACGAGCGGGATCGCACTCGAGCCCGAGCAGGCCGGGTATTCCGCTAGCAAGGCGGCGCTGAACAAGGTCACGATCGACCTCGGCTCCAAGCTGCAGGGAACGGACGTCATGATCAATCTCACCGATCCCGGCTGGTGCCGCACGGACCTCGGCGGACCGCAAGCACCGAATGCGCCGGAGAGCGCCCTTCCCGGCGTGGTGGTCGGAGCCTTCGTCGATGACAAAAAGAACGGCCGAACGCTGAGCGCCGGCCTGTTCTATGATATGACTCTGGAGGAAGCGGTGAAGAAGGCGGAAAGCATCGAAAGTCCTTACGCCAGGTAGACGGTGTCGGAAGCGCCCTTGGCAGCCTTGCCGATGGCGAAGGTGCCGGTCTTGCCGTCCGCGGAGACTTCGTATTCGCCTTTGAAGCCTTCCACCACCGCATTTCCCTGCGCGTCGGTGCGGACGGTGAGATCGGTGGACCATTCTTCCTTGATGAGGCGGCGAATCTCCAGGTAGGAGGGCTTGAGAGAGCCGTCCTTGCGGATCAGTCCGCTGGGAGCTCCGAGCCATGCGCCGTCCGCAAAATCCCAGCCGGTGACGGCCTCAACGAGCGGATGCGCGAAGAGGATGTGATACATCTCGGCCCATTCCTTCTTCTGGCGCTCCTCGCCTTCGGGGGTCGTCGGCCATTCATCCACCTGATAGTCATTGAGGTCCACGATGTCGGGCGGCATGATCTCGCCGGAGACCAGCGTATTTTCCGTGAAGTGCAGGGGCAGTCCGAAGAAGGAGAAGCGCTCTAAGACATCCTCGAGCTTCTCCCGGCCCATATAGCCCTGGTGCTGGTGCGTCTGAATGCCGATGGCGGAGATCGGAACGCCCGCGTTCAGACATCCGTCGATCAGGATGCGATAGCTCTCGGACAGATTGAAATCATTGATCAGGAGCATAGCGTCCGGATTGGCCGCGTGCGCCGCATCGAAGACTTCCTTGACGAGACGGACTCTTCCGAGATCCTTGCAGATACGGGTGACAGCATTGTCATATTTGTCAAAAACGGGCATGATGACGACCTCGTTGATGACATCCCAGATGTCCACGATCCCCTTGAACTCCGTTACGTCGCGGTAAATGCGGTCGAGCTGCTTCTGCAGGATCGTGGCATTGTCGTAGTCCATCAGCCAGTCGGCGCAGACGGTATGCCAGCAGAGCGGATGCCCTTTGACGCGCGCACCGCCTTTTTGAAGAAACTCGGCCGCTCTGCGGCGGCTCTCGGTCTGCGGCTCTCCCTCCTTCGGCTCAAACTGTCCCCAGTAGAAGGGAAGGGTGCCGTAATTGAAGACGTCCTGCCATTTTTTCATGCGGTCCTGCGACATAGCTCTGAATGCCTCGGCCTTGTCCGCCGGGAAGCGCGCCATATCCTCCGCGGTCGCGGTAGCCCCGAGGGCATCGAATGCGCCGCATCCGAACAGGAATTCATGCCCGGTCTGACGGACGGTAAGATCGGTGTTGGCAAGTGCGTGTCCTGCTTTGTCGGTAAAGTGCAGGGTACGGGTTCCTTTTCTGTGGCTCAGATCACTCATATTTTCCCTCCCGAAATTCCTTTACTCTGTAAAACGAAAACTGCAGCGGTGCCGGCTTTTGTACGCTCCGGGCGCCGCGTTCCACGGTTAAAGTATCACAGAAATCCTCCCCCATCTCTACACCGATCGTGTCATAAATTCCTCAATTATTTCTTTCGCTGCGGGAGCGCACACCGGGCGGGGAGAAAAAGTCAATAATTGAGGAAAAGTGAAACGATTTTAAGTGGAACGGAGCGGGCACCTTTCGTACAATTCTGGTTGAGAAGGCAGGGCGATGGGAGCCCTGATAAAAAAAGAAAGAAAAAGGCAGGAAAAGAGGAGGTAGGTATGCAGATTTATGTGAATGCCCAGGCATCCAGAGGAGGGAACGGCAGCAAGGTATCCCCCTTCAAATCGATCGATGACGCGGCGAAGATCGCGCGCCCCGGGGACGAGGTCATCGTGGCTCCCGGCATCTACCGGGAGTATGTCAATCCGAGACACGCCGGAACCGAGGATGCACGGATCGTGTACCGGAGCGAGAAGCCGCTGGCCGCGGTGATCACCGGCGCGGAGGTGGTGACGGACTGGAAGAAGTACAAGGGGACCACCTATGTCACCCGCATTGACAATACCGTATTCGGCGCGTACAACCCTTACATCCAGGAGGTGGAAGGCGACTGGTATTTTGCGGATAATCACATCCACACGGGGAATGTCTTCGTCAATGACCGCATGTTTTATGAGACGGCCACGCTGAAGGAGTGCCTGGAGGGCAAGCGCTACGAGCGCAGCTGGGAGCCGGAGTATTCCATCTACAAATGGTATTGCGAGCAGGACGAGAAGACGAATGAAACCGTCATCTATGTCAATTTCCAGGAACTGAACCCGGCACAGCAGGATGTCGAGATCACCGTGCGCCGCAACTGCTTCCTGCCTTCCGAGAAGTACATCGGCTATATCACGCTGTCCGGCTTCACCGTCTGCAAGGCGGCCACCACCTGGGCACCGCCCGCCGCTTACCAGGACGGTATGATCGGCGCGCACTGGTCCAGGGGCTGGATCATTGAGGACTGCGAGATCTACGGCTCCAAGTGCTGCGGCATCTCCTTCGGCAACTATTCCCAGGAGAACAATGACAACTATTTCTTCCACAAGCATGTGAAGAGCCCGACCCAGATGGAGCGCGACGCGGTCTGTCGCGCACAGTACGACGGATGGACCAAGGAGACGGTCGGATCGCATATCGTCCGCCGCTGCAATATTCACCACTGCGAACAGACGGGGATCGTCGGCCGCATGGGCTGTGTGTTCTCGATCATCGAGGACAACCACATCCATCACATCAACAACATGCAGCAGCTCGGCGGTGCGGAGATCGCAGGCATCAAGTTCCACGCGGCCATCGATGTGATCTTCCGGCGCAACCACATCCACCACTGCTCGATGGGCATCTGGACGGACTGGGAGGCACAGGGCACCCGCTTTACGCGGAATTTCCTGCATGACAACTGCCCTCCGAAGCATATCAAGGCGCGCCCCGACCGCTTTGACCAGGACATCTTCGTGGAGGTGGGACACGGGCCTACCCTGATCGACAACAACATCCTGCTTTCGCCCTGCACGCTGCGGATCCCGACCGAGGGCGTGGCGATGGTGCACAATCTGATCTGCGGTTCCTTCTGTATGGTGGGAAGCGGCGTGGATTCGGTGATCAACGGACAGCGCGAGCCCCGCTATACGCCGTATCACATCGCGCACCGCACGGAGGTCCTCGGCTTCATGACGATCCTCCACGGCGATGACCGGTTCTACAACAATATTTTCATCCAGAATACACCGATCCCGAAGGATTATCTCAAGGACTGGGATCCGGACCGCGAGCCCTGCAACCTGGAGGTCGGAACGCATGTGTGGGACGAGTATCCGGTGTATGAGGACTGGATCGAGCAGTTTGACATTGGCAAGCGCCGCCCGGATATGGGAAAGCTCGCACACGGCCACTTCGGACATCTCCCCGTATGGGTGAACGGCAACGCGTACCTCGGCGGAGCGAAGGCCTTCGCGCGAGAGAAGGAAAATCTCATCGACTCCAAGTCCAAAGCCTTCGTCAAGCTCGAGGAAAAGCGCGGAGCCTTCACGCTGAAGACCAATGTCTTCGATCTGGTGAAGGATTTTGCGGATCACATGATCCGCACGGAGACCCTCGGCAAGGCCTTTGAGCCGGAGGAGCAGTACGAGAATCCGGACGGCACTCCCATCACCTTCGATGAGGACTATTTCGGCAACAAGCGCGGGATCCGCGTGATCCCCGGACCTTTCGCCACGGAGACGCTGGCCGGAGAGGTGATCTGGAAGCAGTAAATGGAATATTTCATGCATGAGAGATAGAAAAGGTTAGGCTTTTCAAAACTCCCCCGTTACTATAGAATAGGAGTATCGGGGGAGTATTTTTTTGTGGGGGTAATCTCATGGGTAAAGTATTGAAATTTATGTCCAGTCTGCGTACCAAGATTTTTCTCTGCTTCCTGGTACCAATCCTCTTCATGATCATCGTCGGTGTGATTTCCTACCGGAAGGCGGCCGACGGTCTGGATTCCGAATTCCGGGAAAATGCGCTGCAGACCAACGATATGGCGGTGGCTTATCTGGACAACAGCCTCAGTTATATTCAGTCCCAGGCGACCACCTATGCGTTCGATTCCTCGCTGGGCGATTATTTCCTGGGCATGCCGGGCAAGACGCTCATCGAGAAGACCTCCTTTTTCTCGGATATGAGATCCAGCATTCTCGCGGCGCAGTCCACGAATTCCTTTATTCAGAACATCCACATTATTCCGAAGGACTCGAATTTTAATATATCCACGGCGGAGCAGAACAAGGTAAAGGGCATTTTTGATGAATATTTTGCGGCCGTGAAGGATGCTTCCGCGGATCCGAACAATCCGGAGCGCTGGATCGATCGTCATGAGATGATCGATACCCTGTTCGGGCTGAAGGCGGAGGATTATTTCATGGCCTACCAGATGCCTTCGAGCAAGAAGTTCGGATATATCATCATCGATATCAGCAATGAGGCGATGGGAACGATCCTTACCGACATCGACTTCGGCAATGGCAGCATGGTCGGCTTTGTGACCGCTTCGGGCAGTGAGATCGTGGCACAGGGCGGAGAGGTGACCACCGGCGGGACGCTGTTCGGTGAGACGTCCTTCTATGCGGAGGCGCAGGAGAGCGAGGATGCGTCCGGGATCCGCGACGTGACCTACAACGGACGCTCCTACATCTATTTGTTCAGCAAGAGCACCGTCGCTCCCGTGACACTTTGCGCGCTCGTTCCGATGCAGACGGTTACGGCGAAGGCGGAGAGCATCAAGGGGATCACGGTGGCGCTGGTCCTTGCGGCTACGATCATCGCCATGCTGATCGGCATCGTGATCACCATCGGCATCCAGCGCAATATGAGCATCATCGAGCGGCAGCTGGGCAAGGTGGCCGAGGGCGACCTGACCGTACAGGTGAAGACCCACGGCCGGGATGAGTTCCAGAGTCTGGCAAAATCCGCCACCCATATGATCCACAACACCAAGAAGCTGATCGTGAACCTGATGGGAACCGGCGATACGCTGGAGGAATCTACGCAGAATGTGCATGTGGCGGCGGCGGACATCAACCGACAGTCCGAGAATATCCGTGCCGTCATCGACAAGATCGGCGAGGGCATGCAGCGTCAGGCAGAGCACGCGGATGACTGTCTGAAGAAGACCAATGAACTCTCCGACAAGTTCAAGGAGATCGATCGCATGCTCGCCGAGACCGGGGAGCTGAATCAGGCGATGAAGGCTCTGATCGGGAAGGGGACGGAGATCATCTCCGAGCTGTCCCGCAAGGCGGATGTCTCCACCGAAATGACAGGCGTGGTCAGTCAGAATATCTTGACCCTTCAGAATGAGACCGCGCGCATCGATGATTTCATCGGCGCGATCACCAATATCTCCGAGCAGACCAATCTTCTGTCCCTGAACGCCAGTATCGAGGCGGCCAGAGCGGGAGAGGCCGGGCGCGGATTTGCCGTGGTGGCCGAAGAGATAAGGTCCCTGGCGGATGAGTCCAAGACGGCGGCGGAGGAGATCAAGCTGACGGTCTCCAATATCAATGACAAGACGAAGGATACCGTAAAGTCGGCCGAAGAGGCGAAGGACATGATGGCCCTGCAGGCGCAGGCGGTCGAGGATGTCATTCAGGTCTTTGAGGAGATCAACCGTCAGATGGCCGCGCTCTTCGGCAGACTGGTGGAGATCTCCGATTTTACCGTGACTGCGGATGTCACACGGAATGAAGCCATCGATGCCGTCGAGCATATCTCGGTCATCATCGATGAGACGTCCAATGAATCGGATATGGTCCGGGAGACGGCGATGGATCTGCAGCGCAGTGTGGATCAGCTCACCGAGGTGGAGCGCACGCTGGCGGATTCCATGGGCGGTCTGAAGACGGAGCTCGGCGCATTCCGGATCGGACAGGAAGAAGCGGCGCAGGCGGATGCGCCGGAAGCAATGACGGAAAATCCGGCGGACGGACGATAGACCTAAGCATTCGGAACGCGAGGGGGGAGAGGCCATGGCGGAACATACTTTGACAGAACTGATCGGGATGCTTAAGAGGAAGCAGGATGGCGGCGCGCAGGTCTATGTGCAGACGCATAATTTCCCGGATCCGGATGCCATTGCATCCGCCTTCGGGATGCAGAAGCTCCTGGCACATTATGACATTCGTGCCGGAATCTGCTATCACGGCAAGATCGACCGCGTCAATACCCGCAAGATGCTGGAGCTGATCGGGATCGAGATGCGCTCCAAGGACGAGCTGGACGGTATCATGAAGGAGACGGATCCGATCATCTGCGTGGACTCCCAGAAGGAGGGCGGCAATATCCTGGATCTCATCGGGGACGAGGTGGCCTGTGTGGATCATCACCCGACGGTTCAGGAGATCGAATATTTTTACAAGGATGTCCGGATCGTCGGAAGCTGTGCGACGTTGATCACGGAGTACTTCCGCACGCTGGAGGTTCCGATGGACCGACCGACCGCGACGGCGCTGCTCTACGGACTGAAGATGGACACCATGGGTTTTTCGCGCGGCGTCAAGGAGCAGGATATCGATGCCTTTGCCTTCCTGTACCGGCTGGCGGATAACGATCTGCTCTCCCGTCTGGAGCACAACCAGATGATGTTCCATGACCTGGGAGCATACGGTGCCGCGATCTCCGAGACGGAGGTCTACGGAAAAGTCGGTTTTTCACGGATTCCCTTTGCCTGTCCCGAGGCTCTGATCGCGATCGCTTCCGATTTCCTGCTTTCGCTGGATGAGGTGGATGTGGCGATCATCTATGCGATCCGCGAGGATGGCTTCAAATATTCCATCCGCTCCGAGGTGCGCGATGTGGATGCCGGAAGGCTGGTCGGAAGGGCACTGGACGGGATCGGAAACGGCGGCGGACATGCATTTATGGCCGGCGGCTTTGTCCCGTCAGAGCGTCTGGCGGAGCTTGGCCCCGATCCGGACGGTGTGCTGCGGGACCGCTTCCTGCAGGTCCTGAAGGAAGAATTCCATTACGAGGTTTGATGCCCTGCAGAGCAGGTCTGTGATCTTCAAAACGATGGAAACGGATGAGGGATGGATATGTCTTTTTTCTGGGAAAGCCTGACATGGTGCTGGTATCTGGCATTTGCGATCGCGCTGGTCCTGTTTTTCGGGGGAATCCTATTGCTTCTGGTGAGAGGTGCGGACAAGGAAAGCCTTATCCGCGCTTCTGCGTTTGAATTTGTCGCCGCGGCCGTTTTGTATTTCCCCAATGAGATCATGTACGAGGCTTCTGCCGATTCGCCTGGTCTTCGGATCCTGGAGGGTCTGTTCACCGCGGTCCTGAAGACCCTGAACCTCTATCTGGGCGGCAATTATGTCCATGTCGTTCTGGCGGGACATCCGGCGTTTGCCGGGCTGTACAGCACGCTGATGGTGCTGACCAATATTCTCATGGTCCTTTTGTTTGGCGGATTTCTGATCAAGCTCCTCGAGGGACCGTTCCAGTATTTCAAGCTTCTTTTCCGAAGGAAGAAGAAGGTCTTCCTGTTTCCCGAATGCAATGAAAAAACGATCGCGATCGCCGAGAGCATCCCGGCGGGATCGCATACGCTTCTGTTCCTGTATGAGAAGGAGGCGCCTTCTGCCGATTTCAAGGAGCGGATCTCGGCCTGCGGCGGGCTCTATACCTCCGGCGGTGCGAAAATATTCTCCGCTCTGAAAAAGACCGCCAGCCTCGAAATCTTCCTCTTCGGCAACTGCGAGGAAGATAATCTGATCCGGCTGGAACAATACTGCGAGCAGCTCCGGGGGAGTAAGATCCGCCGGATCCGGATCTTTGTCGAGATCCTTCGCATGCCCTGGAGCCTGTATGATGATTTTCTGAAAAGCCACAATTCCGGGAACGGGGAAGGTCTGGTGGTGAATTTCATCCGCGCGGAGGAGAATTTTGTCTACAATGATCTTCTGAAGGCTTCCATCTTTGAAAATGCGGTTGCGGAGAAGGAAGGCGACAGAACGGTCCGGAAAATCGGTGTCGTGATCGCCGGCATGAACGCGCGCAGCCTTGAAATGTTCAAGGCAGTGCTGCATCTGTCGCAGATGCCCGGATACCGGTTGCGTCTCCTGGCGCTGGATGAGGATCCGGAAGGATTTGCGAAGGTCATGCGGGAGATCCCGGAGCTCTCAAAATGCGAAAAGGAGGGGAATGCCCTCTACGAATACCACTATGTCGGCGGGGTGGATTTTGCTTCCGGGAAGCCGGAGGAAGCGTTGGATGAATTCCTTCCGGACTATACCTTCGCCTTCGTGAATACGGGGGACGATATCCGGAACATCCGGCTGGCTCTGCGCATGCAGGCCTATCAGTACCGCAGGGGGAACCGGGACGGCTACCGCATTCAGGTCAACGTGGGAAATGCTTCGATCTGCCGGTATTTTAACGCATCCCTCATCGAGCGTCTGGAGATCGTCGGCCAGATCTCAGCGGTGTACAATTACGACTTTATCACCATGTCCGACATCGAAAAGGGCAGCATGGCGATCCACCGGGTGCGTTATCCGAAGGGCGAGCCCACCTGGACCGTGTATTGCAACAGTGAATACAACCGGCATTCGGTCTATGCGCGGACGCTCAGCTTTAAGTGGAAGGTCTGGCTGATCGATGCCTTTTACGGGGGAGATTATTCCGTCACCGCATCGGACCGGATCTGGAAGGTCTACGAGCACATGCGCTGGAATGTCTATACGCGGACCATGGGCTATGTGCTGGCGGATCCGAAGCTCCTCGCGGAGGACGGATCGCTGGACAACAGGACCCGGAGCATTGCGATGGTGCATAACGATCTGGTGGATTTCGAGGAGCTCTCAAAGGATGAGCAGGAAAAAGATGCGCTCAAGCTCACGCCGGAGATCGTCGCGATCCTTAAGAGCATTTAAAGACAGGAGAGAAAACGGTCCGAAAGCGATTCCGGCTGCATGGAACGCTTTCGAACCTTTTCTTTTCCGTCGGCGGAAGTCCCGCAGAAGATCAGACGGAACCGATCCGCTTCCACTTGACGCGCAGCAGACGGATGCAGAGAATGATGCCGCGCACGCACAGCTCCGTCGCCATGGCGATCCAGGCGCCCGGCAGCCCAAAGACGGGAACGAGCAGGACGGAGAGCAGGATGCGGACACCCCACATACTGACGAGATTGAGCAGGGCCGGTACCAGCGTGTCCCCGATGCCCCGCAGTGCGCCCGAGGCGATGATGGAGGCACCGTAGAGCGGCTCCGCAAAGGCCTCGATCCGCAGGATGCGAACCCCCAGTGCC
>JAFYEE010000035.1 GCA_017544405.1 Lachnospiraceae bacterium
CTGGCGGAGGAATATACGGCCGACGGCTTCCTCGTCTACGTAGAGCTCGGAAGCCTCGGGCACTGGGGCGAATGGCACATCCTGCTGGGGGAAGGAGAGGACACGCACGATACTTTCCCGAACTGGGAGGTGTGTCAGAGATACGTGGACGCGTACAAAGCGGCCTTTCCGGAAACGGAACTTCTGATGCGGAGAACCTTTCCGCCGGTTTCCGAGGACGGATTCGGGATCTATAATGACATGACCGGGGAACCGGAGGATACGGAGGAGTGGCTGGAGTGGATCTCCGAGGGCGGCGTCTATCCGTATGCGGCGGAGCCCTTTGCTCTGCCTGCTGCTCCGGAGATCTGGAGACGGGCGGCGGTCGGCGGGGAATTTACGAGCGCGATTTCCATGGAGGATATGCTGGGCCGGCATCTGAAGCGGACCCTGCGCCTTCTGGAGGAGTCGCATATGAGCTTCATCGGACCGAAGATTCCGGACGATGATGTGATGGAAGACGACGCCTCCGATCGCCTGATCGAAGCGGCCGCGGAGGCGGTTCCGCAGATTTTGCGGCGGGTCGGCTACCGCTATACCGTGACCGAAGGGACCTTCGCGCGCGATGACGGGAAGAAAGAGATCGCGGCGGAGGTGACGCTGAAAAACATCGGCGTCGCACCCCTGTACCGGAATCTCCCGGTGTGCCTTTACCTGCTGGATCCCGCGGGAGAGGTGGTCGCCTGCGCGGAGCAGGAGACGGATCTGCGAGCGCTCTGTGAGGGGGAGGAAAGCACGCTGCACGCGCTTTTTCAGATCCCGGTAGAGAAGGCGGAGGAGATGACCGGATACCGGATCGCGATCGGGATCCTGCGGGCGGAGGCAGACCCGCAGAGCACCGCAGATGCCTCGGAGGGCGACTATATCCTCCTCGACCTGGATACGGAGCTGTGCGGCGGGCGCAACGTTCTCTACACCGTAGAAGATAAGGATTGAAAACAGGTTCGGATTATTTTACAATGGAATCTGTTGTTGAAGAAAACAAGCAGAAGGAGATTTGGAATCATGGCAGAACTTTACAATCATCACGAGGTAGAGCCGAAATGGCAGAAGATCTGGGACGATGAGAAAGCGTTCAAGACCTCCGATGATTTCAGCAAACCCAAGTATTACGCGCTGGTGGAATTCCCCTATCCCAGCGGACAGGGCCTCCATGTAGGGCACCCCAGACCTTACACCGCGCTGGACATTGTAGCGCGCAAGCGCCGCCTGCAGGGATATAACGTACTCTATCCGATGGGCTGGGATGCGTTCGGTCTGCCCACGGAGAATTACGCGATCAAGAACAAGATCCATCCCAGGATCGTCACGAAGAACAATGTCGCCCGTTTCAAGGCGCAGCTCCATTCCCTGGGGTATTCCTTCGACTGGGACCGCGAGATCAATACGACCGATCCCGGGTACTATCACTGGACCCAGTGGATCTTCCTGAAGCTTTTCAATGCGGGACTTGCCTACAAGAGTGAGATGCCCATCAACTGGTGTACCTCCTGTAAGGTCGGCCTGGCCAATGAAGAGGTGGTAAACGGCGTCTGTGAGCGCTGCGGAAGCCCGGTCGTCCGCAAGGTCAAGAGCCAGTGGATGCTGAAGATCACCGAATACGCGGACAAGCTGATCGAGGGCTTGGACAGCGTCGATTACGTCGAGCGGATCGCGACGCAGCAGAAGAACTGGATCGGCAAGAGCAGAGGCGCCGAGGTCGATTTTACGCTGGCGGGCAAGGAAGATAAGCTGACCGTCTATACCACGCGTCCGGATACGCTGTTCGGCGCGACCTACATGGTCATGAGCCCCGAGCATCCCTACATTGACAAGTACAAGGACGCTATCTCGAACTGGGACGAGGTCGTCGCATACCGTGAGGAAGCGGCCAAGAAGTCCGATTTCGAGCGCAGCGAGCTGGCCAAGGACAAGACGGGCGTAGAGCTCAAGGGCCTGCGCGCGGTCAATCCCGTAAACGATACCGAGATTCCCATCTGGATCTCCGATTATGTCCTGATGAGCTACGGTACCGGTGCCATCATGGCCGTGCCCGCGCACGATGACAGAGACTGGGAATTCGCGAAAAAATTCGGCCTGCCCATCATCGAGGTGGTCGGCGGAAGCCCCGTGCCCGTGACCGAAGCGGCCTTTACCGTTGTGGCGACCGGCACGCTGGTCAATTCCGGATTCCTGAACGGCCTCAGCGTCGCCGAGGCGAAGGAGAAGATTACCGAATTCCTCGAGAGCCGGAAGATCGGCCATGCGAAGGTCAATTACAAGCTGCGTGACTGGGTATTTTCCCGCCAGAGATACTGGGGCGAGCCGATTCCCATCATCCACTGCGACTGCTGCGGCTATGTACCTCTGAAGGAAGAGGATCTGCCGCTGGAGCTTCCCGAGGTGGACAGCTACATGCCCACCGACAACGGAGAATCTCCGTTGGCTGCGATGGATTCCTGGGTGAACGTGAAGTGCCCGAAGTGCGGCGGCCCTGCAAAGCGCGAGACCGATACCATGCCGCAGTGGGCCGGTTCCTCCTGGTACTTCCTGCGCTATACCGATCCGACCAATGACAAGGCCCTTGCAAGCAAGGAAGCTCTGAAATACTGGATGCCCGTCGACTGGTACAACGGAGGCATGGAGCATACCACGCTTCACCTGCTGTATTCGAGATTCTGGCACCGTTTCCTGTACGACCAGGGTGTGGTGCCCTGCCCCGAGCCTTATGCAAAGCGCACCAGCCACGGCATGATCCTGGGAGAGAACGGCGAGAAGATGTCCAAGTCCCGCGGCAATGTCGTCAATCCCGATGACATCGTCCGCGACTACGGCGCAGATACGCTGCGCACCTATGAGATGTTCATCGGTGCGTTTGATCAGGCTGCGTCCTGGAGCGAGGACGGCGTCAAGGGCTGCCGGAGATTCCTCGAGAGAGTCTGGAAGCTGCAGGATATGGTCACGGACGGCGATACCTACAGCGCCGATCTCGAGGCAAAGATGCACCAGACCATCAAGAAGGTCAGCGGCGATTTCGAGACCCTGAAGTACAATACCGCCATCGCCGCACTCATGTCCCTGATCAATGAATTCTACAAGAAGGGCAGTGTCACGAAGGCGGAGTATCGCACCTTCCTGCTTCTGCTCAATCCGGTCGCGCCCCATATCACCGAGGAGCTCTGGAGCCTGTCCGGCTTCGAGGGCCGTGTCTACAACGCGCAGTGGCCCGAGTACTCCGAGGAGAAGACGATCGAAGATACCATTACGCTTGCGGTTCAGGTGAACGGCAAGCTCCGCGCGACGATCCAGGCGCCGAAGGATGTCGACAAGGATACGGCGATCGCCCTGGCGAAGGAAGCAGCTGCAGAGAAAATCACCGGCACCGTGGTGAAGGAGATCTTTGTCCCCGGCCGTCTGGTCAATATCGTAGTTAAGTAAATCGTTTCAGAAGCCCGGAAGGTTTTGTCCGGGCTTCTTTTAGGTAAGATGAGGAATCTATGACGGGCAGGCAGCGCGCAAGCGGAAAAAAGAATACGAAGCGAAAGCCCTGGGTGCGCAGGCGTCACCGGGTGATCACTGCTCTCGCGCGTCCCATCGTCACCCGGATGTGCAAAAGCCGTTACGGTTTCCGGCCGGAGCCTGTCCCGAACCCGGAGCGGCAGTACCTGATCCTGTACAATCACCAGACCCCCTACGATCAGTTCTTCGTGGCGCTCAGCTTCCCACATCCGATCTATTATGTCGCGACGGAGGACATCTTCAGTATGGGCGCCTGGTCGAATCTGCTGCGCTTCGCCGAGGCACCGATCCCGATCAAAAAATCGGGGCGGGATGTGCGCGCGGTCATGCATATGATGCAGGTGGCGAAGGAGGGCGGCAGTATCGCCATCGCACCGGAGGGAAACCGCACCTACAGCGGGCGGACCGGACATATCCGGGACTCTGTCGTGACGCTGGTGCAGAAATTAAAGCTCCCGGTCGTCTTCTTCCGGATCGAGGGAGGGTACGGCGCGGAGCCCCGCTGGAGCGATGTCACGCGGCGCGGCCGGGTACGGGGGTATGTGAGCGAGATCCTGGAGCCGGAGCAGGTCGCGGCCCTTTCCTTTGAGGAGCTGTACCGGCAGATCCGCGAGGCGCTCTATGTCGATGAGAGAGAGCCCGACGGCGATCATGGGAGCCTCCGGTCCGCGGAATACTTAGAGCGTGCTTTCTATACCTGTCCGGTCTGCGGACTGACCACCTGGCGCAGCCGTGGGGAGAGAGCCTCCTGCGCAACATGCGGGCTGACGATCCGCTACGGCGCGGACAAGCAGATCACCTCCGTCTCTGCGGAGAGTGCAGGGCAGCCCGGATTCCCGTATCATAATGCGGCCGAATGGTATGAAGCACAGGAAGCCTTCGTCCGCACGCTGGACCTTACGGTCTATCAGGACGAGGCCATGTATACGGATACGGCCCGGTTTTTCCGTGTGATCCCCTATCGCAGGAAGGAACGGAGCGCAAAGAAGACACCTGTGTCGCTTTTCGGAGACCGGATCGAGATCGGAACGGGAGCGGAAGGAAAGATCGTATTTCCTTTTGCGCAGATCCAGGCCCTCAGCTGTATGGGGCACAATAAGCTCAATATCTACTACCATGAGAAGGCGTCCGGCGAAGGGGAAGGGGCCCGGGAGGCCGGCGATGAGATCTACCAGATACGCGGTGACGTGCGTTTCAATGCGCTGAAATATGTGAATATTTTCTACCTTTGGAAGGGGAGAAATAAAGGGGGAGAAGATGCAGAATTTCTGGGATTATAACGTGTGGGGGACCATCAATCTGATCGCGCTTCTTGTCGCGAACCTTCTGAAGCGCAAGATCCGTCTGCTTCGGATCAGCCTGATCCCGACTTCCGTGCTGGGCGGCTTGATCCTGCTTATCTTAAGCCAGATCTGGCACCGGGCCACCGGTACGCACCTTCTGGAGACTGCCTTCTACAACGGCAACGGGATCGCGGCCTCCGAGGTGATCACCTATCATTTCCTGGCGCTGGGATTCATCGCCACCACCTTCCGGCCGGGGCGCGATAAGCTCGGCAGAGAGCGGGAGAGGGAGATTTTTGACACGGGTGTCACGACGGTCGCCACCTATCTGCTCCAGGGGATCCTGGGCATGGGACTGACGATCCTGATCGCGCTGGGGATCAAAGGATTCTTCTCTGCGGCGGGGATCCTCCTTCCCTTCGGCTTCGGACAGGGGACCGGGCAGGCGCTCAATTACGGAACCATTTATGAGAACGATTACGGGTTTGTCGGAGGCAAAACCTTTGGCCTCACCGTGGCGGCGGTGGGCTTTCTCGTGGCGGCCTTCGGCGGCGTCCTCCATCTGAATCTCCTGGCGCGCAGGGGACTGATCCGCAGGGAGGACCGGGAACCGGCGGCAGAGCAGCTTTCCACCGCGGATGTGCAGAAAGCCGATGAGATCCCGATGAACGGCACCATGGACAAGATGACGGTCCAGCTGGCCCTGGTCTTTATGACCTACTTTATCAGCTATCTGCTCATCTTTGCCCTCGGGAATCTGGTGGGCGGACTTAAGTCCGTCCTCTACGGGTTCAATTTCCTCATCGGTGTCCTCGTGGCGACACTGATCACGGTACTTCTGGGAAAATCCCGCAAGTTCGGACTCGTGCACCGCGAGTACATCAATCCCTTCCTGATGAAGCGTATCTCCGGCTTTTGCTTTGATCTGATGATCGTGGCCGGTATCGCCGCGATCCGCATGGAGGTGGTGCTTCAGTACCTTCCCGTGCTGATCCTGATCTGTGCGGTGGGCGCGCTTGTGACGTATTATTATCTCTATTTTGTGGCCAGAAAGCTCTTCCCTGCGTATGCGGAGCAGGAGTTTATGATGATGTTCGGCATGCTCACCGGAACGGCCAGCACCGGCATGGTGCTTCTGCGCGAGGTGGACCGGAATCTGGAGTCGGCGGCGGTGGAGAATATCGTCTACCAGAACATCCCCGCGATGATCTTCGGATTTCCGCTGATGCTGCTGGCCACGCTGGCACCGAAGGAGCCGGTGCTGACCCTCGTCATTTTCGTCCTTTTCTTCGCCGTGATGAACGTGATCCTCTTCCGGAGAGGCATCTTCCGGAAAACTACCACATCTTGATTTGCGTCTTGCATATCTGTCAAGATATAGTAAAATAATACTGTATGCAGACCGAGGGGTTAGTGCGCAATTTTTGAATGGATCGGTTTGACGGATGGCAGATAAGGTTTATATCGTTGAGGGCAGACAGTTCCGGACCGCCGCGGATTACAAGCTGGCGGAGCAGGATAAGACGGTCATCGACAAGCTCCGGGAGCGGACGCATACGATGACGACGGAGCAGCTGAAAAGCCTTCGCGCGGACATACTTAAGAAAAAAATACGATTTAACACGCTTCTGGGAGACGACTTCGCGGAGGAGCTCGGAGACCTCATCACCAAGCGCGAACGCGCGGACCGGGCGAGCGCCGGCAGAGGCGGTAAGAGCGGCGCAGCAGGACGTGAAGTGACGGCCCGGCGCAATGCGCGGGGAGAAGGCGAAGCGGCCGGACGCGGAGGCGGAGCCGAAAGCAAGGCACCCGCAGACCCGTCGGTCGAGGCCGGTGCGCGGCAGATCCTTCAGGCGAGAGAACGTCGCCGCAAGCTGATCCTGTGGATCAGCACCGCGGTGGCGGTACTTTGCGTTGGATACGTCGGCCTGTACTATTATCTCGACTACCGCAATTCCCAGACCTTTGCCATGCTCAGCGGGATCAAGCAAAACGCGGAGGAGGATGCCCTCGGCGGCCATCCCGGCAAGAACGGAGCGGCGCAGGAAGAGGAGCAATATGCCACGGTGACGCTCGATGAAGTGGATACGTCCCTGCCCGATGTCCTGCCGGAGTATGAAGATTTATTAAAAAAGAATAGAAACCTAATCGGATGGATCAAAATTGACGATATAGTATCTGACGAGGGTCTTCCTGTCATGCAGTTAGGCCTGGATAACCCGGGTGCGAATACCTGGTACCTTACCCACAGCTTTGACGGGAAGGAGAACCGCAACGGGACGCTCTTTATGGATGCGAACTGTGATGCGGCGACGCCGGGTACGAATCTCATCATCTACGGACACCACATGAAGAGCGGCGCCATGTTCGGCAAGCTCGACAAGTACGAGGATGAGAAGTTCTGGCAAAAGCATCCCACCATTTCCTTCGATACAATCTATGAGAAGGGAACCTATGACATCATGTATGTCTTCCGGTCCCATCTCGATACCGTGGATTCGGTGGCCTTCAAGTATTATCAGTTCTACGAGGCTTACAGCGAAGTGGAGTTCGATTCCTACATGCGGGAGATGGCAGATCTGGCGCTCTACGATACCGGTGTGACCGCCGTGTACGGTGACCATCTGCTGACGCTTTCCACCTGCGATTACGAGGAGGAGAACGGAAGGTTCGTCGTTGTGGCGAAGAAGAGGAATTAAAATGGCTAAAAAGAAAAGGGTAATGAAGAAACAGGTGAGAAGGACACTGGGAGCGCTGTTCCTGGCGTCCAGTGTTGTCGTGGCCGCGATTCCCACATCCTCCTATCGGGGCGGCGAAGCGCAGGCAGATACCTCCACCTATACGCAGCCTGTGACAAAATATGAGACCACGACCTACACCGGCGGTGCGGACGGCGGTATGGAGCCCGGCATCACCAAGGATCCCGCTTATGCGCAGATCGGCTCGTCCGTTCCCTATGCGAGAAGCCAGAGCACCCCGAATGATTATGTCAATCCCGATGTCCCGATCTATACGACCAGTGACAGCCGGTTCCAGTTCGCCTACGTGGACAAGGATGGATATTACGATTCGGCCGGCAAGCGTTTTGCCATGATCCTCGGCTATAACAATCTGGGAGATCTGCCGAACAACACGCTGACGATCCCCGACACGCTCGACACTTACAAGATGTACCGCCAGGCCGACGGTACCCTGTGCGCCGTCGCTGCGGACGGCAATTTCCTGTATTACCGGACGGAGACCAGTACGTCGACCGAGATGAACGCCACCGCCTGGGCTGAGTACCAGACCACGCATGCGTCGGATGCCAATACGGTCATCGGGCTGAACAATTTTGATTACAGAACCTCCGTGCGCATCGTGATCAACGGGGAGCCCGCGGTGGAAAACGGCGCGCTCAAGACCGATGAGAACGGAGAGCAGATCTATCTGGTCACCACCTACAACTATACCTATCTGCCGTGCTATTCCACGGCTTATGACACCTGGTCGACGATCAATGATGAGGAGCTGTTCTTCTATACGGACGGCAACTTCAGCGATGATACCAAGCGCATGAAGGTCGGCGATACGACCAACCCGCTTGAGCATTACCGCATCAAGGCGACCGTGGCCTGGATCGGGAAGCAGTTCCTGACCACCGACGCTACGAAGGGCTGGGTGCTCGGCGGTATCGTGGATGACAAAAACGGCCCGACCCAGGGCGTCTTTGTCGGTGACAAGAGCCAGAATATCGTCACGCTCAACACCGGCGATGATTTCCAGGGCATCGGATGCTATGCCTTTTACGGGGTGTCCGGTCTGCAGAAATATTCCTCCGGTAACGCGCTGGCTACCATCGAGGACCGTGCGTTTATGAACTGCATCTCGCTGTCCGAGGTCAGTGTACCGAAGCAGTCCGTATCCACCATCGGCCGGGAAGCCTTCCGCAACTGCGGATCCCTGACGAGCTTTGTCGTGCCGCGTTCGGTAAGCACCATCTGTGACGGAGCGTTTTTGGGATGCACCAAGCTCAGCAGTCTGGATATGCTGGGCGGAGAGTCCTCCAATACGCTGACCTCCCTCAGCCGGATCGGCTATTACGTGTTCCAGGGATGCGAAGCGCTGTCGAGTGTCGTGCTGCCCGAGCAGATCACGGACAATCAGATCGATATCAGTATGTTCCAGGGGTGCTATTCCCTGCAGAATATCACCGTGACCAACGCATCGGCTTCCTTCCGCGATGCCGTCACGTCCACGGGCTCCAAGGTGGACTATACCCTTCAGGATTTCCTGATGAGCGTGCCCGCGACCTTCTATTTTGCGGGGCCTGCGCCGCAGCCCTACCCCGAGACGACTCTTTCGTCCCTGGCCAATCTGCATTCCCTGTGCAGGAACAATACCTACCAGAAGTATGAGTATGACGACAATCACAATGAGGTGCTCCTCGATGAATATGACAGCTTCGCCTACAAATTCAACGGCTATGATGTCTATGAGAAGGCCGTAAAGGGAAGCCCGACCGAAGGCACCGTGATCTTCCAGGTCAACAGCAGCAATGAGCTCCTGCAGGCGAAGTTCGACGAGACCTCCGCCGTGGTCAAGACCCTCGTATTCCCGGCGAATATCGGTCCTTACCATATTGTCACCATCACGGACAATGCGTTTGCCAATAAATGTAATCTTGAGACCATCACCCTGCCCGAGAGTATCACGCGGATCGGCAACGGTGCGTTCAAGGGCTGCCACAATGTCAGCATGGTCACATTCAAGAACGACTCCGTCTCCATCGGGGACGAAGCCTTCCGCACGCAGGCCGTGACGCTTCATGCCAACAACTGTCCGGACGGACTGTCGGCTGCCCAGGTGCCGCCCACGTATCCTGCGGTCGCTGATCCTTCCGATCCGGATTATCCGTACGATCCGAACTCACCGAAGGTCAAGCTGCACTTTATCACGACGATCTCCGCGGACTCGACGCCCTACATGTACGCCATGAGCCAGCGCGGAAAATACAACCACGGCGATCAGGCGATCAGCTATCCGATCGTCTACAGCGGATGGCCGACCTGTCTGGAGGTAACCTACAACCAGACGAAGGATTGCGCGGAGCTGGTGAACTTCCCGACCAAGAGCACGATCCATGATTACACGGTAGCGGCCAATACCCCGTATATGACGGATTCCCAGAGAAATTCCGCCACCGGCGCTCTGGCCCTGTTCGCTTCGAATGCACCGGAATCCTCCTATACCGAGGAACAGCTTTCCTTCATCCACGCGATGGACAATCTGACGATCCCCACCGGTGTCGGCGCGATCAAGGATGGCCTGTTCAAGACGAAGGTGAGCACCGCCGCTGACGCCATGGGCGTCATCATCTACGGCCTCACCGATGTGGAGGTGGACTACCAGGTCACCGGCACGATCGATTCCGCGGACAATACGCATACGCACCACACCGTGGATATCAACAGCGGCGCTTATGAGGCCGGCAATACCGGTTTCTGGGCGACGGATATCGCCATGGATTTTGACAAGAGTGATTTTGCGGGATGCCCGTATCTGACGAGTGTCACCTTCGCCGGGACGGATGCGATCAATGTGCCCGACGGTGCATTTTTCGGATGTACCGGCCTCACCGGCGTCAGCGGATCCGCACCGATCGGCAGGGTCGGAGACCGGGCGTTCGGCAACTGCACCAGTCTCGCTTCCGTGGACCTGCAGGCGAAGGAGCTCGGTTACCACGCCTTTGAGAATGATGCGAACCTCTCGTCCGCTACCTTCTCGTCCAATCTGACACAGATGTCAGCTGCACCGTTCTGGGGCTGTGAGAAGCTCTCGGATGTGAACTTCAACGGCAGCGGCAGCTTTACCTGCGAGAATTCGATCATTTACAATTCCGACAAGAGCACCCTGATCCAGTCCCTGCCGGGCAGAGCGTCCAAGAACATCCGCAACGCGGATGTCGCGGGCGTTAACACGCTCAGCCAGGAGGCCTTTGCCAATACGCCGCTGACCGGCATCGATCTGTCCGGAAGCAGCATCGGCGCGGTTCCGGACTTTACCTTCAAGGATGCGACCGATATAGCCACCGTGATCCTGCCGACGACCTGCGGTACCATCGGCAATTATGCCTTTGACGGAACGTCTCTGGTCGACCTCGAGGTCAATAACGGCAACATTCTCTACGCACCGAACGCTTTTGACCATATGACCTCCACCGGCTACGACGGCATCCACGATTCCTCGGATCACACGAACAATGCGAATGTGGAAGTCTTCGCACCGGCCAATTCGACTTTTTACAATTACGCAAAGCTCCAGGGCTATACGGTATCCGAGCTGCCCGCGAGCTACAATGTGGTCTTCTGGGACTACACCGACGCTTCACCCGATGACATGGTCATCGTGGATACCCAGACCGTGCTCGAAGGCAAGGATGCGATCCCGCCCGCAGCCCACGGCAAGACCGGAAGCCTCTTCATCGGCTGGAATCCTTCCTACGAGAACGTCACCTCGGATCTGAACTGCTTCGCAAAGTATTCCGAGGATACCGTTACGATCAAATTCTTTGACTATGACGGAACCGAGCTGAGTACCGTGAAGGTGCCCAGAGGAAGCGACGCAACGATCTATGCGCCGAATCCGACGAGAGACGGGTACGAGTTCACCGGTTGGGACCGTCCGATCACGGCTGTCTCCAACGACCTCGAGACCTACGCGACCTACGCGACGGCCGGCGTTTCGACCTACACCGTCAGCTATTACAATTACGACGGAACCTCGCTGTACTACACAGCCCTGGTAGAAGCGGGCGGCACCGCTCCGGATATCGCCGGACCGGCCCGTGACGGCTATGTATTTACCGGCTGGGACAAGGATCTGTCCAATATCCAGTCCGACCTGAGCACCATCGCACTCTATGTCGAAGCGGATACCACGCATACCGTCACCTACTACACCTACGACGGACTCTATGTCTTCCAGGTCTATGAGGTGAAGGACGGCGAGAACGCGCCTTACATCATGGGACCCGAGCGAGAAGGCTACACCTTCACCGGCTGGGATCAGATCCTGACCAATGTCACGGCGGATATCGACACCATCGCCCAGTATGTGGCACAGGACGTGGTCACGCACACGGTCAACTATTATACCTACGACGGCGCGACGCTTTACTATACGATCCAGGTCATCGACGGCGAGAACGCC
>JAFYEE010000036.1 GCA_017544405.1 Lachnospiraceae bacterium
AATGTGCCCGAAGGGATTCGAACCCCCGACCCACGGCTTAGAAGGCCGTTGCTCTATCCAGCTGAGCTACGGACACGCAGTCTGCTCGCAAAACCGACAACGAGTATTGTACCCAATTCCCCCCGCGGTGTCAATAAAAAATGGAAAAAAATCAAAAGAAAATAAGGGGACTTCCCATGCGGATAACAGGACTTGAACCTGCACGCCTTGCGGCACAAGAACCTAAATCTTGCATGTCTACCAGTTTCATCATATCCGCGAGCTTTCCTATTATATCCAAGAGGAAAAATTTTGTCAATTTTTAGGAAAACGATTTCCAATATTTCTTGAAAACTGCCCGAGGATATTGTAAGATACAAAGATGAAAGGAAGATATCGATGGTTGACAGCAAAGTAACTGTAAAAATATACATGGGTATCCTGCTGGTGATCCTGGGCATCACGTTTCTTCTGACCATCGGAGGCAGGCTGCGGATTCAGAACGCTACCGATCACGGAACCTATACGGTGCGGACGGATCTGAAAGCAGATCAGGTGGAGAGTACGTCCTATCCGGTCGGCATTGCCGATCGATATATTCTGGACTCTGGATGGTCCATGGCAGAGAGCTCCCATCTGGTGTTTTTTACCAAGCATTCCAATGTGCAGGTGTACGCCGATGGGGAATGTCTCTATGAGATGGAACTGGATCCCGCCGGCACGCACGGATACAGCACGGGACATGTATGGAATATGATCTCCCTGCACGGCTATGAAGGAAAGCAGCTGGATATCCTTGTCATCCCGTTGTACAGGCAGGTCATCGGAGATAACATCGTTTTTTATTTCGGAGAAGAATCGGAGATCATCGATGCGATCAGCACCGCGGGAACTCCCTCCATGGTTCTCTTTGCCATGATCGGCTTTTTGGGACTGATCTTTCTGATCACCAGTCCGCTTTTTCGCAATCAGAAGCGCAATGTCGCCGTGGCGCTCCTCGGCGTCTTTTCCATGGAACTCGGTACCTGGGGTGTGATGGAGCAAAATGCGTTCACGATCCTCGGGATCAATCCGGTGCCTGCGGCTGCGTTCGTTTTCATGCTCCTGGCGTCTCTGCCGCTCTCGCTCCTGCTGTGCTTCCGGGAGCTGCTTCCGGATCGGAACGATCGCTTTACCCAAATCGTATGCAGCTTTGACATAGGCTGTCTGGGGTTTGTGATCCTGACCCAGCTCATGAGGATCCTTCAGCTCCGCCAGACACTGGCGCTGACGCATCTGCAGATCGTGGTCACCATTGTATGTCTGATCCGCATGCTTTTCCTGGAAAGAAGAGAACACAAGGATGAGACCTTTACCAAATGGGTGGTCGTAGGGATCCTGTGCTGCTTTGTCGGCGCGCTGACGGATATTCTGGTTTATTATATTGAGCCGGACCTTCCGCGTGTCGGAACGGCCCTTGGATTTTTGCTCTTTATTTTATTCCTCGGGATGAGTATGCTGCGGCAGATGCAGCACCTGGTGGATGTGGGCGACAAGGCGGTGTCCTTCGAACGAATCGCTTTCCATGACCAGCTGACCGGCGTGATGAACCGCGCGGCCTACGCCTACGATACCGGATCGCCGGAATTTCGCAAAGAAGGCTGCATCGTCGTTGCTTTTGACCTGAACAATCTCAAGGCGTGCAACGATAAGCTCGGACATGATCGCGGAGATGTTTATATCAGCGAGAGTGCCCGCCTGATCCGCGAGACCTTCGGACTCTACGGAAGCATCTACCGCATGGGCGGAGACGAATTTTGCTGCCTGCTGCATGATGTGCGTCTGGAAAAAGTGCGGGAGCTGGTGGCGGAGCTGCGGGAAGAGAGCGCGGATTGGAATCGTCATTCGCAGGATATCGTGATGCAGATCGCCTGCGGATATGAGATGTACGATGTCCGTATCGACTATGATATCGCCGATACGAGCAGGCGTGCGGACAAGATGATGTACCGGGATAAATTTGATCTGAAACAGAAGATGAAAGAAGAGAATGTTGCCATTGAAAATATGGTAGCCGCAGGTCTCATGGCAGAGGAGGACCCCAAACATGAAGAAACTTGAGTTGCACACGAGAAGAGCCGGAATACTGCTTCCCATTTCCAGCCTTCCTTCCCCGTACGGGATCGGAACCTTCGGGCGGGAGGCGTATGCCTTTGTGGACTTTCTGGAGAAAGCGGGACAGTGCCTCTGGCAGATCCTGCCGCTGGGGCCGACCGGCTATGGCGATTCCCCTTACCAGTCCTTCTCGACCTTTGCGGGCAATCCGTATTTTATCGATCCGGAGGAACTCGTTCGCAAGGGCTTCCTGAAAAAAGAGGAGTGCGAGGCCTGTGACTGGGGTGACAACGCAGGCTATGTCGATTATGAGAAAATCTACCTCTCCCGCTTCGATCTCCTGAAGAAGGCTTTCGAGCGGGCGAAGGCCAAGGGCTTCCTGAATCATGCGGATTACCTTTCCTTCCAGGTGGAAAACGGCGAATGGCTCGAGGACTATGCCCTCTACATGGCGATCAAGAATAAGTTCGGCGGCGTCAGCTACCTCGAATGGGACGAGGACATTCGTCTGCGCAGGAAGAAGGCGATGGAAAAATACCGCAGAGAACTTTCCACGGAGATGGATTTCTACAAGTTCCAGCAGTACCTCTTTTTCACGCAGTGGAAGAAGCTGAAGGCCTATGCCAACAAAAAGGGGATTCAGATCGTGGGCGATATCCCCATCTATGTATCTCCGGACGGATCCGATACCTGGGCGCATCCCGAGCTCTTCCAGCTCGACGAAAAGGGCTATCCCACAGCGGTGGCCGGCTGCCCGCCCGACTGCTTCTCCGAGACGGGACAGCTCTGGGGCAATCCGCTTTACGCCTGGAAGCAGCATAAGAAGACCGGCTATGAATGGTGGCTGAAGCGCCTGAAGGCATGCTTTGATCTCTATGACATCGTGCGCATCGATCATTTCCGCGGATTCGATGAATACTGGTCGATTCCCTTCGGAGACAAGACGGCGGTGAACGGCAAGTGGAAGAAGGGCCCCGGCTATGATCTCTTCAAAAAGGTGAAGGAGGAGCTCGGTGATCGCCCCGTGATCGCGGAGGACCTCGGCTTTATGACCGACAGCGTCATCCGTCTGGTCAGGAAGACCGGCTATCCCGGCATGAAGATCATGCAGTTTGCCTTTGAGGCTTACGGCAACAGCGAGCACATTCCTTACAATTATGACCGCAACTATGTCGTCTATACCGGCACCCATGACAACGATACCCTGGTGACGGCGGTGAAGAATCTCTCCGCGAAGGACGCGAAATATGCCATGAAATACATGGGCGTGGAAAAGCGCAAAGATCTTCCGAAGGCCTACATCCGGTTTGCCATGGGAAGCAGTGCGGACACCTGCATCATCCCGATGCAGGACTATCTGGGACTGGACAATTCGGCGCGCATGAATCTGCCTTCCACACTGGGTCAGAACTGGAAGTGGAGACTGCGCAGCGCGGATCTCACCCCGGAGCTGGCGAAGGAGCTTAAGGAGCTGGTCCGCGTCTACGGACGTACCGGCAAGGTATCCTCAAAATAAAGGCTCGCGGGCCGCTGCCACGCGAAAAAAGCCGCACGAAAATCCCCGGAACGCTGCTCTAAAAAGAGAAAGCAGGTTCCGGGGATGTTTTTTGCCGGCTGACAGGTCTTCCTTCGGAGGCTTCCGAAAAGAGGCGTCCTCAGGTTTCCGGATCCGATTTGATCAGATCCATCATGGACATGGTCGAATTGTGATAGCGTGTATCGTAGGTTACCTCCTCGCCGAACCAGTCGGGAGGGAGGAAGGACTCGGCTGCTTCCTTGCTTCCGAATTCCACTTCCGCCATCACCAGAGGTGCGAACGGGTCGTTGAAGATGTCCAGCTCGATGAGCAGCGTATAGCCGTCCGGCGGCTGCGGAGAGCCTTCGACCACCTTGGGATTCACCAGGGGGATCAGATAACGGCGCTTCGAAATGACATTACCGTCAGCTTTCAGCAGCAGATGATTGTATCCTTCCGCGGTCAGAGGGAGGTTGCTTTCCTCGCGGGCCATCAGCCCGGAACCCTTATAGGTCAGATAATAATTTTCATCCTCGCGCCGGATCCGAATCACGGGATTCGTGCACAGATAAGCCTGTTCGATCCTGAGATACTGGTACTGCTCCAGATTCTCCGGGAGCTTTGAAATTAAAAATTTACGTTCGATTTCCATGGTACCGTACTGTTCCTTTACTGTCCTTAATCATAATAAACAATGGCTTTGCCGACCTGGTATGCCTTCTCCGGTCCGGCAAAGACGGTGGCGATGGCGAGTGCAAAATCAATGCTCTTGCCCATGCCGCGTCCGGTGATGAATTTGGCGTCGTATTTATCTCCGCCGGGATCGGTCACTGCGCCGTTGTCCGTGAAGATGATCGCCCCTTCGAGCTCGTGCTCGAGTCCGGGATAGCAGGTAGCCTTGCGTCCGCGGAGCAGTCCCATGTGACCGAGGATGGTGGGGGCCGCGCAGATGGCACCGATGTATTTTCCTTCGTGGGCGAAATGCTTCAGCGCTTCCTTCAGCGGCTCACAGCGCTCAAGATTCTCCGTGCCCTTTTTGCCGCCCGGCAGGATCAGCATATCATAATCGTCGAAAGAAATCTCCTTCAAAATCCGATCGGCCCGCACCGGGATCCCGTGGGAGCCGAGGACATCAGCACCGTCATGGATGGAAACGGTATCGATCTCAAGCCCGCAGCGTCTGCAGACATCCACCACGGTCAGCCCTTCGATCTCTTCGAATCCTTCCGCCAGAAATAGTGCGAGTTTATGCATCCTCCAGTTTCCTCCTTGCTTTCACATTGATTCCGTTGACTTCCACTTCGCCGTTTAATTCGATCAGCAGGCAGGGTCTTCCGTCCACCTCTCCCTCATCGATGAGGTCGGTGCGGTCGGGCTTTACCTTGATCGTAACGTCCGGGGTCTTCACATCGAAGGACCGGGCACTGTACACATTGCTGACCCGAAGCTCCGGATCCGCGCCCACACTTCCGACACTCACGTCATAATGACGGTCAAAATCTTCCAGTCGGTCATTCGCCACGCCGCTGGACGCAAAGATGTTTTTCACTTCCGCACGGTCCAGCACCAGAGGCTGTGTCTCGTCCTGATGATCGGCGATGAACTCTCCCATTTTTTCGTGAATATTCTTCACCCGGTCGAATTCGCATCCGTCGCCGAGGGTCTCCTCCACCAGCGCCTGGAAGGTCTCCTTCTGGCTGATGGCGGACATGGGACGCCGGCATCCGAGCATCCGGTCGATAAATTCCTCGCCCAGATTCTCCGCATCCTTGGAATAGTAAAGGATGCTGTGTACATCGGCGCTGCGGTCGTTGAAGGCCGGGAAGAGAAATCCGTTCAGCGGCAGATCCACGATCCAGTCGCGCGTGCGATTGTGGAATTCATTGGTGACCGGGTCGTAGGAGAGTCCGGGATCGGAGAGCTTCACCGGACACAGGACCGTCAGAAGGTATTCGTAGACCTCCTCGGAGGCATCCTCCATCTCGAATCCGTCGCGCGCCTGCCCCGGCACGTCATACGCGTCGTGGACGACGAGGATCAGATAGTTGCCGACGAATTCGTAGGACGCGATGATACGGTCAAAATATTCCTCCACGAGCGCGTCGTCCTTCAGTCCGCTCGCGCGCAGGCGCATGAGAAATTCCTGCTGTCCGCCCGGCTTCTCCGCATCCTCCGTAACCTGCAGATCGATCGAATTCTTGCCGAGGGTGCCGGAGAGCGGCTTTCGCAGAATCTCGAAATACTTGAACATCTCCTCCTCGGGGAGGCTTAAAAAGGAATGGCCGAAGGTGGTTTTTTTGTTTTTATCCCCGTCCACGTAGCAGCCGCAGATCCGGGTGATGGAGCAGCGTTTCTGGGTCAGGAGCTTTTTGAGCTCCGAGGTTTCGGACTTGATCATGTGTGAACTCCTTTTCGGAAAATCGGAATGTGATGACGCAAACTGTTTCGTTTCCACGATCCTTTCCAGGTTCCGACATCAAGCAATATCATAGCATGATTTGCGTCAGGTTCAAAGGGTTGAAATCGAAAGGGGAGATTGTTAAAATGGTGAAGAGATTTTCAGAGGAAAGGAAGTAAAATGGAAGCCTACAAGCAGGAATTTATTGAATTTATGGTGGATTGCGATGTGCTGAAGTTCGGAGATTTCACGCTGAAAAGCGGTCGCAGATCGCCCTTTTTTATGAACGCGGGAGCGTATGTCACGGGAGCACAGCTTTCGAAACTGGGTGAGTATTATGCCCAGGCGATCCATGAGCATTACGGAGATGATTTTGATGTGCTCTTCGGACCGGCGTACAAAGGGATCCCGCTCAGCGTGGCCACCGCCATCGCATACAGCCGCCTCTACGGGAAGGAGATCCGCTACTGCTCCAACCGCAAGGAGGTCAAGGATCACGGCGATGTCGGCATTCTGCTCGGAAGCAAGCTCCGCGACGGTGACCGTGTGGTCATCATTGAGGATGTCACCACCTCGGGCAAGTCGATCGAGGAGACCTTCCCGATCCTGCAGTCGCAGGCGAAGGTGGAGATTGTCGGACTGATCGTGTCCCTGAACCGTATGGAGAAGGGCCTTTCCGGAAATGGGAGCGCGCTTCGCGAGATCAGTGAAAAATACGGCTTCCCTACGAACGCGATCGTCTCCATGCAGGACGTGTTAGAGCACCTGTACAACAAGACAGTGGGCGGTCGTGTGCTGATCGATGATGCCATGAAGGCTTCCATCGATGCTTATTATGAGCAGTACGGCGCCAGAGATTAACGCGGCGGGACGAAACCGGAAGGAGGATTAAGAAATGGACGAACATGTTTATAAGGTCATGAGAGGAACCGGCGGCTGGAACATCGCGCTTGGGATTGTTTCCATTGTCCTCGGCATCGGCGCGGGCATCCTGCTGATCATCTCGGGGGCGAAGCTCCTGGGCGAGAAGGGGAAGATTATATTCTGATTGAAAGGGCAGCTTCGCCGGGGCGGGGTTGCCTTTTTCCGGCAAAGAGGAGCGCAGCTTGAAGAAAAACAGACTCATGTTCACCAACAAAAAGCACCCTGCGGTGGCTTATATTTCCACGATCCTGGGCGCGATCTCCGTCATGAGCCTGATCTACGCCGCTTTCAGCAGTTTCACGCGGCAGGGGGCGGTCACGGGTCGGTACGGGTTCGGAATCGCTCTGGCCATGCTCTATTCGCTGGCGGGGCTGGTGCTGGCCTTGATCGGCCTGCGCAAGGAGGATGTCCTGCGCACCTTTTCCGTGATCGGCGCGGTTCTGAATGTGCTGGCGCTTCTCATGTGCGGGTTCTTGCTCTGGATCCCGACCTGAGGGGCTCCTGCGGCCGGATTCTACAAAATATAGTTTTTTTCGGGGGGAAAATAACTAAATCTAGTTGCAAGGACCCCTCGATTCTAGTAAGATAAAAAATAATGATGGGAAAGAATGTCTTCGGTAGGGAAGACCCCGCCGGGGGAAAGGAACAGGCAAAATGAGCGAGACGGCAAAAGTAGGCATTGTGATGGGAAGCGATTCCGATCTGCCGGTGATGGCGAAGGCGGCCGATATTCTGGAGGAACTGGGCGTTCCTTACGAGATGACGATCATCAGCGCGCACCGGGAGCCGGATGTGTTTTTCGAATACGCGAAGAGCGCGGAGGAGAAGGGCTTCAAAGTGATCATCGCGGGAGCGGGCATGGCGGCGCATCTGCCGGGCATGTGCGCGGCGATCTTCCCGATGCCGGTCATCGGTATTCCGATGCATACCACGAGTCTCGGAGGGAGAGATTCCCTCTATTCGATCGTGCAGATGCCGAGCGGGATCCCCGTGGCAACGGTCGCTATAAATGGCGGCGCGAACGCGGGTCTGCTGGCGGCCAAGATCCTTGCGGTTTCCGATCCGGAGTTGCTGACCAGATTAAAAGCGTACAGCACGAAGCTCCGGGAGCAGGTGGAAGCGAAGGACGCGCGGCTTAAGGAGATCGGATACAAAAAATACCTGGAGAAATAAGCGCAAGCCGCAAGGCGGGAAGGAAAGTCAAATGGCATTGGATTATAAGCAGTCCGGCGTGGACATCGAGGCGGGATACCGCAGCGTGGAGCTGATGAAGCAGCACGTGAAGGGGACGCTTCGTCCGGAAGTACTCGGAGGGCTGGGCGGCTTCTCCGGAGCCTTCAGCATGAAGGCGATCAAGGACATGGAGGATCCGGTTCTTCTGTCCGGGACCGACGGTGTCGGAACCAAACTGAAAGTCGCTTTTCTGATGGATAAGCATGATACCATCGGGATCGACGCGGTGGCCATGTGCGTGAACGATGTAGCCTGCGCGGGCGGAGAGCCTTTATTTTTCCTGGATTACATCGCGTGCGGGAAGAATATTCCGGAAAAAATCGCGGATATCGTCAAGGGCGTGGCGGAAGGCTGCAAGCAGGCCGGCTGTGCGCTGATCGGCGGAGAGACCGCGGAGCATCCCGGACTGATGCCCGAGGACGAATATGATGTTGCGGGTTTTTCCGTGGGCGTGGTGGATCGCAAGGATCTGATCACCGGCGAGGATATTAAGCCCGGCGATACGCTGATCGGTATCGCTTCCAGCGGCGTGCATTCCAACGGGTTCAGCCTCGTGCGCAAGGTCTTCGAGATGACGGAGGAGAGTCTGAATACGCAGTATTCCGAGCTCGGCTGCACGCTGGGCGAGGCGCTTCTAACCCCGACCCGCATCTATGTAAAGGCCCTGAAGTCCGTGAAGGATGCGGGCGTCCGCATCAAGGGCTGCAGCCATATCACGGGCGGCGGCTTCTACGAGAATATTCCCAGAATGCTTCCGGATGGCGTGCGCGCGGTGGTGCGCAGGGACAGCTACGAAGTGCCTGCGATCTTCCGTCTGCTGCAGCAGGTCGGCGGCATCGAGGATCAGATGATGTACAATACCTACAACATGGGTCTCGGCATGGTGCTGGCGGTGGAATCCTCCGTCACGGATGTGGTCCTGAAAGCGCTCGAGGATGCCGGGGAGAAAGCCTATGTCGTCGGCTACGTTGAGGAAGGTGACAAGGGAGTGGTGATATGCTGAGAGTCGTAGTGTTGGTCAGCGGTGGCGGCACGAACCTGCAGGCCATCATCGACGGCGTGCGGGATGGCAGAGTGACAGGTACCGAGATCGTCGGTGTCATTTCCAACAATCCGGGCGTGAAGAGCCTGGACCGCGCGGAGGCGGCGGGGATCTTCCATACCTGCATTTCTCCGAAGGCCTTCCCGGAGCGGGCGGATTTTCACCGTGCACTCCTGGAACAGATCGATGCACTTTCGCCGGATCTGATCGTGCTGGCGGGCTTCCTGGTGCGGATCCCCGAGGAGCTGATCGAGCGTTACGACGGACGCATCATCAACATTCACCCGTCCCTGATCCCGTCCTTTTGCGGGGTGGGATATTACGGACTGAAGGTACACGAAAAGGCGCTGGAGCGCGGCGTCAGGATCACCGGAGCCACGGTGCATTTTGTGAACGCCGGCATGGACGAAGGACCGATCATCGCGCAGAAGGCGGTGGCCGTCGAGGAGGATGACACGCCCGAGATCCTGCAAAAGCGCGTGATGGAGCAGGCGGAATGGATCCTGCTTCCGCAGGCGATCGATGATATTGCCAACGGACGACTGAGCATCGAAGGCGGCAAAGTACGGCGCAAGGGCTAAGACCTGTGCCCGGAGAGGAAGATTGTATGAAAGTTCTGATCGTAGGAAGTGGCGGAAGAGAACATGCCATTGCCACCAGTGTGGCGAAGAGCCCGAAGGTGGACAAGATTTACTGCGCACCCGGCAATGCGGGCATCGCAGCCCTGGCGGAATGCGTGCCCATCGGGGCAATGGAATTTGACAAGCTTGTCACTTTTTCCAAAGAAAAATCGATCGATCTCGTGATCGTGGGGATGGACGATCCTCTGGTCGGAGGTCTGGTGGATGCGCTGGAAGCAGCGGGTATCCGCGCATTCGGTCCCCGAAAAAATGCGGCGATCCTTGAGGGCAGCAAGGCTTTTTCCAAGGATCTGATGAAGAAATACAACATCCCGACCGCGGCCTATGAGAATTTTGATGACGCGGAAGCGGCAAAGGAATATCTGAAGACGAAGGCGGAATTTCCGATTGTCCTGAAGGCGGACGGACTGGCCCTCGGCAAGGGCGTGCTGATCTGCAATACCCTCGAGGAGGCCCTGGCGGGCGTCGATACGATCATGACGGACAAGAAGTTCGGCTCTGCCGGCAACCGGATGGTCATCGAAGAGTTCATGACCGGCCGTGAGGTCAGCGTTCTGTCCTATGTGGACGGCAAGACGATCAAGATCATGTCCTCCGCGCAGGACCACAAGCGGGCGAAGGACGGCGATCAGGGACTGAATACCGGCGGCATGGGGAATTTTTCCCCGAGCCCGTTCTATACCGCCGAGGTCGATGCTTTCTGCAGGAAGTACATCTATCAGCCGACCGTGGATGCCATGGCAGCGGAGGGACGTCCCTTCAAGGGCGTGATCTTCTTCGGGCTGATGCTGACGCCGAAGGGGCCGCGTGTGCTGGAGTACAACGCACGGTTCGGGGATCCCGAGGCGCAGGTGGTGCTTCCGAGGATGAAGAATGACATGATCGATGTGGTGAATGCCTGCATCGACGGAACGCTCGACCAGGTGGATCTGCAGTTTGAGGACAACGCAGCCGTCTGTGTGGTGCTGGCCAGCGACGGATATCCGGTGAAATACGAGAAGGGTTTTCCGATTACGGGACTCGAAGCGTTCGAAGGCAAAGAGGATTACTTCTGCTTCCATGCCGGGACGAAATTTGACGCGGATGGACGCATTGTGACGAACGGCGGACGTGTGCTGGGCATCACCGCTCTGGGCCGGGATCTGAAGGAGGCCAGGGCAAAGGCATACGAGGCAACGGAATGGGTACAGTTCGACAATAAATACATGCGACATGACATCGGCAAGGCCATAGACGAAGCCTAAAGGGGAAGGAAGAAAGAACATGAAAAAGACAATTCGAAAAGCGGGAATCTTGCGTGCGGTACTGATGACGGCAGCTGTTCTGGCTCTCGTGATCGGAAGCCGCGAAAACACACTGATCAGTAAAGCGGAAAGCTCCGCAAAGGTCATTGCGGCATCGGCGAATGTCCGCTCCTCCGCAGACACCAACGGATCGGTCGTCGCGAGTGTGCAGAGCGGCAATACCATCAGCATCATCGGCCAGGTGACCGGCAGTGACGGATATACCTGGTATCAGATCTATGTGGACGGCTCCACCAAGGGCTATATCCGTTCGGATCTCGTATCGATCACGGACGGCTCCACTCCTCCGACCCTCGACGGCGGCAGCACCGGTGGCAGTACCGGCGGAAGCACGGGCGGCGGAACGGTATCCACGGACGGCGTATTCCCCGTCAATCCGGTCGCAGCGACCGTATCCGGCGGCACCTCCGTGCGCGTGAGAGCGGATGCTTCCACGGACAGTTCCATCATGGCCACCGTATCGCAGGGCACCGAGGTAAGCGTAGGCGGAACCAAGACCGGCAGTGACAGCAGAGAGTGGTATTTTGTCACCTTCACCCAGAGCGGCGCAACGGTCAACGGCTATATCCGTTCCGATTTCCTGACCCTGTCCGGGGAGCTGACCCCTTATTCCGAAGAGCCTGCGGAAGAGCCTGCGGAGACACCTTCCGAGGAACCTGCGGAGACACCGGCAGAAGAACCGACGGAGAGCGTGATCTACAAGGATTATGACACCTCCGTGCAGGATGGTTCCTGGTACCTTCTGGACAACAATAACGGATTCCAGTACAAGATCGATCAGATCTTTGAAAACATCAATCAGAACGAAGCGCTGGTCAAGACGCTGAAGGCCAAGAACAGCAGACTGAAGGTGATCATGGTCATCACGATCATTCTGGCGGCAGGCGGAATCGCGGCAGGCGGATTTTTCTTCATGAAATACCGCACCCTCGAGGAGTCCATCCGCTTCCGTGATGCACAGAAGGACAGCGCAAGACGCAGCGAGACACGCGGTCAGAACCCGCACAGACCGACCCGTACGCAGGGACAGCAGCCCCGCAGACCCGAGACGGCCGGTAAGCCCGCCCCTAACGCCTCTCCCGAGGACAGAGCCGAGCGCCGCGCGAAGGTGCAGAGCACGTCCCGCCCCGGCGGACAGGCCGGCAATGCGCAGAGACCGTCGGAAGGCAGACCCCGTCCGGAAGGCGCGGAGCGTCCGGTGCGGGAGCGCCGGGAAGAGCCGGAGCATTCCGTCAGAGAACGCCGTGAGCAGCAGGCGAGAAATCGCGAGCGCGAGCAGCAGCTCCGGGATCAGCAGATGGCGCGCGAGCAGCAGGCCAAGGCACCCAGAGCCAAGAATTTCGCGGATGAGGACGATGACGAGTTTGATGTCAGCGTATTTACATGGGATGATGATGAACTGAAATAAAAATTGACACCCCCTATCCTCTGTTATACAATGGATATAACAGAGACAGGGGGTGTCTATGTATATAGAAATAGATTTTAACAGTGATGAAGCCCTGTATCTTCAGCTCTGCAACCAGATCATCCTCGGGATCGCCACTTCCCAGCTTTCGGAGGGGGATGTGCTTCCGAGCGTGCGGGCTCTGGCAGATACGATCGGCATTAATATGCATACGGTCAACAAGGCATATTCCGTGCTCCGCCAGGAGGGATATCTGAAGGTGGACCGCCGCAAAGGTGCGGTGATCGCGCTGGATCTCGACCATGCGAAGGCGCTGGAGGATCTGAAGGAGAGCCTGAAGGGTGCGCTTGCGCGCAGTATGTGCAAGAGCATTTCCAGACAGGAAGTACACGGGCTGATCGACGAGATCTATGGGGAGTATGACGCGGAGATGAAGCATCCGCAGAATGGAAAGGAATAGGAAGTATGCAGGCGAAATTTACCCAGACTGCACAGCAGGCACTCTACGAAGCCTCCAGGATCGCCCGGAAATATCACAACGGGTATGTGGGCTCCGAGCATCTGCTGGCAGGGCTGTTGGCCGTCCCGGATAGCATTGCGGGACGGGTGCTGATCGAGAACGGACTCAATCCGGAACAGTATGAGGAAATGATCCGGGAGCTGATCTCCTTCGATACCAAGGTGGATACGAAGAATCAGGGAGAGTATTCCCCGCGTGCGCGCGCGATCCTCGCGGATTCCCACCGCATGGCGGAGCGCTTCGGCCAGAAGGAGACCGGGACGGAGCATCTGCTCCTGGCCCTGATCCGCGAGGGGGATAATGCGGCTCTTCGCATCATGAGCTCGGTCCTGAATCTGAATGTGATGAAGATCTATGCCGATACGCTGATGGCGATCGGGCAGGATCCCGCGCTGACCCGGGAGGATCTCGGCAGCCGCAGCGCCGGCAGGGGAGGAAAGCCCTCCATGCTGTCGCAGTACAGCCGCGACCTGACACAGATGGCACGGGACGGCAAGCTTGATCCCGTCATCGGCCGCGTGGATGAGGTGCGCCGGGTCGTGCAGATCCTGAGCCGCAGGACCAAGAACAATCCCTGCCTGATCGGAGAGCCGGGCGTCGGCAAGACGGCCGTGGTGGAAGGTCTGGCACAGCGGATCGTAGCGGGGGATGTGCCTCCGACGATGAAGGATAAGCGCCTGCTCACGCTGGATCTGTCGGCGATGGTGGCGGGCAGCAAGTACCGCGGAGAATTTGAGGAGCGCATCAAGCGCGTGATCCGGGAAGTGATCGAGGACGGGAATGTCATCCTTTTCATGGATGAGATCCATACGCTCATCGGGGCCGGCGGCGCGGAGGGTGCCATCGACGCTTCCAATATCATGAAGCCCTCCCTCGCCAGAGGAGAGCTGCAGCTGATCGGCGCCACGACGATCGCGGAATATCGCAAATACATCGAAAAGGATGCCGCCCTGGAGCGCCGTTTCCAGCCGGTGACGGTGGAGGAGCCCGATCAGGAGGAAGCCATCCGTATCCTGCAGGGGATCAAGTGCAAGTACGAGGAGCATCACAAGGTGCGCATCACCGACGAAGCCGTCGAGGCGGCGGTACGTCTCTCTGCGCGCTATATCAACGACCGGAATCTGCCCGACAAGGCCATCGATCTGATCGACGAGGCGGCGGCCGGCGCGCGGCTTCATGCCATGGATCTTCCGGACAAGCAAAAAGATCTCCTGACCCAGATCCACAAGCTGGATCGCCAGATCGAGCTTTCCATCCGGATGGAGGCATTTCTGCAGGCACATGAGCTGCGCCAGAAGCAGGGCGTGCTGGTGAAGAAATATGAGAAGGCGCAGAAGCATAAGGCCGAGCATGCCGAGGAATTCGCGGCCGAGATCGGAGAGGAAGATGTGGCCAAAGTCGTCGCCATGTGGACCAAGATCCCGGTGACGAAGCTGGCAGAGAAGGAGAGCGGCAGACTCCTGCGGCTCGAGAGTATCCTGCACAAGCGCGTGATCGGTCAGGAGGAGGCGGTGACATCGGTCTCCAAGGCCATGCGCCGCGGCCGTGTGGGTCTCAAGGATCCCCGGCGTCCCATTGGATCCTTCCTGTTCCTCGGACCTACCGGCGTCGGCAAGACAGAGCTGTCCAAGGCGCTTGCGGAGGCGATGTTCGGTTCGGAGGATGCCCTGATCCGTGTGGATATGTCGGAGTATATGGAAGGCCATTCGGTCTCCAAGATGATCGGTTCGCCTCCGGGCTATGTGGGCTTCGAGGAAGGCGGCCAGCTGACGGATAAGATCCGCCAGCATCCGTATTCCGTCGTGCTCTTCGATGAGATCGAGAAGGCACATCCGGACGTGTTCAATATCCTGCTGCAGGTGCTCGACGACGGACATATCACGGATTCCAAGGGACGTAAGGTAAGCTTCAAGAATACCATTCTGATCATGACCTCCAATGCCGGCGCGGAGCGCATCGTGGATCCCAAGAACCTGGGATTTGCGGCGGAGACCAGTGAGAAGAAGGATTACGACAAGATGAAATCGCAGGTGATGGAGGAGGTCAAAAAATCCTTCAAGCCCGAATTCATCAACCGTATCGATGACATCATCGTCTTCCACCAGCTCTCCGCGGAAAATATGAAGGATATCGTGGATCTGCTCGCGTCGCAGCTCGCAAAGCGCTGCAAGGACCAGATGGAGATCAGCCTCACCCTTTCCGCAGCCCTGAAGAAGCATCTGGTGGACAAGTATTCCGACCGCAAGATGGGGGCCCGCCCGTTGCGCAGGGCCATTCAGTCGGTGGTGGAGGATGCGCTGGCCGAGGAGATCCTCGCCGGGCGCGTTGCTCCCGGAGATCGCGTGACGGCCGGATATTCCAACGAGAAGGTGACCTTTCAGGTCAAAAATAAAAACAACAAATAAAACTGGAGGTTAAAGAAATGGCGGAATTGCTCTGGACAGAAGATGGCGGCAAAATCGGTTTCGGTGATTTCACTCTGCCCGAGAAGAAGAAGGTGGAGGACTTCCCCCATCAGGGAAATCTGCTCAAGGTGAAGACCTACAAGGATATTACCAAGCTCGAGAAGAACGGACTGTTCCTCTATGAGTCCGTCCCCGGGACGAAGGTGGAGGATTTCCTCGAGACGGAGGATGGCATTTCCTTCAAGGTGTCCGGCGACCAGGACGCGCAGATCACGCTGGGTCTGGGCGAGGACATGCTCTATGAGATCTTTATAAACGGCGAGAGCACCGGTGCCGTTCAGACCGGACTCGGCGGCAAGCTTTCCGTGAGCGTGGAGCTGGCGAATACGGATCAGGTGACCGTAGAGGTTAAGAAGGCGTAAGGATCTTATGGCAAAAACCAAAGCAAGTGTCGTATTTTTCTGTCAGAACTGCGGCTTTGAATCTCCCAAGTGGGTCGGGCAGTGCCCGGCCTGCCGGGAGTGGAACACCATGGTGGAGGAGACCGTGACACCGGCGATGAAGTCCGCGGGCCGGTCGGTCTCGGAGGCGAAGGCAGCCAAAGCGGTGCCCGAGATCCTCGCGAAGGTGGAGATCCGATCGGAGGACCGGATCGGCACCGGGATCGGAGAGCTCGACCGCGTCCTCGGAGGCGGTATCGTTCAGGGCTCGATGACGCTGGTGGGCGGAGATCCCGGCATCGGCAAATCCACCCTTCTGCTCCAGGTGTGCCGGTTTCTGTCGGAGGCCGGGCACACGGTGCTCTATGTCTCCGGTGAGGAATCCCAGGTGCAGATCAAGATGCGCGCGGACCGGATCGGCAGTTTCGATGAGCGGATGCTGGTGCTGTGCGAGACGAATCTGGATGCGATCGGCGAGGTGATCCGGGAACGCAGACCGGAAGTCGTCGTGATCGACTCCATCCAGACCATGTACAACGAAGCGATCTCTTCCGCCCCGGGGAGCGTCTCCCAGGTGCGGGAATCCACCGGCGCGCTCATGCAGCTGGCGAAGGGACTCGGGATCTCCATGTTCATCGTCGGCCATGTGACGAAGGAAGGAACGGTGGCCGGTCCCCGTGTGCTCGAGCACATGGTGGACACGGTGCTGTATTTTGAGGGCGACCGTCACGCTTCCTACCGGATCCTGCGCGGTGTGAAGAACCGTTTCGGATCCACCAATGAGATCGGTGTATTTGAGATGCGTGAGGACGGACTCCGGCAGGTGACAAACCCGTCGGAATATATGCTCGAGGGACGGCCGGAAGAGGCGAGCGGATCCGTGGTGGCCTGTGCCATGGAGGGAACGAGGCCGCTGCTTCTGGAGATTCAGAGCCTCGTCTGCCGCAGCAGCTTCGGGATCCCGAGACGGCAGGCCAACGGGACGGACTTCAACCGGGTCAATCTCCTGATGGCCGTGCTGGAAAAGCGCTGCGGGATCCACCTCGGTGACTGCGACGCGTATGTGAATCTCACGGGCGGCATCCGGATGCAGGAGCCGGCGCTGGACCTGGCGATCGTGCTGACGGTCCTGTCGAGCTTCCGCAATGTGCCGCTAAGCCCAAAAATGGTGGCATTCGGCGAGGTCGGTCTCTCAGGTGAGGTGCGGAGCGTGTCCATGGCCAGACAGCGCGTGGCCGAAGCGGAGCGTCTGGGCTTTGAGATCTGCGTCGTTCCGAAGAGCGTGGAGGCGGATTGCCGGGCGGGCAGCAAAATACAGATCATCGGCGTCGCCAATGTGCAGGAGGCGCTGGACAGAGCGTTTTAAAATTTTTCTTGCCACCGGTACCCGGCTATGTTATAATCTCATTCGTTGACGCGCAGTCGCCAGCGAATATAGGGGAATAGTACAGCGGTAGTGCGGCGGTCTCCAAAACCGTTAACGGGGGTTCGATCCCCTCTTCCCCTGCGAGAACCCGGGTGCAATAGCATCCGGGTTTTTTCTTTTGCGGAAAAGACCGGCAAGCGGATACCTGCCCGGTTTCGGGAGAAAGGAGTCAGGATGGATCAGAATTGGACAGCACAGCAGAAGGAGGCGATGGAGGCCTTAGAGCTCTTTCTGATGCACCTGTGCGAGAAGGCGGGCAAGCCGCAGGCGTACGGAGCGCACCTCTGGGAGCAGGTAGCTTCCTCCGAGGGGCTCCTGCGGGAGCTGGCCTATTTTCATGACACGGGGAGCTTTTGGGGACAGTACCGGGTGGCCGGGCTGACCCTGCCGGATCTGGTGGTATGGCAGGTGGATCATTTCAAGGCCTACATGGACCGGGAGGAGAATAACCGCTATCACCGGGAACGGCTTTTTCTGGAATCCTTTGAGTCTCTGGCACAGCTTGAGCGGGATCCGGAAACGATCCTTCGGAAATTTCGGGAAGAAACCGGCACGGACTTTTAAGTTTTACTGTACTTTTTACAGAAATATGATAAAATAATTACGCTCGTGTCATATTTTGTTCTCATTTTTGTCAGATTCCGAACGCATTTTTTCTGACGCGTTTGTCGAAACAGGAGGTATCTATGGAGAGGGAAGAGGAATTCCTTCCGGGGAAAATGAAAGAAAACCGTCGGATTTTGAACCCCCTTTTTCGCTACCTTCCGTGGCTTGAGGAAGCCTCGAAAAAGACCGTAGCGAGCACCTATTCGGGCGACGGTCTGTCACAGAATTCGGTTCCGTTTCCGGTGTACGACGGGACACTTATGAACTTCATCAGGGAGGCACAGAATTCTCCGCTGATGGATCGCAACTATCCGTACGTCTATACGCGCAAGCGCATCACCAATCATGATCAGGAGCGGGCCATCATCGCGGCCTGCGATTACAAGGAGTGGGATACCCTGCGCGGGATTTTATCCAAGTATGTTATGGGCGGCAGGACCAAATCAACGCTTTGGAGCGAGGGAGTTTCGGAGCAGATTTTTTACCTGGTGCTGAAACAGTTCAAAGAGATCGTTGATTTTTGGGACCATTCGGAAAAGTGAGGGAGGTAGAGAAGTGGGAGACAAGTCGAACAGAAAGAAGCAGTACATTCTGGAGAAGGCCAGAGAGGTCTTCGTGGAGAAGGGCTACAAGCGCGTTACGATGAAGGATATCGTGGAGGCATGTGATATCAGCCGCGGCGGTCTGTATCTGTATTTTGAGAATACCAATCAGATTTTCCTCGAAGTGCTTCGCACGGAGAGCGAGGAGACCGACGATGTATTTTCCGGCAAGATCACGGAGGATGCGACCTGTGTGGACATCCTGCTGCTGTTTTTGCAGGAGCAGAAGAAGGAGCTCCTTCGCAAGAAAAATACCCTGGTGCAGGCAAGCTACGAATTCTATTTCGAGAACAAGCCGGCCCGCAAGGACGATGTGTTGAAGAAGCAGTTTGAATCCGCCGTGAAGGTGCTGGAGAAGCTGATCGAGACCGGTGTCGAGAACGAGGAATTCTATTGTGAGAACTGCCCCGAGGCGGCCCGCAATATCATGTATCTGCTCGAGGGCCTGAAGATTTCGGCGCAGACCATCGGAATCACCGCCGATACCGTGGATCAGCAGATCGATTACATCTTCTCCACGCTGGGTGTGATCCTCGAGGACGAATAAGTTCATAGATGCAAACAAAAAGCTTCAAGGGAGAATGCTTCTTTGAGGCTTTTTTGCTGCAATAACATGAGATATCCGCCTATTTTTTTGGAACTTTTGACAACAGGAAAAATCTTGTGCGGCAGGGGGCCTGGATGTAATATTTATGGTGATGTTTTATGGTTCGCATGAAGCAGATCGTTTTGTGTCACAGCAGAAAGGAAAGCAGGAAAAGGAGCCTTGAAATGGGAAATGTAAGACGGATCTATGTGGAAAAGAAACGTCCCTTTGCGGTCAAGGCCGCAGAGCTGCATGAGGAGCTGAAGAATTACCTCGGGATCGATGCCGAGGAGGTGCGGATTCTGATCCGGTACGATGTCGAGAATCTGTCGGATGCGGTATTTGAGCGCGCGTGCACTTCGGTTTTCTCCGAGCCGCCTGTGGATGATTATTATCTCGAGCAGATCGAGATCCCGGCCGGAACCAGAGTTTTTTCCGTGGAATTTCTGCCCGGACAGTTCGATCAGAGAGCAGATTCCGCTGTTCAGTGCGTTCAGTTTCTCAATGAGAACGAGAACCCGACGATCCATACCGCTGTCACCTATCTGATCCGCGGACAGATCAGCGATGCGCAGTTCGAACAGATCAAGAGCTATTGCATCAACCCCGTGGACTCCCGCGAGACGGATCTGACCAAGCCGGAGACGCTGCAGACCAATTACGAAGAGCCTGCGGACGTACGGATCTTTGACGGCTTTAAGGACATGCAGGAGGAGCAGCTTCGGGAGCTTTACGACTCTCTGGGTCTGGCGATGACCTTCAAGGATTTCCTGCATATTCAGAAATATTTCCATGACGATGAGAAGCGCGATCCTTCCATGACCGAGATCCGCGTGCTCGATACCTACTGGTCCGACCACTGCCGTCATACCACCTTCTCCACGGAACTGACGAAGGTGACCTTTGATGAGGGCTTCTACCGCGAAGCCTTTGAGAAGAGCTTTGCCGATTACCGGAAGACGCGTGCGGAGCTGTACGCGAACCGTCCGGACAAGTTCTCCTGTCTGATGGACCTCGGTACCATCGCGGCGAAGAAGATCCGCGCCGAGGGCGGCCTGCAGGACGAGGAGGTTTCCGATGAGATCAACGCCTGCTCGATCGTGGTTCCCGTGGAGATGGATTACGGCGATCACAAGGAGACCGAGGAGTGGCTCGTATTTTTCAAGAATGAGACCCACAATCACCCGACCGAGATCGAGCCTTTCGGTGGCGCTGCCACCTGCCTCGGCGGCGCGATCCGCGATCCCCTTTCCGGCAGAGGCTATGTCTATCAGGCCATGCGTGTGACCGGCGCTGCCGATCCCACCGTTCCCGTATCGCAGACCATGAAGGGCAAGCTTCCGCAGAAGAAGCTGGTCCGCACGGCGGCGGCCGGATACTCCTCCTACGGCAACCAGATCGGCCTCGCGACCGGTTATGTCAAGGAGATCTACCATCCCGACTATGTGGCGAAGCGCATGGAGATCGGTGCCGTCATGGGCGCCGCTCCCAGGAAAAATGTGATCCGGGAAAATTCCGATCCCGGCGATATCATCATTCTGCTCGGCGGTCGTACCGGGCGTGACGGCTGCGGCGGAGCGACCGGCTCCTCCAAGGCACACAATGTCAAGTCCATCGAGACCTGCGGCGCGGAGGTGCAGAAGGGAAATGCACCCACGGAGCGCAAGATCCAGAGACTGTTCCGCAGAAGCGAAGTGACCCGGCTGATCAAGAAGTGCAATGACTTCGGGGCCGGCGGTGTCTCCGTGGCCATCGGAGAGCTGGCGGACGGACTAAAGGTGGACCTGGACAAGGTGCCCAAGAAATATGCGGGCCTCGACGGAACCGAGCTGGCGATCTCCGAGTCCCAGGAGCGCATGGCCGTGGTCGTGGCACCGAAGGATGTGGATGCATTTCTGAAATATGCGGCGGAGGAGAACCTCGAAGCAATCTGCGTGGCCGTGGTCACCGAGGAGCCCCGTCTGGTCTTAAGCTGGAGAGGTAAGGACATCGTCAATCTGAAGCGTTCCTTCCTCGATACGAACGGTGCACATCAGGAGACGCAGGTGGAAGTGGAGATGCCCGACGAGAAGGCGGATTACTTCCGTCGCGCCTCGATCCCTGCGGTCGGGGAAGCGCTGAAGAAGGGCGATGTGAAGGATGCCTGGCTGAAGACCCTGAGCGATCTGAACGTATGCTCGCAGAAAGGTCTGGTCGAGATGTTCGACGCGTCCATCGGCGCCGGCAGTGTCGTCATGCCTTACGGCGGAAAGCATCAGCTCACCGAGACCCAGTCCATGATCGCGAAGCTTCCGACCCTGAAGGGCAAGACCGATACCGTCACCATGATGGCGTACGGCTTTGATCCCCAGCTCTCGAGCTGGAGCCCGTATCACGGCGCGATCTACGCGGTGATCGAGTCCATGGCGCGCATCACGGCAGCAGGCGGCGACGCTTCGAAGATCCGTTTTACCTTCCAGGAGTATTTCCGCCGGATGAACGAGACGCCTTCCCGCTGGAGCCAGCCCTTCGCAGCGCTGCTCGGCGCGTACGACGCACAGGTGGGCTTCGGCCTTCCTTCCATCGGAGGCAAGGATTCCATGTCCGGTACCTTCGGTGACATCGATGTACCTCCGACGCTGGTTTCCTTCGCGGTGGACATCGCGAAGGGTGCGGACATCGTGACCCCCGAACTGAAAAAGGCGGGCAACACGCTGGTGCTCTTTACGATCTCCAGAGATGAGAAGGAGCTGCCCGATTACGGTGAGGTCGCTGCGCTCTATGCGCAGATCCGCGCACTCGCTCAGAAAGGGTGCATCGCTTCCGCTTATGCCCTCGATGCGGCAGGTCTCGCTGCTGCGCTGCCCAAGATGGCCTTCGGTAACGGGCTCGGCGTCAAAGTGGATGCTTCCTTCCCTGCGGAGAAGCTTTTTGCCAACGAGCTGGGCGGCATCGTCGCCGAGATCCCCGCGGAGAAGATGGACGAACTGGCCGGAAGCGGCGTGAAATTTGTGAAGGTCGGTGAAGTGACCGGTGACGGTAAATTTGTCTGCGGCGGCGCAGAGCTGACGCAGGACGAAGCGCTGAAGGCCTGGACCGGAACCCTCGAGAAGGTCTTCCCGACGAAGGCTTCCAAGGCGAAGGATCCGGTTCCTTCCGAGCCGTACCACGCATCAGACATCTATGTATGCAAGCACAAGGTGGCAAAGCCGACCGTATTTATCCCGGTCTTCCCCGGCACGAACTGCGAGTATGATTCGGCGAAGGCCTTTGAGCGCGCGGGCGCAAATGTGGTGACACGGATTTTCCGCAACCTCTCCGCGCAGGATATCCGGGAGTCTGTGGACGCTTTTGAAAAGGAGATCGAGCAGGCGCAGATCATCATGTTCCCCGGCGGATTCTCCGCAGGTGACGAGCCCGACGGCAGTGCGAAATTCTTCGCCACCGCGTTCCGGAACGAGAAGATTCGCGAGGCGGTCGAGAAGCTCCTGGGCGAGCGGGACGGTCTGGCGCTCGGTATCTGCAACGGCTTCCAGGCACTGATCAAGCTCGGACTCGTTCCCACCGGTCATATCACGGGACAGACCGCCGATTCGCCGACGCTGACCTTCAATACGATTAACCGTCACATCTCCAAGATGGTCTACACGAAGGTCGTTTCCAACAAGTCGCCCTGGCTTGCGGGCGCGACCCTCGGCGCTACCTATTGCAGCCCTGCTTCCCACGGAGAGGGGCGTTTTGTCGCACCGGAGAGTGTCCTGAAGGAGCTCTTTGCAAACGGACAGGTCGCTACCCAGTACGCGGATAATGACGGTAATGTCACAATGGATGAGTATTACAATGTCAACGGCTCCTACTGTGCGATCGAGGGTATCACGTCCCCGGACGGCAGAGCCTTCGGCAAGATGGCGCATGCGGAGCGGCGTGACGTCGGCGTAGCGATCAATATCTACGGCGAGCAGGATCTGAAGATCTTTGAATCCGGCGTCGCATACTTTAAGTAATATGTTTTTTTGCTGGCCCGCACTCACCTGCGGGCCGGTTCGTAAGTAAAAATATTCATGGAGGCATGGCAAATGAAGGCTTTTTTGATCCTGGAAGACGGCACCGTGTTCGAGGGCACCTCGATCGGCGCGCGCCGCGAAGTGATCAGCGAGATCGTGTTCAATACGAGCATGGCCGGATACCTGGAGGTCCTGACGGATCCCTCCTACGCCGGGCAGGCAGTCTGCATGACCTATCCGCTCATCGGCAATTACGGCATTTGTGAAGATGACATGGAATCCGCAAGGCCCTGGCCGGACGGATTCATCGTGCGCGAGCTCTCCGAGGTCCCGAGCAATTTCCGCTGTGACTGCAGCATTCAGGAATTCCTGGAAAAATGGGAGATCCCCGGCATTGCAGGCATCGACACGAGAGCGCTGACGCGGATCCTGCGTGAGAAGGGCACCATGAACGGGTGCATCACGACGAATGAAGCCTTTGATTTTGCCACGCTGCAGCCTGCGATGAAGGCCTATGCCACGGGGCGTGTGGTGGACAAGGTGACCTGCGCGGAAAAGTACACGGTACCGGCCACGAAGGAGCTGGCCGAGAATAGGCCGGTCTCGGGACGGGCGGTCTTTGATGCGGCGAAATATGCGGCCGGCGAGCGGGAGAAGCGCCCGAGTCTGGTGACGGAGCTGAATGGTGCGGGCCTTCGGGTAGCGCTCCTTGATCTCGGGGCGAAGGGCAACATCGCACACTCTCTGGCAGCGCGCGGGTGCGAGGTCACGATCTACCCGGCACGCACGAGCGCGGAGGAGATCTTAAGCGATGCGCCCGACGGGATCATGCTTTCCAACGGTCCCGGAGATCCGAAGGACTGTCCGGAGGTGATCGCCGAGATCAAAAAGCTCTACGCGTCGGATACACCGATTTTTGCCATCTGCCTCGGCCATCAGCTGATGGCACTGGCGACCGGAGCGGACACATACAAGATGAAATACGGGCACCGCGGCGGCAACCATCCCGTGAAGGATCTGGCGACCGGGCGGGTGTACATTTCCTCCCAGAATCACGGCTATGTCGTGGATACGGACAAGCTGGATCCGAAGATTGCAACGCCGGCTTTTGTGAATGTCAATGACGGGACGAACGAAGGTCTCGCCTACACGGGGAAGAATATTTTTACCGTACAGTTCCATCCGGAGGCCTGCCCCGGACCGCAGGATTCGGGATATTTGTTTGATCGCTTTATCAACATGATGAAAGGACGGAAAGCAGATGCCTAAGAATGCCAATGTAAAAAGAGTCATGGTCATCGGTTCCGGTCCCATCGTCATCGGACAGGCGGCGGAATTTGACTATGCGGGAACGCAGGCCTGCCGTTCTCTGAAGGAAGAGGGCGTGGAGGTCATCCTGGTCAATTCGAATCCGGCGACCATCATGACGGACAAGGATATCGCGGACAAGGTCTACATCGAGCCGCTGACCGTAAAGGTGCTTCAGCAGATCATCGAGAAGGAACAGCCGGATTCGATCCTGCCGACGCTGGGCGGACAGGCGGGTCTGAACCTGGGCATGGAGCTCGAGGAGAGCGGTTTCCTGAAAGAGCACGGGGTGCGGCTTCTCGGCACGACGGCCGCAACGATCCGCAACGCCGAGGGACGTCAGGAGTTCAAGGATCTGATGGAGCGCATCGGGGAGCCGGTGGCCGCTTCCAAGGTGGTGGAGAATGTGGAGGACGGAATCGCCTTCACCGACTCGATCGGATATCCGGTCGTGCTACGCCCCGCCTATACCCTGGGCGGCAGCGGCGGCGGTATCGCCCATAACCGTGTGGAACTCGAGGAGATCCTGGAGAACGGCCTGCGGCTGTCCCGCGTCGGACAGGTGCTCGTGGAGCGCTGCATCGCGGGCTGGAAGGAGATCGAGTACGAGGTCATGCGCGACAGCGCGGGCAATGTGATCACCGTCTGTAACATGGAAAATATCGACCCGGTCGGTGTCCATACGGGCGACTCCATCGTGGTGGCCCCCTCACAGACGCTCTCCGACAAGGAATACCAGATGCTGCGTACCTCCGCTCTGAAGATCATCTCCGAGCTGGGGATCACCGGCGGCTGCAATGTGCAGTTCGCACTGCATCCGACGAGCTTTGAATACTGTGTCATCGAGGTCAACCCCAGAGTCAGCCGTTCGTCCGCTCTGGCCTCCAAGGCGACGGGGTACCCGATCGCGAAGGTGGCGGCGAAGATTGCGCTGGGTTACACCCTCGATGAGATCAAAAATGCGATCACGCAGAAGACCTATGCAAGCTTCGAGCCGACGCTGGACTATTGTGTCGTGAAGATGCCGCGCCTTCCCTTCGACAAATTTCTCACGGCGAAGCGCACGCTTACCACGCAGATGAAGGCGACCGGCGAGGTCATGAGCATCTGCAACAATTTCGAAGGCGCGCTCATGAAGGCCATCCGCAGTCTCGAGCAGCATGTGGACTGCCTTAGAAGTTATGACTTTACGAAGCTGGACCGCGCGGAACTGCTGGATCGCCTGAAGGTGGTGGATGATCAGCGGATCTGGGTCATCGCGGAAGCACTGCGCAAGGGGATCACCTATGAGGAGATCCATGCGATCACGCAGATCGATCTGTGGTTCATCCATAAGATGGACCGCATCGTGAAGATGGAGCACGCGCTGGAAGAAGGACCGGTGACGGCAGAGCTTCTGCGCGAGGCGAAGCGGATGGAATTCCCCGATGGAGTGATCGCAAGACTGTCGGGAAAAACCGAAGGGGATATCCTGCAGATGCGCAGGGACCATGGGATCAAAGCGGTCTATAAGATGGTCGATACCTGCTCCGCGGAATTCGCCGCGGCGACGCCGTATTATTACTCGGTGTATGAAGATACGTCGAAGATCTATTCCGTGAACGGGGCACTTTCCGACGATGTTGTCATAAATGAGGCGCGGGAAACGTCCGGACGAAAGAAGGTGCTGGTCCTCGGCTCCGGCCCGATCCGCATCGGACAGGGCGTGGAATTCGACTACTGCTCGGTGCATGCGACCTGGGCATTTTCCAGGGCAGGCTACGAGACGGTCATCGTCAATAACAATCCGGAGACGGTGTCGACGGATTTTGATATCGCGGACAAGCTGTATTTTGAGCCGCTGACGGATGAGGATGTGGAAGCCATCGTTGAGATGGAGCATCCCGACGGCGCGGTGGTACAGTTCGGCGGACAGACGGCGATCAAGCTGACGGAGCATCTGATGCGGATCGGTGTGCCCATCCTCGGCACGAAGGCGGAGGATGTGGACGCGGCCGAGGACCGCGAGCTCTTCGACGAGATCCTGCAGCAGACCGGGATCCCGCGTGCTGCGGGCGGAACGGTGTACACGGCGGAGGAAGCGAAGGCAGTGGCGAATCGCCTGGGGTATCCTGTGCTGGTGCGTCCCTCCTATGTGCTCGGCGGACAGGGGATGCAGATCGCCACGAGCGATCAGGAGATCGAAGAGTTTATGGCGATCATCAACCGGATCGCGCAGGATCACCCGATCCTGGTGGATAAATATCTCCAGGGCAAGGAGATCGAGGTCGATGCGATCTGCGACGGCACGGACATTCTGATCCCGGGCATCATGGAGCATATCGAGCGCACGGGTGTGCATTCGGGCGACAGTATCTCGGTCTATCCCGCACCGACGATCGGCAAGCTGATCAAGGACAAGATCGCGGACTATACACAGAAGCTGGCGACGGCGCTGCATGTAAAAGGAATGATCAACATCCAGTTCATCGCGATCGATGAGGATGTGTATGTCATCGAGGTCAATCCCCGCTCGTCCCGGACCGTGCCCTATATCAGCAAGGTGACGGGGATCCCGATCGTGGATCTGGCAACGCAGGTGATCATCGGAAAAACGATCCGGGAGCTTGGCTACAAGCCGGGACTTCAGCCGGAGGCGGATTATTACGCAATCAAAATGCCGGTCTTCTCCTTCGAGAAGATCCGTGGCGCAGAGATCAGCTTAGGGCCGGAGATGAAGTCGACGGGTGAGTGTCTGGGAATCGCGAAGAGCTTCCACGAGGCGCTGTACAAGGCATTCCTCGGCGCGGGCGTGGAGCTTCCGAAGTACAAGCAGATGATCATCACGGTGAAGGATGCGGACAAGGGCGAAGCGATCGGCGTGGCCAGACGGTTCGAGCGTCTGGGCTATACGATCTACGCGACGCGCTCTACGGCGGCCGCACTCAATGAGGCGGGGGTGAAGGCCCGCAAGGTGAACAAGATCTCGCAGGAGAGCCCGACGGTGATGGATCTGATCCTGGGACACAGGATCGACCTGGTGATCGATACACCGACGCAGGGGCGCGACAAGAGCCGCGACGGCTTCCTGATCCGAAGGAATGCGATCGAGACGGGCGTGTACTGCATCACGGCGATGGATACAGCGAATGCGCTGGCGAACAGTCTGGAGCATGCGAGCGAGGCACTGAGCCTTGTGGACATCGCGAGCCTGTAGAGAAGAAAGCCGCAGCAAGGCGCCTGAGAACGGCACCCGGAAGATAGTCAGCAAAGAGGCAGCAAGGCAGAATGGAAGAACAGAAGAGGAATTACCAGCGGGAACTGGACCGGATCCTGGACAAGATCATAGAAGAGGGACGCAAGGCGGAGGCGACGGCGCCCGGCGGGGAGGAAAAAAGCACCGGGTGTGCGCCGACCCTCCTCCTGCACAGCTGCTGCGCCCCCTGCTCGAGTTATGTGATGGAATACCTGGCTCCTTTTTTCCGGATCACGGTCCTCTATTATAACCCCAACATCGACGAGGAAGCAGAGTACCGCAAGCGCGCCGCGGAGGAAAAGCGCCTGATAGGCGAATACAATGCGGAAGGCAAGGGCTACCCGATCGCGTATCTGGACGGGCGCTACGATCCGCATGAATTCTACCGGGCAGCCAAAGGGTACGAGCAGGCCCCGGAGGGCGGCGCACGGTGTTTTCGCTGCTACGAGCTGCGCCTTCGGGAAGCGGCAAAGACGGCGCGCGAGCTCGGCACGGATTATTTCTGTACGACGCTGAGCATCTCTCCCATGAAAAATGCGCAGAAGCTGAACGAGATCGGGGAGCGGATCGCGCCGGAGTACGGCGTCCGGTGGCTGGTCAGTGACTTCAAGAAAAAAGACGGTTACAAGCGCTCCATCGAACTGTCGAAGGAGTACGACCTGTACCGTCAAAAATTTTGCGGATGCAGCTTTTCAAGGTCTGCGCTTTTGCATTGACAAAGAAACGCTGCCCGCGTTAAAATGCGAGCAATATCTTTTCTGCCGGCGGGTCCGTTTCGAAGGATGCGGATCGCGGGAGGAACGGAAGGAAGAGAAGGACGAACGTATGAAGAGTTTACTGGAAAAATTATCTCTGGAAATGGGGAAGGCTTTTGAGGCAGCGGGGTACGATGCTGCGCTCGGCAGAGTCACCATCTCCAATCGCCCCGATCTGTGCGAATACCAGTGCAACGGCGCGATGGCCGGTGCAAAGCAGTACCACAAGGCACCGATCCAGATCGCCGGAGAAGTGGCTGAAAAGCTGAAGGAGCTTGGTCTGGCGGCGGATGCCGAGAGCGGGAAGAATGACAGAAGTATCGTTTTTGGTGACGTGGCAGCGATCCCGCCCGGATTTTTGAATCTGAAGGTATCGGAAAGCTATCTGGTCGCCTATCTGGAGGAGACGGAACGGGATCCGAAGTACGGCATGAACCAGCCGGAAAATCCGGGGACGATCATCATCGATTACGGCGGAGCCAATGTTGCAAAGCCGCTGCATGTCGGGCATATCCGTTCCGCGGTCATCGGTGAGGCAGTCAAGCATATGATGAAGTATGCGGGCTATAAGGTCATCGGCGATGCGCATCTCGGAGACTGGGGACTTCAGATGGGTCTCGTGATCGTAGGGCTTCAGGATCGCCAGCCGGATCTGCCCTATTTTGACCCGGATTTCAAGGGGGAGTATCCCTATATAGCACCCTTTACGATCTCGGAGCTGGAGGAGATCTATCCCGCGTCGAGCGCAAAGTCCAAGGAGGATCCGGAGTACAAGGCGCGCGCCATGGAAGCAACGCATCAGCTGCAGATCGGCAACCGCGGGTATCGCGCTCTGTGGAAGCTGATCATGGATGTCTCCCTGACGGATCTGAAGAAAAATTACGGCGCCCTGAATGTGGATTTCGAGCTGTGGAACGGCGAGAGCAGTGTGCAGGATCGGATCCCCGCCATGGTGCAGTACATGAAGGACGGCGGCTATGCGTACATCAGTGAGGGCGCGCTGGTCGTGGATGTGAAGGAGGAGACCGACACGAAGGAAGTGCCTCCCTGCATGATCCTGAAGTCCGATGGAGCGTCGCTCTACAACACAACGGATCTTGCGACGATCCAGGAGCGCATGGAGCTGTATCATCCCGAGCAGATCATCTATGTCGTGGACAAGCGCCAGAGCCTGTATTTTGAGCAGGTCTTCCGCTGCGCGCGCAAGACGAAGCTGGTGGGTCCGGAGACAAAGCTGACCTTCCTCGGCTTCGGCACGATGAACGGCGCGGACGGCAAGCCCTTCAAGACCCGTGAGGGCGGCGTGATGCGTCTGGAGAAGCTGATCAGCGAGACGAAGGAAGAGATGTATCACAAGATCAAGGAAGGTCGTCCCGTCACCGACGAGGAGGCACATGAGACCGCGGATCAGGTGGCGATCGCTGCCCTGAAATACGGCGATCTGTCCAACCAGGCGTCCAAGGATTATGTGTTCGACATCGACCGCTTTACTTCCTTTGAGGGGGATACCGGTCCCTACATCCTCTATACGATCGTGCGGATCAAGTCCATTCTGGCAAAATATGCGGAGCAGGGCGGAGTCCCGGATCGCAGCAGACTGACGCCCGCGAAAAATGATTCCGAGAAGGCGCTGCAGATGCAGCTGGCCGGCTTCGGCTCCATGATGGAGAGCGCCATCGCAGAGATCGCACCGCACCGGATCTGTGGTTACATCTATGATCTGGCCAATGCATTCAACAAGTTCTATCACGAGACGCAGATCCTGACCGAGGAAGATCCGGTCCGCAAGGAAGGCCTGATCGCAATGCTGGTGCTGACCCGCGACATCCTCGAGACCGCCATCGATGTCCTCGGATTCGAGGCGCCGGAGCGGATGTAAAGGGGGAGATTTTGCGGGTTCCGGAAAGGCTGCAATGTTTTTTCGGTAAAATGAATTTCTCTCTTGACAGTCCAATAGGAAAAAGCTAAAATAGCATGGTCGGCTCGGGAATTCTCCGGCCGACCATACAGATGGCGAGATAGCTCAGCTGGCTAGAGCATGCGGTTCATACCCGCAGTGTCGAGGGTTCAAGTCCCCCTCTCGCTACGCGACAAAGGAATCCGTAAGGGTTCCTTTTTTTCATGGAAGGAATGGCTTCCGGAACGCTCGACATTGCGGCAGTGCCTGGGGACGCACGGTGCCCGGTGGATATTACCTCCTAAAAATGCTACAATAAGACTTAACTGTTTTGATTTCAGACTGGTATATGAGGTGATCTTATGAGGAAAAACAACATCAGCAAAAAAATGACGGCCATCCTGACAGCAGTCCTGCTGCTTGGTTCGCTGACAGCCTGCGGGGACAAACAGCCCGTTCCCCAGACAGGCGATGGGGGAAGCGAAGCCGGCACGGTGGTTATCGATGATATGCAGGGAGCCGAACAAAGCGGGGAGGCTGCAGGCGCCGGACAGGGCAGTGAAGCATCCGATGCCGGTCAGACGGACGCGCAGCAAGAGGACGCACAGGCAGGGACGATTACAGAGCTGACCGGTAAGGTGACGCTTTTCTCCTATGAGACGGAGGAGACCCTGACCTACGAAGGCGGAGCTCCCTTCCCTTACGCCTATGCCGTGACGCCCGGCCTGGAGCTCGATGAGGCATCCGCCGCGCAGTATCCCAAACTGGCTGCGGCCCTGAAGTCGATGAATGAGGACAACCAGACGCTGAGCAGATACGCCCTTGCGAACATGACCGGGGTGATGAGCGAAGATCTCAGCTATGGGATGGAGCCTTTTTATTCCTGCTACGAGGAGGCCCATGCAAACGTGACGCGCGCGGATGCGCAGGTGCTGAGCTTCCTGGTGACGACCGATTCCTTCTACAACGGTGCGCATCCGAACATCTACTACAATTCGCGTATTTATGATTCGCAGACCGGCGAGATCCTGGGCATCGGCGATATTTTCAAGAACCGGGACGCGCTCATCGATGTGATCGTGGAGCATCTGGATCCGATCGCGGTGGATCCGGAGGAAGGCTTTGCATTTGATGAATCCGATATCCAAAGCATGCGCGCGACCATCACCGACGAGGTGGAGCAGGAATACCTTCACTTTACGATGGGGGAGGAGGGCGTGACCTGCCATTTTGATCCCTACGAACTGATGTATTACGCGCTCGGCCCCATCGAATCCGCATTTTCCTATGCGGAGTATCCGGAGCTTTTCAACGAAAAATATGTACCGGACCACAGCCCTGAGCTGCCGGCCGGCGAGCGCTTCCCGGAAGATCCGGAGACGGAGAAGACGCTCTTTACGGTGGACGAGCTCCTTTCTTCCCTCCCGGAGGAGGAGCAATGGAACGACACGGAGGGCGACGGGGACGATGCCGGGTACCATGTCGTGGAATGCCCCGACTGGGACGTGACCTATCTGGCGGACGGGATCTTTGACACGCTGACAGAGCCTCCCTTCACGATCCGGGAGGTCAGCCACACCTACGACGAATACTACATGCCCGAGCCCTGGGCGAAGGAGCATGGGATCGAGCTGCCGGCGGGCTTTGTCTATGGCTCATCCTACAGCGATGACATGTATACCTATTGGGTCAGCAACAATGCGGCAAACGGTTACATGAGCATCGAACTGTACGATGCGAGCGGGAGCATCACCTACGGCACCTTCGATCTGTCGGCGTACCTCAATCCGCCGGTCGTGGCGCCGGAAGACGTGGCGTACACGGAGATGGCGATCGACTATGCGGCGGCCCGGGACGGCGTCCTGTATGTGGAGATCGGGCATCGCACCTATGCAGCGTCGCAGCCCTGCACGGCCTTTATCCTTGCAATCCGCATCGAGGACGGCGCGCTTCTCTGGAAGAGCGACTATCAGGTGGCCGGGGCCCAGAATTTCCTGATCGGAGAGGATACGATCATCTGCGGCTACGGGTTCACCAGAGAGCCGGATTATCTGTATGTCCTCAGCCGTCACAGCGGTGCAAAGCTGCAGACGATCAAGCTCCACAGTGCACCGGAATATTTCATTCCGGAGGATGATTCCCTGATCGTGCTGACCTATGACACGATCTATGAGTATAATATCTCGATGAATTAAAGGCGCGTGCTGATACAGGGGAGAGGATCCGAGGATTTCAGAAGGGAAGTAAGACAACATGAGAGCATACGAACGGTTACTGAAATACGCGCAGGTCAACACGACAAGCTGCGAGGAAAATGAAGCGAATACCCCTTCCGGGGAGGGCGAGTGGAATCTGGCGCGCCTCCTCGAGGAGGAGATGAAGGAGCTGGGGCTGACAAATGTCCATGTGGACGAACACTGCTATGTCTATGGATGGCTCCCCGCGACCGAGGGGTGCGAGGGCAGCAGGCATCTGGGATTCAATTCCCACATGGATACGGTGGCAGACACCGGAGGCGCAGATACGCATCCGCAGGTGATCCGGGACTATGACGGAGGACCGATCCGACTGGGAGATTCGGGCAAGGTGATCGATCCGGAGCTTTTTCCGCATCTGAAGGACTGCAAAGGCAAGACGATCCTCACAACGGACGGCACCTCGGTTCTGGGCGCCGATGACAAGGCGGGCATCACGGAGATCATGACCATGTGCGAGACACTGATCCGGGAGCAGATCCCCCATGGTGCGATCAGCATCTGTTTCAGCCCGGACGAGGAGATCGGACACGGGGCGGCCTATCTGGATCTGGCGGCCTTTGATGCGGACCTGGCCTACACGGTCGACGGATCGGCGCCGCATGAGGTGGAATATGAGACCTTTAATGCGGCTTCCGCAAAGTTCTTTTTTACGGGGCGGTCCGTGCACCCCGGCGACGCGAAGGGCAAGATGATCAACGCAATGCTGGTGGCGATGGAGGCGGCGGCAAGCTTTCCGCCGGACGAGGTTCCTTCGAAGACGGAGGGACGCGAGGGCTTTTACCACCTGACCGGCGCGCACGGCAATGTGTCCGAGGCGGTGCTGGAGTACATCCTCCGGGACCATGACGCGGCCCTTTTCGCGAAGAAGAAAGAGAAGGTTCGCGAGGTCGCGGCGGCCATCAATAAAAAATACGGTGCGGGCACGGTTCGCGTAGAGGTAAAGGATCAGTACCGCAACATGGCGGAGATCATCGCAAAGGTGCCCGAGGTGGTGGAGATCGCGAACCGCGCCATCGAGGCCGTGGGCCTTACGCCGGTATCGAATCCGGTGCGCGGAGGAACGGACGGCGCGCAGCTTTCGTTCCGGGGACTCCCCTGCCCGAATCTCGGAACCGGCGGATACGCCTATCATGGGTATTATGAGCATGCGGTCGCGGAGGAGATGGATACCTGCGTGCAGATCCTGCTGCATATCGTGGAGGAGTTCCGCAAGCTCCCCAGGTGACGAGGAAGAATTCACAGGCTTCCGGAAGGGGTGGTTTTCCTCGGACGGTCAGGGGAAAGGGTGCACGCGGAGCAAAACAAAGCTTCAAAGGAAGAATAAGGGTGGCAGGAAGAGAAAAAGGCCCGGGCAAAGCGCCCGGGCCTTTGACATTGCTTCCTTACTTCTTCTTTCTTCCGCGCAGTCCGAGGAAGGCAGCCACACCGGCGCCGAGCACGAGGAGACCGGCGATGATGCCCTTTGTCACCTTGTGCGTTGCTCCGGCGGGAACCACGGTCGCTTCCTCATGATCGCCCTCGACTGCGACGCGGGTCGGCTCCTTGATCAGCACCAGAGCCGAGATCGGCTCGACACTGATCTCATCACTTACCGAGCGCAGTGCGGTCGTGCCGGCGGTATCGCTGTCGATGTAGACATTCCAGTTGCCGGCGGGCAGAGTGATCCTGGTCGCCGTGATATTCGGGTTGAAGAGCAGGTAGATCCGATCGGCGGTCTCGCCTTCCACCTTGCTTCCTTCCACTTCGAAGCCGGTCACATTCTTGTCCAGTCCGTCCAGCGAATGGACGACATCCGCCACTTCCTCCGCTGTCGTCAGCCGAAGCGCCGGGTGCGCCTTGCGGAACGCGATCAGACCCGTGTAGTAAGCATTTACCGCAGCCACCTGCGGATCCTCGAGGGTGCTCCACTTGAGGCTGTTGACCTTATCGCCGGAAGCGTAGGAATTCGAATCCAGCGTGCCGTCCTCCTTCTCCTTCGTGCGCAGCAGCTCTTCTCCTGCCTGCATAAAGGGAATCCCCTGCGCCGTCATCACGATGGAGGCGGCGAGATTGTTCATGCGGATCAGATCCTCCCGGCTTACATCCGGCCGTGAGACCTGCAGCCGGTCGAAGAGCGTGAGATTGTCATGGCAGGAAGCGTACTGCACGACCTGCGAAGGAGACACGCTCCAGGACTCGTCCGCCAGGAAGGAATAGCTGATCGAGCGTTCCTTGTTCAGCGCGCCGGAGACATAGCCGACCTCACCGTTATTGAACACGCTCCCTTTGAGCCCGTCGCGCAGCGTGTCGTTAAAATAGGCAAACCCGGGTGTGCGCGCGGAGGAGGGCTGCGTTGCCAGGATCACGCCGTCCTTCGTCACGGCGGTATTCATGCTCCAGCCTTCCCCGTAGAAAATCACGTCCGGATGCTTCTCGTGCACCTTCGCCACGATCTCATTGATCGTGTCGATATCGAGCAGTCCGACCAGGTCAAAGCGGAAGCCGTCGATATGATATTCGTCCGCCCAGTAGCAGACGGAATCCACGATATATTTGCGCACCATGCTCCGCTCGGAGGCGGTATCATTCCCGCAGCCGGAGCCGTTCGAATAGGTCCCGTCGGCGTTTATTCTGGAAAAATATCCGGGCACCAGCCGGTTTACGCAAAAATCGGACGCACTGTAGACATGGTTGTAGACGACATCCATCACAACGCTCAGTCCCTGCCGGTGCATGGCCTGTACCATCTCCTTGACTTCCTTCACGCGGACTTCTCCGTGGGAAGCGTCCGTGGAGTAAGAACCCTCGGGTACATTGTAATTGACCGGGTCATACCCCCAGTTGAACAGGCCGGCCGAGGAGTGCGTCTCATCGACGGAGCCGAAATCATAGAAGGGCAGAAGATGGACATGCGTCACGCCCAGGGATGCAATGTGGTCCAGTCCCGTGGAGACACCGCCGGGCGTCTTCGTCCCGGTCTCGGTCAGTCCGAGGTATTTTCCGACATGTTCGATCCCTGCGCCGGCATCCGAGGACAGATCGCGGATGTGCAGCTCGTAGATCACGGCATCGTTTGCATTCTCGCCCGCGTGCGGATTGGCATCCTCGGCCCATCCTTCCGGATCCGTGGAAGCCGGGTCCAGCACCATGGCGCGCCGTCCGTTGACTCCGGTCGTGCGTGCGTAAGGGTCGCAGGCCTCCTGCTTTAAGCCGTCGAGCACTGCGGTGAAGGTGTAATAGGTGCCGCTCAGGTCCCCTTCTTTCGTGGCGACCCAGGTACCGTTAACATCCGCGCTCATCGGGATCTGCTCGATCAGGTCATCCTCCCAGTAGGAGCCGGAGGCGTAGAGATTCAAGGTTACCTCCTCCGCGGTCGGCGCCCAGACGCGGAAGTCCGTGTGATCTGCAGCGTAGGTGTATCCCAGGTCGGAACCGGTGTAGGTGTATTTTTCCTCAAAATCCTCCGTGGAATAGAGGATCGGCATCTGCACCGGATACTCCGTCTCCTCAAAACCAATCCGGTAATTCCGGTACGGATCCAGCTCCGAAGCAAGCTCTACCAGATACTCAAAAGCCTCCGGCGCTTCTTCCTCCTCGCCGATGCGGGATAGATCGATCATCTCCACGCGCCCGTTCCGTCCGGTCACATAGATGGTATCCAGCTGGTCCTCGCTCATCTCCCCCGTAAGGGTCATCGTGATCGTGCCGTCCCCGTTGTAGACGGCGGTCTTAAGCTTTGTTCCTGTCACAGCATCTTCTCCGTATTCTTTGGTGTAGCCCGGAACCCCGGACTCCACATAAATATGTACCGTTCCCGTCACCATCTCGGAGAGGTCGATGAACTGATCCTCCGCGATATCCTTCTCCCAGTCCTGCGTTCGGACGATGAAGCCCACCTTCGACACACCGGGCGTCACCTCCATGGTCGCCACCATCTCACCGTCTTCCTCGACAAAGGCGTACCCGGCGCCGTCACCGCCCTCCGGCCAGAGCCAGACGTCCCAGGCACTGTAATCCCCGTCCGCGCGGTGGTAGTGGAGCTTGAGCGTCGGTCCGCCATCCGCCTGCGCGGTAAGTGGCGGACGCAGCAGCGCCACTTCCGAAAAAATAAGGGCCAGCGCCGCCAGAAAGGCGACCGCCTGATGAAGTATCTTTTTCATAAATCCTCCTTCGTTTTGCGCAATTGGTTGCGCAACCATAAAACGATTATAGCATGCAAAAAGATTTTGAAAAGAGAAAAATGGAAAACGATTTCCCAAAATTTGCTGACAGATTTTATACATTATTCATAAAATTCTTTTCAATCGACGGAAACTATGGTTAAATAAAGGAGAATACAGGGGTTGTCAGGCAACGAGGGCGCTTTTGGTTCCGTGATTTTCCAAGGAAACGATGAAAGTGTTCGGTGCCTTATTTTCAGTGTGATCGATGGGGTGACGGACTTGAGACTCACAGTGCTTGGAACCAGAGGATCGGTTCCCGTGGACGGAAAGGAATATGAGACCTATGGTGGAGGAACCTCCTGTTACCTCGTGGAAGCGGGCAAGGTGAATCTGCTGCTCGATGCGGGTACCGGGATCTACAAATGCCCCGCGGATCTCGAAGGAGAGGTCCATCTGCTGCTGACGCATCCGCATCTGGATCATCTGCTCGGGCTGACCTTTTGTCCGCTGATCGTGCAGATGCACCGGCCGCTTCATATCTATGGCAGGACGCGGGACGGCATGACGGTGAAGGATCAGATCGACCGTCTTTTTTCCGTGCCGCTCTGGCCGGCGCTGGTGGAGAACTATCCGGCGGATATCACTTTCCACGATCTGCCGGAGGATTTTTGCATCGGAGATGTCAAGGTGGAGATGATGGAAGCCGTGCATCCCGGCGGATCCACGGTGTTCCGGATCAGCCATGGCGGACGATCCGTTGTCTACGCGACCGATTTTGAGGATGTGCGGGACAAGGGAGCGGAGCTCGCCGCTTTTTCCAAAGATACCGATCTGCTGATCTACGACGGGCAGTATACGGAGAGCGAGTACAAGACCTGGGAAGGCTACGGTCATTCCACGATGCAGATCGGACTCAGCATCATGCGCGAGAGCGGGGCGAAGCGCCTCCTGATCACGCACCATGACCCGCGGCACAAGGATGCCTTTCTCGCCGAGCAGGACCGCCTGCTGCAGGAGGCGTGCCCGGATGCATGTTTTGCACGGCCCATGCAGGTATTTGATTTACAGGAGTAAACCCATGTCTGATCAGCAGCTTAGAAAAAGACTTTCGGATGACCGTCTGATCCATATCGCCATCGAACTTACGACCCAGAAGGATTTTGACCTTCTGATGGAATATATCATCGACGAAGCGATGGAACTGACCCACTGCGACGGTGGTACGATCTATTCCCTGGAGGAGGACCATCTCTATTTCCAGAACATGATCACCAAGTCCAGGGGCTTTCGCAGATCCCGCAGACTCGGTGAGATCGATCTGCCTCCGGTCGCCCTGTCTTCCGGCGCCATCAGCGCGATCTGTGCGCGGGAGAAAAAAAGGATCAACATCGAGGACATCTATGTCTCGAAGGAATATGATTTTTCGGGGCCGCTCCGGTATGACGCGCTGAACGGCTACCACACGACCTCCATGCTGGTGCTGCCCATGGAGGATGACAAGGGACATGTGATCGGTGTCCTGCAGCTTCTGAACGCGATGGAGGAGGACGGCACCGTCATTCCCTTCTCCGAGGACTATGAGCAGACGGTCTACGCCATGACCTCGCTGGCGGCCGTCAGTATGAACAATCACCGCCTGACGCAGGAGATCTACGACATCCTGCATTCCTTCGTCAAGGTTATGGCGACCGCCATCGACACGCGCAGCCCCTACAATGCCAACCATACCCGCTCCATGGTGCGCTATGCAAAGCGCTTCCTGGACTGGCTGGATGAGACGAATCACCCGCTGCGCTTCCCGGAGGAGCAGGTGGATCCCTTTCTGATGAGTGTGTGGCTGCACGATGTTGGCAAGCTCGTGATCCCGCTTGAGGTCATGGACAAGCCTGACCGTCTCGGCACCCACACCGAGCCCCTGATGCACAAGATCGAGGTCGCGATCCTGATGGAGCGCCTGCGCATGGCGGAGCGCCCGCAGGAAAAGGAGGATTCTCTCGCGGAGATCTCGTATCTTGAAGAGGCGCGGGCTCTGATCCTGGAGAAAAACGGAGCGGGCTTTTTGCCGGATCCGGTGCTGGAGCATTTCCGCGAGATGGGCGCCCATAAGGTGCTGACCTCCACGGGAGAACAGGCGCCGCTTCTTAACGACGAGGAGCTTCACTGCATGCTGATCCAGAAGGGCACGCTGACCGATGAGGAGCGCGGCATCATGCAGAGCCATGTCGTGCACACCGCGCGGATGCTCGCGCAGATGAAGTTCTCCAGAAACTATGCGAAGGTGCCCGAATGGGCGGGCGGCCATCACGAATTCCTCAACGGAACCGGGTATCCGAACCACCTTATGAAGGAGCAGCTGCCGATGCAGGTGCGGCTCCTTACGATCATTGATATCTACGATGCGCTGACGGCGGAGGACCGCCCCTACAAGCCTCCGATGCCTGCGGAAAAGGCGCTGGGGATCTTACGCAGCATGGTCGAGGAGGGCAAGATTGACGGAGAGCTTCTGGACCTCTTTGAGACCAGCGGCGCATGGCGCAAAGACGTAACTTGAGGAAAATGAGGGAACGGGGATGAACAGGAAAAAATGGATCCGGATCGGTGCGGCGGTGGGCGCAGCGCTTCTTCTGGCCCTGCTGGCCTATGGCGGTACCGTGCGCAGATTCGACCGGTGGTTTGAGGACCGTGTATTTCAGAGAGCCGGCGCGATCTCGGGCGATGTCGTCGTCGTCGGGATCGATGAATACGCGCTGGAAAAAATCGGCCCCTACAATACCTGGGACCGTAACGTGATGGCGTCCGCGCTTGAAGCGCTGAATGCGGATCCGGACAACCGGCCCGCGGTCGTCGCCATCGATACGCTCTACGCGAGCGAATCGGACGATCCGGAAGCGGACGCGCGCCTGGCGAAAGCGGCGGCGGACCTCGGCAATGTGGTCACCGGCGCCTCTGCGGTCTTTGGCAGTACGAACGCCTGGAACGAGAATGGCGAATACGAGATCGATTTTTATTCCGTGCTGGCGTTCGAGGAATCCTATCCGGCGCTGAAGGCGGTCACCGAGCAGGGGCACATCAATGCCATGTATGACACCGACGGCATCATGCGCCACGCGGTGCTCTATATCGATGTTCCGGGCGGCGAGCGCGTGTATTCCATGGCGGCCCGTTCGGCCATGTGTTACGCGGAGCAGCATGGCGAGACGCTCCGGCTTCCCGAGACCGATGCCAGAGGGCATTTCTATGTCTCCTACACGGCCAAACCCGGCGATTTCTATGACGGCATCTCCATTGCCAGCGTGATCGACGGCGATGTCCCGGCGGGGTATTTTGCGGACAAGATCGTCCTCATCGGCCCCTATGCGGTCGGTCTGCAGGACTCCATCTACACCCCGATCGAGCGCGCGCGCCAGATGTACGGCGTGGAGTACCAGGCCAATGTCATCGAGGCCATCCTCGCGGAGAATTACAAAGTGGAGGTCTCGGACCTTCTGCAGGCGATCGTGCTTTTCGTCATTTCCGCTGCGGCGTTCCTGCTGTTCCTGCGGCTCAGCATGCGCAGGTCCGCCATCGCCTTTGCCGGCATTACGGCGGTCAGCATCGGCGCGGATCTCCTGCTCTACGAGCTCGATTACATCGTGCATCCGCTCTGGGGACCCTTGAGCCTTCTGATCCTCTATGTGGCGGCGATCGTGGTGCATTACAACCGTTCGCGCGCCGAGCGGCAGAGAGTCCAGAACATGTTCCAGCGCTATGTCGATCCCGGCATCGTGCAGGAGATTCTGCGCGAGGGCACGGATTCTTTGGGACTCGCCGGAAAATTATGTAATATCGCCGTTCTCTTCGTGGATATCCGCGGATTTACCACGATGAGCGAGCGGCTCGATCCCGAGACCGTTGTCGCGATCCTGAACCAGTACCTCGGCATGACCAGCGATGTCATCCACCGTCACGGCGGCACGCTCGACAAATTCGTCGGCGACTGTACGATGGCCTTCTGGGGCGCTCCGCTTCCGTCGGAGGATCCCTGCTACCAGGCCTGCCAGACCGCGCTGGATATCCAGGCGGGCGTCGCGGAGATCTCCGAACGTCTGAAGGAGACCCTGGGCGAAGCCATCTACTGCGGTGTCGGCGTCAACTACGGCCCCGCGGTCGTCGGCAACATCGGCGCCGAGAGCCGTATGGACTTTACCGCGATCGGAGACACGGTCAACACCTCCGCGCGTCTCGAGGCGAACGCGCCGAAGGAGAAGATCTTCATCAGCCGTTCGGTGGCGGACGAGCTGGGCGACCGCGCCGAAACCACCTCGCTCGGCGGCACGATCAAGCTTAAAGGCAAGGCGGACGGCTTCGAGATCCTGACGCTGGACCGTCTGACCGATTATGTCGGGTACTACACGAAGAAGCCTACTTGATTTTTTGGCGGATTTGTGCGTATTTTAATAACAGAGGTTTTGTAAACAGAGGGAAGTTGATAAAGGGGAGTTTCCATGGCTGGCGAAGCAGAGAACAAAGCGTTAAAAGAGAACAAAGGGAAAAAGAGTAAAAAGGCGCTGATCGTCGTGATCATCCTCGTGGTGCTCGCACTGATCGGCGGACTGGTCGCGTTCCTTCTGAACAATCAGAAGATGCGTGCGGT
>JAFYEE010000037.1 GCA_017544405.1 Lachnospiraceae bacterium
CCGAGCGAGGCAGGCGGCCACCGGGCGAGGTGGGAAGAGTGGGTGCGGTGGCCCGGGCGGAGCACGCGGCCACCGGAAGAGGCGGGAAGAGTGGGAGCGGTGGCCCGGGCGGAGCAGGCGGCCACCGGAAGAGGAGGGAAGAGTGGGAGCGGTGGCCCGGGCGAGGGACGCGCCCACCGGAAGAGGAGGGAAGAGTAGGAGCGGTGGCCCGGGCGGATTACAGGCGGATGCGGATGATGAGGCGGCGATCTTTGTAGTCGGCGTCTATGCTACCGCCCATGCGGCGCACCAGTGTGCGGGCAATGGAGAGGCCGAGGCCGGTGGAGCTGCGCCCGGATTCTACCGTAAAGAAACGGTCGAAAAGCTGTCCAACCGAGATGGTGGACAGCTTTTGGGATGTATTGGAAAAAGTGATCTCTCCGTCAGCGGTCATGGTGATCTCCAGGTCGCCGTCCGAATATTTGACGGCATTGTTCAGGAGATTGGAGAATACACGCGAAAGGTCGCCCCGGTTCAGGGTACGGATGACGAGCTCTTCCGGAAGGGAGATCACAGGCTCTATTCCGCGAGCCGTCAGGGCAGGATAGGCTCCGGCAATGCATTCCTGAAGCACCTGATTGACATTGGTTTCCTCGGCGCTTTCCGCATGGTCAGCATCTCCTTCCGCGGTGAGGAGAGTATAGCTGAAGAGTTCTTCTGTAAGTTCCCGCATGACATCTGCGCGCTCCCGAATGATCCCCGCATAGCTCTGCGCCTCGGTGAGATCCTCCGTCTTCCGCAGCAGGTCGGTATAGCCACAGATCGCGGTCAGTGGTGTACGCAGGTCATGGGAGATATTGGTGATGGCGTTTTTCAGTTCCAGATCTCCCCGTCGGTACTGCAGATGTTCCTGTCTGAGAAGCTGCAGCACCCGGTTGATACTGTCTGCCAGAGCCGCCATGTCCCGGTCGCGGGAGGAAATCCCAATAACGACGTTGGTGTCATTTTGGAGCGCACTTTCAAAGGATGTCCGAATCTCCCGTGCGGATTGTTTCAGGGCGTGGAGTTTCAGGCATAAGAGCAGGATACTGGTGCCCAGCAGACAGATAATTGCAACCATAAAACCTCCCAATTTAAAACTATTCAAGCAGAGCTTAAATACAATCAAAAGGCAAGCTCATTTAAATCCATTCAAGCAGAGCTTAAATATAATCAAAAGGAAAGACAATTTAAATCCATTCGAGCAGAGCTAAAATATATAATCAAAAGGCAAGACATAAAACAGAGACAAAAAAAGGCATACAACACAGGACCTAAAGCACAGGATCTAAAATGCAGGCACTTAAATACAGAGGCTTTCTTTCATCGTACCACCGGCGTAGGGATAGGACGCCTTAAGGTGATGGGATGAGCGCCGGCTTGCTCTGTCAGAAGTATCCGGTCAAATCCCTTCGTTCAAGGTTCTTCGTTCAAGCCTTATCACCACGTAGGCAGAAGACTTCATAAGGTGATGGGATGAGTACCGGCTTGCTCTGTCAGAAGTATCCGGTCAAGTCCTTCAATTCAAATCCTTTCGGCGGAACAACAGGATCCCGATCGCTGTCGTGAAGGTGGCAATGAGGAGATCGTATAATGCGCTGGTTCCTGCCAACAGGGGGAAAACCGTGGGCTCTATAACTACAGTGCTCAGATGCCCGGCTTTTGCTGCGCCTGCGTAGGCGACATAGTCCATCAGCTGCATCGCCTGCGAGGACGGCAGAGCGTTGTACAGCAGCGGGAAAAGCACCTGTTGCCACTTCGGACGCGACGCGAGCGGATTAAAACCGGGATCTGCCAGGAGCTCCGGCGGAATCTCGGCATACATGTCACTCAGTGCGGAATAGATACTGATGCCCATGATCATCAGGAAAAATGCGATGATCAGGGCCACAACGGGACCGACCGAGCCGGAGGCAGTGAGCATCGAGACCATCGTAAAGATGGATGCATAAGCGATGATAAAGAGAAATCCCAAAAGCGCTGCGGGGGCAAGCTCGCCGAAGCCCAGCTCCATCGGCAACCCGTACAGTCTGCCCAGCAGGAACATCGCAAGGAAGAAGATGCCGTGCATCAGGAAGGCACCCAGGGTCACGGTCAGGAGATTCGCCAGATAGATGGACATCCGGGAATGGCCGATGATCAGCTTGTTGCGGATGACCCCATCGCTGTATTCTCTTCCGAGATAGAGCGAGACAAAGGCGGCCAGCACGATCCCGAGAAACATCAGATCCAGAATGGTAAAGGTATCGACCGGTTCGGAAACCGGATAGTAGAAAGTACGCTCGATCAGGCGCAGTGTCATTTGGAATAAGGGATAGCCTGCCGAGAACAGAAGACAGATGCGGAAGATTTTGCTTCTGCACATTTTATAGAATCCTGCGGATAATAATTTATTCATTCCGCTCACCTCCCACCAGAGAAATAAAATAGCTTTCCAGACTTTCATCATGCTCGGTCATGGACTGGATTTCACAGCCTTTTTCGTACAGAGCAAGTGACAATTGTGTCACGTTCGGCTGGGCATAGATGTCCGCTGAATGGTCATCCAGGATCTTGTATTCCATGCCCATTGCATCCAGCACACCAGGCAAAACGACCATGTCCGATACAAAGATGCGGACGCTCTTGCGGCAGGTATCCTCCAGCTCCTGTGCGCTGATCTCCTTCACAATGGAGCCGTGATCGATGAATCCGTAGTGGGTGGCCAGGCGCGAAAGTTCATCCAGAATGTGACTGGAGATGAGAATGGTGATTCCGCGCTCGTGGTTCAGCTTCAGAATTAGTTCGCGAATGTCGATGATGCCCTGAGGGTCAAGCCCATTGACCGGCTCATCGAGGACCAGATAATCCGGATGTCCGCACAACGCGATGGCGATTCCGAGGCGCTGACGCATGCCCAGAGAAAAACGTCCGGCGGTTTTTTTGCCGACATCCTCGAGACCGACGAGCTTTAAGAGTTCCGGAATCCCGTCATAGGAGGGAAGCCCTAAAACGCGGTACTGGACCTTCAGATTGTCCTCCGCGCTCAGGTCCAGGTAGATGGAGGGCGTCTCGACTACGGCGCCCATGCGTCGCCTGACGTCGGAGATCCTCCGGTCGCGATGCGGGATTCCGTAAAGCTCGTAGGAGCCGGCGGTGGGGGTCTGCAGTCCGCTGATCAGACGGATCAGAGTCGTCTTCCCGGCTCCGTTCCTGCCAACGAATCCATAGATGGATCCCTTCGGGACATGCATGTTCAGACCGTTTAAGGCCTTGTATTTTTTGTATTGCTTGTTGAGTCCTTCCGTAGTAAGTACATATTCCATGATGTGATTTCCCCTTTAAAGCGAAGCGGTTAAGCACCGTCGCTTCTTCCGTGTTCTTTTGTGAGGCGAAGAGATGAAGTCATTGTGAAGCAAATCCTTAAATCCGCTTCCATGCTGCAGGACATCGGTGCGTACGCGTGCATTTCCTGTTCCTGAAAAACAGTATGCTCCGTAGCGGTTAAGAAACCGGTTAAGGAAATCGTAAAGAAATCGTTAAGATTTGAGCATGAAGCCGATCCCCCAGACCGACTCGATGTATTCGCGGTCCGTGACGGTCTTCAGCTTTCTGCGGATATTGTGGACATGAATCTTCAGAGAATCCTCGGTGCAGTCGGGGGTATCCTCGCTGATGCGCTCGAGGATGGTGAGTTTCGGAACGACCTGCTCGGGATGCAGCATGAGGAGCCGGAGGATCGCCAGCTCGGTCCGCGTCAGCTTCACCGGCGAACCGTCCACAAACACCTGCGCGCGCAGCGGCTGCAGCGTCAGTCCGTGGTAGGAGAGTTCCTGTGCGCCCGGAGACGGAGCATCCCCTGCCCTGCTGCTTCGAAGTCTGGCGCCGATCCGGGCCAGGAGCTCTTCATTGTCGAAGGGCTTGGTCATATAATCATCGGCGCCGAGCGAGAAGAGGTCCACTTTTTTCCCCGTGTCCGGGATCGCACTCAGGACGATGACAGGGACGTCTTTTTTTGCTTTCAGCTTTCCGATGGCCTCCTCCCCGCGCATGCCGGGAAGCATGAGGTCCAGCAAAATCAGATCCACCTCTTCGCTATGCGCCAGCACTCCTTCCGTCCCGGAAAAGGCGCTGATGGTGCGATACCCGCTGCGGCGCAGCAGGAGGGAGAGCATTTCATTGATCCTGGCATCATCTTCGATGATGAGAATGGTATGGGGCATATTTGTATCCTCGCTGTCTATAATTTTTGCAGAAGCTCCGCCCGCTTCCGAAGCGCCTGCTCCAGTGCCCGGTCCGTGATCCCTTCCGCGCGCAGCTCCTGCAATTCGGCCGTTGCTGCCCGGTAATGCGCCGCGGCCTGCGCAGGGCTCTCGGAGATATCCCCCGTGCGGATGTGGTTTTTGACGGAGGAGAGGCGATAGGGCACGTCCGTGATACCGCAGGCAAAAAGCTGCTGCAGGTAGCTTCTGTGATCTGCCAGCAGATCCGCGGCGATCTGCAGAAAACCGTATTCGCACAAAAGAGCGGTGAACTCCTCATAATCCAGGTAGAGCGTTGCGAGCGCCCAATCGGAGCCGGCCTCCATGTAGCGCTCCTTCCGGTGCAGCAGGTCTTCCGCACAGCGAAGCGCATCATTTCGTTCCTTCGATGACTCCGCATACAGCGCCCGCAGCTTGTGGTAGCGGAATCCGGAGCGCAGATATCCTTCGTTCAGATTGCGGATGACTTCGTCCTTTCGGAGCGCGACGTGCCCCAGCAGGATCTGGTTTTCGCTGAGCATCGAAGCTTCCTGCACCCGCGCGGTCAGCCGCGAGAACCACCCACAGATCTCTTCGTAGATCTCCTGCAGGGGCCTTGCGTCCCGTCCCTCGCGCTCACCCGCCACTTCATAGTACCTCTCCCGAAAGCGCAGGTCCGCGTAGCGAAGGAGTGCGTTGTAATAGCCCAGCTCGTCCGTAAACAGGGCAGTCCTCCGAAACCGTTCGAGTTGCAGATCCGCGAGGCGTCCGGCCCAGCGGTAATCCCCCTGCCCGGGCAGCGCCTGGGCCAGATCGCAGAGGGTACTTAAGGCAGCGATGGCATCCGCTTCGTCATTTTGGTCCCGGGGCCCCTGTCCGCCCAGCAAAAAATGGATGTATTGCTCGGAGATCTGACGGGCAAACCGCAGGTCCTGCTTGCAGGCGTACCCTTCCGTATACATCCGGATCAGAAGCTCGTACGCCTCGTGACTTCCCTTGGACGCCGCTGCAAAGAGATAATCCCGCGCATAGTCCGGATTGCTCTCAGTGAGAAATTCCGTCAGATACGCCCAGCCCAGCTTGTAGAGATCGCCTGCGCTTTTTGCGGACGGATCGGACAGAAGTGCGCGCGCTTCGAGGTGGCTTCGGACGGCGCCGGCCAGCGCTTCCGGCTGCTCAAGGGGGACGCAGGCGGTGAGCGGAGGCACCTTATATCCGTTTTCTTCGGCGCTTTTTACCAGAAAATCGGAGTAGACCGAAAGCGGAAGATCGCCCACGGTCACGGCGAGTACGGGGATATTTTTTTCACATAAATAGGGGTATTCCACACGGACGACGTAATTGTCCGGCTGCAGCATGGATTTTGTCAGAAGCAAAATCGCCAGATCTGCCAGAGCGAATTCCTCGTCGATCTGCGGATGGTAGTCCTCTCCGAAGTGCAGCGATTCGTCGTACCAGACAGAGGCCCACCGGAGCTTTGGATCGCGGTGGATGGCCGCCATGACAGGGCGGATGAAGGCGCGGTCGGACTGCCGGTAGCTGATGACAATGCGCGCATCAAACACAGTCTGCAGCGCGCTTTCCTCCTGCTGCGAAGCCACGATGGGAAAGGCGCGGAAGAGGTACCGGCGGAGCTTTTCCTCGAGGGCGATCCGCGTGGTATCTTCCTCGTCCCAGTGCAGTGCGTTCAAGCTCCCGGAGATACGGCCGAAGGCCCCCGACAGGGAGCGTCCGCACAAAATGGGAAGGATCTGCATGTGATGGTCCCTTGCGAATGCGAATTCTTCCAGGTAGATGTCATCCCCCCGCAGAAAGTCGCTCGTCACGAGGACTATAAAAAGCTGATTTTGCAGGATGTCCCGGAAGTAAGCATTTTTTGCATCGTCCGTCAGCTCCGGCAGAGGCTCCTTATGTGTCCAGAAGTAGAAGGACTGCCCGAAGGAGGAGAGTCTGCGGATCAGATCGCCTTGCAGCCCCGCATCGGCGGGATGAGCGCAGAGATAAATATGCTTTGCCAGGGCGGAGGAGAGGCCGTCATAAGGAGAGACGCCCGAGGCATTATGATATTGGAAAAAACCGGTGGTGTTTAAGCTTGGCATCGTGTGCTCCCTGTGGATTTCGTGATTTTGCGCCTGCCAAACGGGCCGGCCGGACGCGCATCCTTTACCATCATAGCTTTCCTGTGCCGGAACCGCAAGCGCCTGCACCGGGCGGTTCCACATATCGCATTTCTTGACCATATCTTGACGTTTTTCTGGCAGTCTTCTTGACGGTTCTGCGGTTTAATCAAAGACAGAAAAGGAAAGGAGCGCCCCGAAGGGCGCAGGATAATGCCATGAAAAAGAAGCCCATCTCCCAACTGATTCCCGCGGTGCTGATCGCCGCAACCCTTCTGAGCGTGATCGGATCGGGGATTTATATCAAGGCCGCAGAGCTTTCTTCGCGCAAAAAGGTGGACGGTATCGCGGAAGCGGCTTCCGGAAGGTGCGATTTTGCACTCCCGGAGGGCGTGCGGGTCGTCGCCCTCGGCGAGGCTACCCACGGCAATAAGGAATTCCAGGAGCTCAAGCTCGAGGTCTTCCGGAAGCTGGTGAACGAATATGACTATCACGTCTTCGGACTGGAGGAGAATTTCGGTTCTGCGCTGCGCGTGGACGATTACATCTGCGGCCGGAGGGAGGAGCCCGATGTCAGGGCGCTGGTCATGGAGCTGGGGTGCTACATCTATCACACGGAGGATTTTGTCCGGATCGTAGAATACATGAAGCAGTACAACGAGAGCGTTCCCGAGAGCGAGATGCTGCATTTCTTCGGATTTGACATGCAGGGGATCACCGACTATGACACGGAGCGCCTGATGGCTCTGATCGAGGGACTTCCCGAGGATGCGCCGGACCGGGCGGAGATGCTCTCGATCGCATCCGAGATCGCGCTTCCGATGCAGGAGGATTTCGTGTGCAATGCGGACAGCCGCGCGCAGTATACGCCCCGCTTCGAGGAGCTGAAAGCGCTTCTGGCCGCATCGGATCTAAGCCCCTTTGACCGGGAGATGTCGATCCACAGCGTCGATATCGCCATCGGCCTTCTCACCTATTATGACTATGATCTGGATTCCACGGAGCTGTTCTATTTCCGTGACCGGAACATGGCAGCCAATGTGAAATGGTACGACGATCTGCTGTCTGCGGAGGGCCGGACCGGGATCCTCTGCACCGCGCACAACGGGCATGTCGCATCGATCGACGCGCGTGCGGAGCTCGAGGGGGCGCTGTCCTTTGGCGGGAATCTGCGGCAGATCTACGCAGACGATCTCTATATCATCGGCACCGAGTACTACCATTCCGTGGACAATGTAAACGACCATTCGCATTTTTCCCATGCATACACGCGGCGGGACCATGCATTCTGCTCCGCGGACCCCATCGCCTACCAGGCAAAAGACTACGCGGACGCCTCCTTCTTCCTTGATTTTTCCGAGGTTCCGGAAGGAAGCGAAGCATATGCGATCCTGCATGCGCCGAATGATATGGGAATCATGGGCGAGGGCTTCGTCCCGGAGGACGGCTTTTGCATGGACAATTTCCGCACGAAGATGGTTGCGGCGGACGCATATGACGCAGTGATCTATTATTTTGAGGTCGGGCCGATCCGTGTTTTCGATGTGGAATAAACACAGAGACCGCCAAGGGTGGAAATATACGCCGGGAAATGGTAGATTGGAGGGAAAGGGGGATCTCGACATGGCAGCAGGAAAACTGGGAAAAACGATCCTGATCATCGATGATGATGTAAATATCGGCAATATGCTGGAGGAGACGCTGACACTGGAGGGATACGATGTCCTGCGGGCCTATTCCGGCACCGAGGCGCTGATGGTCCTGAAAAATGAGCGTCCCAACCTCATTCTACTCGATCTCATGCTTCCGGGGCTCTCCGGCGAGGAACTGCTCCCGCAGATCGATAAGATCCCCGTGATCGTCGTCAGCGCGAAGACCATGGTGGATACCAAGGTGGAGATGCTGATCGGCGGCGCGGCGGATTATGTGACCAAACCCTTTGATATCACCGAGCTCCTGGCGCGGATCACCGTCCAGCTTCGGAAGGCGGAGAGCGCGGCCGCGGACGAGGGTGACGGAATCCTCAGAGCCGGCGATGTGGGGCTGGATACGGACCTTCTGATCGCAACGATCGGCAGCGAGACCGTATCCCTGACCCGCACGGAGTGCGCGATCCTGAAGATCCTCATGGCCAATGCGGGCCGTCCCATCGGACGCAATACCATTCTGGACAAAATCAGTTACGATACCCCGGACTGCACGGAGCGTTCCCTGAAGCAGCATATCAGCAATATCCGCAAAAAGCTGGAAGCGGCCGGCGGGCGCGACTATATCGAGGCGGTCTACGGCATCGGATTCAAATTTATCCCATAAAGAAAAACCCGTCCTTCGGATCTTGACGATATGTTGACGATTCGCTGACGGGTTTCTTGACGAAGAGATGCGATAATGCACGTATGAAAGGAAAAACCTGCAGGAAGCAGGCGAAGGGAAAGGAAATTACTTATGGAATACGCAGTCAGGACAAAAGGCCTTGGTAAAACCTATGGAAAATTCACGGCACTCTCCGATTTTTCCATGAATATCCCGAAGGGCTCCATCTACGGATTCGTCGGGAAAAACGGTGCCGGCAAAACGACCCTGATCCGGCTTCTCACGGGCCTGCAAAAGCCCACCGCCGGAGAATTCGAGATCTTCGGCATCCGTGGTGATTCCCGGGAGATCCGCAAGTCCCGGATGCGCATGGGCGCCGTGGTGGAGAGCCCGGCCATCTATATGGGAATGACGGCCCTGGACAATCTGAAGCAGCAGTACATTACGATGGGACTTCCGAGCTATGAAGGGATCGAGGAACTGCTGAAGCTCGTCGGCCTGGAGAACACGGGCAAAAAGAAGGCCAGAAACTTCTCCCTCGGCATGAAGCAGCGCCTCGGAATCGCCATCGCGCTGTGCGGGGATCCGGATTTCCTGATCCTGGACGAGCCCATCAACGGTCTCGATCCGCAGGGCATCATCGAAATCCGGGAGCTGATCCTGAAGCTCAACCGGGAGAAGGGGATCACGATCCTGATCTCCAGCCATATCCTCGATGAGCTGTCCCGCCTCGCGACGCATTACGGCTTCATCGATCGGGGACATCTCATCCGTGAAATGAGTGCGGAGGAGCTCGAGGCGGCCAGCCGCAAGAGCGTCCGCATGACCGTCGATGACACGAAGGTGCTCGCGGGCATCATGGACGAGCTGGGGATCGAGTACAAGATCCTGGATGACCAGAAGGCGGATGTCTACAGTGAACTCACCTTCTCGGAGCTGGCCGCGCGGTTTGCGGAGAAAAAATGCAACATCATCAAGATGGAGGAGCATGACGAAAGTCTCGAGGCCTTCTATCTCGCCCTTGTGGGAGGAAACAGTGCATGTACAGATTAATGGTCGCTGATTTCAACCGGCTGCTGAATCGTAAAGTTCTATATGTGCCCCATTTGATCTATTTTCTGGTGCTCGACATCATCTACACGATCGTCTGCAACATGAAGACATCGGAGGAACTGTATTTTTCGGCGGATATCCTGTACACGGACAACAGCACTTATATTCCGCTGTTTCTGGCCGTTTTTGCAGGAACCTTTCTGATCGATGATTTCAAGGACGGAATCCTCCGCAACAAGATCATCTCCGGGGCGAAGCGCATGGAGATCGTTCTGTCCCATGCCGTGGTCCTGTGTGTGTATGCCTTTTTCATGAATGCACTGATCCATCTGATGGGTCTGGTCTTCGGCGGATTTTTCCGGAACGGGTACTACAGCACCCAGCGCACGCTCCTGACCTACACGCTGGTGCATTTCGGAAGCAGTGTGGCGCTGGTCCTTTTCTACATGTGCCTGATCTATCTGTTCTGCGAGTTCCGCTTCGCGGCGTTTATCCCGCTGGCCGTCGCGATCGCGTCCAAGGTCGTAAGCTTCATCATCACCTATGACCTGTACAACCGGGCGCTTTCCGACAGAACCTTCCGGATCTTCAATTTCCTGGACGGGCACATGCCTTCGTCCTATCTGGTGAGTACCCTCAGGCACGGGACAGCGGAGTATTTTCCCACGTGCATTGCTTTTACGGCAGGTTCGCTCCTGATCACAGGCATTTATTTTCAGCTGAAGGACATAAAATAAAAAAGTCGCAAGCGCGACATGAGAGGAAGCCATGATTCAAATATTGAAAGCAAATCTGATTCGTCTGTTCAAAAACTGGCTGTACCTGGGCGGGCTTGTCGTGGCAGCCGTCCTGACCTATTATATCAGTAGAGCCGACATGGAGCTCTTTGTGCTGCACCATATCAACCACAACGAATGCATGAAGCTGATCAGCGGCGCGGTCTACGCGTTCATCGCGATCTTCGTGCCGGTTTTCGAGGGAACGGAATTCTCGGACGGAACCATCCGCAACAAATTCATCATGGGGCATTCGGCCGATGAATTCTACCTCGCGCACCTTCTTACCTCCTTTGTCATGATGGCGGTGATGGAGGCGGTCTGGTTTGTCTCCGGGCTACTTGCGGGAGCACAGGTAGATGCAGACCTTCTGGCCTTCGCACTCATGACGGCATTCGCGATGTTTTCCTTCTGTGCCTTCATGACCTTCCTGCAGATGGTGATCCGGACGACCGCCGCATGCGCCGGAACCGGTGTCGTCCTGTTTTACGCGCTTTTCTTCATGGGACTGATCGGCAATTACCTTTTCTCCTTCCAGGGGGACAAGATGTTCACGAAGATCCTGCTCTTTATCCTGAATGCAAGTCCCGTCGGCGAGTGGTTTTTACATTCCTACCTGGGCTCGTCCGAACCCAATGATTTCGGGTATACCATGAGCTACGGTCTGGTACCGCATCTGATCCTGTGCATCGTCTTTGCGGCTTTGTTCACGATCATCGGCATCCGCAGTCTGAAGCGGAAGGATCTGAAGTAAGGACAAATCGATAAATCTAGATTAGGAGAGGTTTTGTATGGAAATAGCACTCGGTATCTGTATCACACTCCTGCTTCTGAGCCTGCTCAAGATCGCCGCGCTCAAAAAATCGGCGCGAGAGATCTCGGAGCAGTTCCGGGACAGAGCCTCTCTCGAATCCAATGCTTTGATCCGGATCTCCTCGCGGGACCGCGACATGCGCAATCTGGCCACCGGGGTCAATGAGAGCCTGCACCGGATGACGCAGGCCTACCACAAGTATTATGAGGGGGATGCCGAGATGAAGGCTTCCATCACCAATCTCGCGCATGACATCCGCACGCCCCTTACCTCGATCTGCGGGTACTTAAGCCTGATGGGCAGACTGGATGCCTCGGAAGAGATGAAGCGTTATCTCGGGATCGTCAGCGAACGCGCCGATTTCATGAAGCGGCTGACGGAGGAGCTTTTTGCTTATTCGATCGTGGCGGGGGAAGAGGAAGAGGCGCCGATGGAGCGCACGCTGATCAACCGGATCCTGGAAGATTCCATCATGGACTATTACGGGGCGCTCACCGATAAAGGAATCACGCCGACGGTCTCCATCACGGAAAATCGCATCGAGCGCATGGTCAATGTTCCGCATCTGGAACGGATTTTTTCCAATCTCATCAGCAACGCACTCAAATATTCCGACGGCGATCTGGACATCTC
>JAFYEE010000038.1 GCA_017544405.1 Lachnospiraceae bacterium
AAGCGATCAGATCGATCTCATTTCGCTTTGCCGCAAAATAGGCATTGATCCCGACATAGGCCGCCATGACAAGCAGCAGCAGCGGAACCCGCGCAGCGAGGATCACGATGAAGCCGATCGACTTGATCAGATTGCCCAGCCCGGAAAAAATCTGCTCCGCGATCCCGTACACGCCGCCGGAATACCAGCTCATGCCGGTGCGCGCCTTTTCCAGCTGATCCAGAGCATTTTTGTCCTCCGTCAGCTGAAAATCGAGATGCATGGCATGCTCTCCGATGAGCATGGTGAAATAATTGTCCAAGCGCGTCTGGTATCTCGCGAGGTAGTTTCCCATGATCTCTCCGGCCATGGTCGTGGCAAATTCTCCGAGCACCAGGACCGCGGCCAGCGTGATCAGCTTTCTGACATCCCTGCCACCTGTCAGTTCATCCACGATCCGCGGCGTTACATACAGCGCGATAAAGGGACTCACGATCCCGATCAGGGTGCGAAGTACCTCCAGCACGAAAAAGGCCGGGTACTTCCGCGCGGCGGTCCCGAAGAGAAGCTTTGTCACGGCGGAGATCTTCCGGAACGTGGAGATGGACTCTTTTTGCTTATTCATCTGCCGTCACCCCCTCGAAATCCGCCTTGCGGGCCGCTTCTTCGCGGTAATACTGTGCCTGCGTGTTGAAGAGATCCGCATACGCGCCGCCCAGAGCCATCAGCTCCTCATGCGTCCCGTACTCGACCAGCCGCCCGTCCGCAAACATGGCGATCCGGTCGCAGAACCGGGTCGAGGAGAGCCGGTGCGAGATATAGACGGCAGAGCGTCTGCCCACCATCTTGTCAAAGCGCTCGTACAGCTGCTGCTCCGCGATCGCGTCCAGCGCCGCGGTCGGCTCATCCAGCACCACGATCCGCGCGCTCTTGTACAGCGCCCGCGCCAGGGCCAGCTTCTGCTTCTCGCCGCCCGACAGGTCGACCCCGTCCTCCTCCACGATATTGGTAAGCGGGGTATCAAGTCCGCGGGTCAGGGAAGCGATCCGCTCGCCGATGCCGGCTTCCTCCGCCGCCTTCATCGCCCGGTCCGCATCCGTCCGCTCGGGACTTTTCATGGAGATATTCTGCGAGATCGGGAAGGCGAAGATCTCCACATTCTGGAAGACCGGCGCAAAAAGCTTATAATACTCCTTCCGGTCAAAGCTGCGGATATCGGTCCCGTTCAGACGGATCACACCCTCCGTGGGATCGTAGAGCCGCAAAAGGAGCTTGATCATCGTCGTCTTGCCGGCGCCGTTCAGTCCGACCACCGCAAGCTTCTCCCCGGGATGGAGGGTCAGATTCAGGTCCGTAAGCGCATTTTTCTCGCTCTTCGTATAGCGGTAGCTTACATGCTCGAAGGTGATCTCCGGATCTTCACTGCCCGGAACCGCGGAGCCTTCCTGCGCCTCTCCTTCCGTCTTCAGCGCCAGGAAGGAGCGGAAATCATCCGTCTCGATGGACGCCTTCTTGTAATCCCCGCACCGCTGCAGCAGCATGACCAGCGCCGCGGAAAAGGCGGAGGACAGCGACAGGAACAGGGTGAAATTGCCGATGGTGAGGTCTTTTTTCAGGACGGCCACAAAGAGGACCGCATAGACACACGCCCGCGAGATGACATTCAGGGACTGGGTCACCCAGCTATGGCGCAGCCACAGCTTCTGGTGGAGGTCAAAGTGCTCCTCCCGCCCTTTAAAGATCGCCTTCTGTCTGCGCGTCAGAAGACCGCTCAGAGAAAAAAGCCGGATGTCCTTCGCATAATCGAAGTCCTGCGTCACGCGCTCCATGTAGTGCACCTGCCGCCAGGTCGGCGCCAGCTTGTCCCATACCTGCTCCTTATCCGTGCGGATGATATGGCGAAAATACAAAAACGATAAAACCGACAGCACCGTCAGTGCCAGGATCAGCCGCGCGTCCAGCACGGTCACTGCGGTAAAGGTGACGATCACGGTGAAAAGTCCCTGGGCGAGCTGGATCATCAGATGCATCATCCCTTCGACCCCGTTGTTGTTGCCATCCGTCGCGCTCTGGGCTCTCTGCGCGATATCCAGGACGTCCGGTCGCTCCAGCATCTCGTAGGGCAGATCCAGGACGCGCGCGATCCGCTCCGTGATCATATGCATGCGCACCTCGATCATCCGGTACCAGATCCGCCCGTAGGAAAAACCGTTCCCCAGCGTAAGCAAAAGCGCGATACTTCCCGCCACGCCGATCAGGAGCAGTAACTTCTGCTCCTTAAGCGCTGCCGGAAGGTCCTGTTCGATGATATCGATGACGTATTTTCCGAAGATCCCCCAGAAATAGGACAGAACCGATCCGCAGACCACGCTCAGGAGCATGAGAGGAAGCAGTCCGTTCCTGCATTTTTTTATCCTTCCGAGAATGTATTTTGTATTGCTCAGGACCCCGTATTCTCTGTGAAGCGGGTTATCCTTGCTCTCTTTAAAATCCGGCATTTCTCCCCCTGTCTGCCTTTCCTGCTTTTGATCCGTGCCTGCGAAATCCCCTCCGGTTCCGGGCACGCCCCGCCTGCTCCGGGCAGATCGGCCCTCCCCGAACCCGGTGTGTGGTTCCTCACGAAAGCGCTGTCAGAGAGGATTATACTATGGATTCCTGCCGCCCACAATGCAAAAACATCCGCGCGGACCCACCTGCTCCGGTC
>JAFYEE010000039.1 GCA_017544405.1 Lachnospiraceae bacterium
ATGGCTTACCTGGGCGATACCATAGGGCAGATCGCGGCCGAAAAAGCGGGCATTCTGCGCCCCGGCCGGCCGGTGGTCTACTCGGATCTGGTCCCGGAAGCTTCCGAAGTGATCCGCGCGAAGGCAGAGCGCCTTGGCTGCAGGGAATATCCGGTTTCGGACCGGTCTTTTTCCGATGTGGTCAAAGGGCAGAAAAACATTGATTTTTCTTTACATACTCGGTATTATGGTACTAAGCGTCTTAGTGTGCCCGTTTCCGCGCTTTATCAGGTGGAAAATGTGAGTCTGGCGGTGACGGCGGCAGAGGTGTTGCTCCCGGAAGGGGAATTGACCGACCGGGTTTTGCAGAGCGGTCTGTCCGCTTTTACCTGGGAAGCCCGGATGGAGGAGATCTTCCCCGGTGTATTCCTGGACGGAGCGCACAATATCGACGGGATCCGCGCACTTTTAGAGACGGTGCGCGCGGACGGATGTAAGGGAAAGCGGCTGCTGCTGGCCGGAATGCTGGCGGACAAGGCCTACCCGGAGATGCTGAAGGAGCTGGCCGGCTCGGGACTTTTTGCCGGGGTGCGGCTGACGGGTCTGCGCTGCGCACGGAGTGCGACAGGAGCGCAGTTATCGGAAGTTTTGAATGATTTTTCCTGGCCCGGCTTGGGGGCGTGGGTGACGGAGGATCCCTGGGAAGCACTGTGCGCGATGCGCGCGGAGGCGGCCCCGGAGGACCGGATCTACGTCGCCGGCAGTCTGTATCTGGCCGGAGAGATCAAGGAGCATATGAGACATGATCAACTTTGAAGAGGAACTGAAGAAATTTAATCCGAGTCTGGAGATCGGCGAGGTGCAGGATGCCGTTTATCATCTGGACCTGACCGATGCGACCGATATGCTGATGCAGATGCTGAAGGAACAGGGAGAAGCCATCGTGGGCGAGAATCCTGATCAGAATTACTAGGAGGAGCCATGTACTGTTATCATTGCGGCTGCCTTCTCTCGGAGTACGATTATTGCCCCAACTGCAGAGCCGATGTAAAGCTCTACAAGCAGATCATTGCCCTGTCCAACCGTCTGTACAATGACGGTCTGGAAAAAGCGAAGGTGCGGGATCTGACGGGGGCTGTAGCCAGTCTGCGGCAAGCCCTGAAACTGAACAAGGATCAGATCGAGGCCAGAAACCTTTTGGGACTGGTCTATTTTGAATTGGGAGAGACGGCGGCGGCGCTCAGCGAGTGGGTCGTCAGCCAGTCCCGCCGCGAGGAGAAGAATCCGGCAACGGAATATATCAATCTCCTGCAGAACAATGCTTCCCGCGTGGACACGATCAATCAGTCCATCCGGAAATACAATCTGGCCTACCAGTACTGTCTGCAGGACAGTGTGGATCTGGCCGAGATCCAGCTCAAGAAGCTGCTTTCCATGAATCCGAAGCTTTTGCGCGCGCATCAGCTGCTCGCCCTGATCTTCATTCAGGAGGAAAAGTATGAACGCGCCGAGCGGGAGCTGCGCAAATGTCTGGACGTGGATCACAACAATACGCTTGCGCTGCGCTATCTGCGGGAACTGGATCTGCTTACGGATCCGGAGGATACCGAAAAAAAGCCGCTGCTCCGCAAGCCCAAGGACGATGTCGTCCGCTATCAGGCCGGCAATGAGCTGATCATTCAGCCCACGAATGTCGTCGAGCCTAAGAGCGGCAACGGCTTCGGCACGATCATCAACATCCTCATCGGACTCATTTTGGGCGCGGCTGCCACCTATTTTCTGGTATTGCCCGCGCAGATCTCCAAGGTGACGGAAGCGAATCAGGCGCAGGTGACGGAGCTGGGCGAAGTGCTGGATACCAAGACCAGCGAGATCCAGGATCTCGAGAACCAGATCCGGAATCTGAAGACACAGAACGACGGTCTCGAGCAGATCGTCGACGGATACAACGGGCAGGGCGGTGTCATCAGCAATATCAACCTGCTTCTGGCGGCCGCCAATGCGTACCTTGAGGGGGCGACGGCGGATGAGACGGCGGCAGCTCTGGCGGAGATCTCGGGTGCCGTGGAGCTCGAATCCATGTCCGAGGAGTTCCGTACCCTCTACCAGACCCTTCTGAATGACGTCGGACCGCAGCTTTCCACGAATTACTATGAGGACGGCTATACCGCGTACCGCAACGAAGAATTTGAGTCGGCCATCGAGCTGCTGAGCAAGGCCTTCTATTACGATCCGCAGAATGTGGACGCTCTTTTCAATCTGGGGAATGCTTACCGGCGGATGGAGGATTACGACAATGCCGCGTCCACCTATCGCCAGGTGATCGAACTCTTCCCGGGGGATGAGCGGGCGACCAGGTCCCAGCAGTATCTGGATGAAATCTTAAGCGAGAATTGAGATCAGGACTATGAGTGATAGAAAATCAGCATCCGTCCCGGCCAAGAGGGGCGGAGGTGCCATGCGTGTGGCGCTCTGGGTGAGCCTGGTCTGTCTGATCCTGTCGCTGGGCGGTTACCTGGCGCTCACGGCGTACGAGAAGACCCTGCAGTCCGAGATCGCCTCCATGGCAACGCAGGCCGAGTCGGGAGAAAATGCGCAGGAGCTCTATTCACAGCAGCAGCTGGATGAGCAGCTCGCGCAGGCGGAAGGGCTAATGCAGGAACAGATCGACCGCGCCTACGAGGAAGGCGTGGAAGAGGGCCGAAGGAGCATTCTTGAGAATATCAAGGCATCGCTCTCGGACGGTGTCGCGATCCTGGAAGTGCTCCGTCCGCTCTATACCAGGGATGTGATCGTGGTCAGCGACCGGAAGTTTCATTTCGTTCCGATCCGCTTTGAACTGCGGCAGAGCGAGCTGAAGCAGGAGAATGTGCAGGTGCTGGACAGCGGAGAGTTCCGCTATGTGGACGGGGAAGAGGTCCTGTCCCACAAGGGGATCGATGTATCCCAGCATCAGGGCAGCATCAACTGGGAAAAGGTGGCGGCGGACGGCGTGGAGTTTGCCATGATCCGCAGCATCTACCGCGGATACGGCTCCGGCAAGCTGGTCGAGGACGAGACCTACGATGACAATATGAAGGGCGCGCTGGAGAACGGAATCCCGGTCGGCGTCTATGTCTTTACCCAGGCGCTCAGCGAGGAGGAGGCGCTCGAGGAGGCAGAGCTGGCCATCGAGCGCGCGAAGCCTTACGGCAGGGATTTCCCCATGGTGATCGACGTGGAGCGCGTGGATGGGGCGACGCCCCGCATGGATGCGCTCTCGAGGGACGAGCGGACCGCGCTTTTGCTGCTTTTCTGCAAGACGGTGCAGGAGGCGGGTTACCGGCCGTATATTTATTACAATACCGAGATGAGCCTGCTTTTCGTCAATGTGGAGGAGCTTGAGAGCATTCCCAAGTGGTACGCCTCCTACAATGAGACGCTCTTTTATCCCTATCATTACGATATCTGGCAATATACCGCAAACGGCAGTGTGGACGGCATCAAGGGTGTGGTGGATCTCAATCTCTGCTTCGAGCCCTTCTGGGACGAAGAGTAAAGAAAAAAACGGGAAGCCCGTAGGAACGGGTTTCCCGCTTTCTTTTTTGTGCCTGCCCCGCGTATCCGCAGGGAGTCAGCCGGTTCCGCTTTGCGTACCCGCAGGGCGTCTGCGGTCCGGTCCGGATCTACGCCCGGGACATCGAAAAGCCCTTGGCCTGCAGGCAGAGCTCGACCTCGTGGGGTCCCTCCGCATGGAAGACCATGATCGGCTTGCCGGTCTCGCGGTTGAAGGACAGATACAGATAGTCGATGTTGACATTGCTCTCATCGCAGGCTTTCAGGGGCTTGTTCAGGTTACCGACTTCATCGGTGATCTCCACGCCCAGCACATCGGTGAGACGGCAGATGTAGCCGGCGGCTTTCAGGGCGTCGCAGGCTTTGGCGGCATCGGTGACGACCATGCGGATGATCCCGTACTCCGCGCTGTCATTGGTGACGGAGCCGAGGATATTGATATCGTTCTCCGCGAGGATACGGGTCAGAACCTCCATGGTACCGCGCTTGTTTTCCGCGTAAATGGATAATTGTTTTAACATGATAAACCTCCGTGCATGACACTTTAATGCTTTAAACCATCACATTATACCACCGACGAAACCATTTGCCAACTTGAAAAATCATGATAAGATAATCCGTATAGCAGGAAAGGAGATACAGGCCGTGAGAGAGATCATTTTCAAGATGGAGCGCCCCGGCAAGCTTGTGGTCGGACAGAGCGTGATCGTGAACGAGGGAACCCTCCCCAGCAATTATTACTATACCATCGGTGTCCCCGAGGATCCTTCCCTTGCGATGTCTCCCAACATTCCCTTCACGAAGCGTCTGCTGAGCCGGGAGGGGACCGTCACCGCCATCGAGACCACGGAGCGGGGCTCCTATGTCACCGCGCAGTTCGATGAGGAAGATCCGGCTTGAAAACCTGCACAGGAAAAGGAGAGATACTATGAAAGCAATCGTTACGGACAAGGCACCTGCCGCTATCGGCCCCTACACCCAGGGCTTTATCTCCGGAGGGCTTCTCTTTGCTTCGGGTCAGATCCCGCTGGATCCGGCCACCGGAGCCGTGGTGGGAACCACCATCGAGGAGCAGGCGGAAGCGGCATGTAAAAATGTGGGCGGTATCCTGGAGGCAGCGGGCACTTCCTATGAGAAGGTCGTAAAGACCACCTGTTTCCTTGCGGACATGGGCGATTTTGCCGCCTTCAACGAGGTCTATGCGCGCTTCTTTACCGGCAAGCCGGCCAGAAGCTGTGTCGCGGTGAAGACGCTTCCCAAGGGGGTCCTCTGCGAGGTCGAAGTCATCGCCGAGGTATAAACATCCTACGACCAAAAGAAAAAGAATCCATGCGGGATGCCCCGTGTGGATTCTTTTTGTGCATCTCAGAGCAGCTCGAAGGGAATGCCCTTGAGTCCCAGGAATCTCGTGAAATTGCGGTCCCAGATCTGGTCCGCCGTGTGGTCCATCACAAAGGTATTGTAGGACGTCCCCGTGGTGATGGTCGCCTTCCCGTTCTCGTAGCTTAAGTTGATCACCAGGGAACGGACCTCGGAAAAGTCACCCTCCGGCAGCTCCTTTTTCAGCATGGCCTCCGCCGAATCGGGCTTCAGCTGCAGGACAAAGCGGAAGGCGGTGGGGGTGTTGTGCCCGCGGATCAGTAAAAAGAGATATTCCCGCGCCTCGCTCCAGGGCTGGAATTCATAGGGGTGCAGGTCCTCCCCGCGCTCCTCCTCCGGATAAAAGTCCAGATTCAGGCGCCCGTCGATGTGATAGGAGACGGCGGTGTGCAGAACGGCTTCCTGCAGGAGAAAGCTGTCAAAGCTGTCGCCGGTCAGAAGCTGCGACATCAGGATTTTCATGGATTTGATTTCGAGTGCAAGCATGGGCATCCCCTCATCTGTACAAATACATGAGATTATGCTATATTATTACATGTAGTTTTCAAAACCACATCACAAAGTATCGTATGTTTTACGGAGGGATCTATGCGTTATAAAATCGTTGTGGACAGCTGTTGTGAGCTTCCGGAAGAGCTGCGTAGCGATCCGCATTTTGAAATTGTTCCGCTGAGCCTGGAGGTGGGGGATTCCTACCGGGTGATGGACGATGAGCATTTTGACCAGAAGGAATTCCTTGAGCAGGTGGCGCGCTCGCCGGAGTGTCCGAAATCCGCCTGTCCTTCGCCGGAGGCCTATCGGAAGGCCTGCCTGGGGGATGCGGAGCACATCTATATGATCACCCTGTCCTCGCACCTGTCCGGAAGCTACAATTCCGCCGTGCTCGGCAGAGAGCTCTTTCTGGAGGAGAACGGGGAGAAGCAGATCCATGTCGTGGACTCCGAATCCGCCAGCTGCGGGGAGACGCAGATCGCGCTCAAGCTGATGGAGCTCGAGGAGCAGGGACTTCCCTTTGAAGAGATCGTGGAAGAGATCGAACGCTTTCGCAGCGATATCCAGACCTATTTCGTGCTGGATAATCTGGATACGCTTCGCAAAAACGGACGCCTGTCCGCAGTGAAGGCCTTCGTCGCGAGCACGCTGAGCATCAAGCCGATCATGGCCGGGAATCACGGCGTGATCGAGCAAAAAGGGCAGTGTATCGGCATGCGCAAGGCGCTGGGCCGGATGGCGGAGGAGATCGTCCGCGTGCTTCCGAAGGCGTCGGAATATGTTCTGATGATCTCCCACTGCAACGCCCGCGACCGCGCGGAGCAGGTAAAGAAGCTGATCCTGGAAAAATTACAATGCGCGAAGGTCGTCATCCTCGACACACGGGGCATCAGCTCCATGTATGCCAATGACGGCGGCGTGATCGTCACCATCGCTTCCAATCTCCGGGACACTGCAAGGCAGACCGCGTAGGCGCTTCTTGCACAGAGAGGATAAAAAGAACCGTGGCGGGAGCGTTCCCGTCACGGTTTTTCACATTCGTTCATGATCTTGCGGACATAGGGAAGGATCCTGGGATGCAGGAGAAAGGTGTGTCCGTCCGACATCACCGCACGCATCGGGAATCGGATCTCCCGGATATGTCTGCAGTTGAGGATCACTCCCGCAGAGGGCATCACGAAGGTCGGATGCTCTTTTTCCATGAAATCAAACAGGAGCGAAGGGGCACCGAAGATGCGGTAGACTTCACCGCCGCGTAAGGTGACCGTCGTGTGATTGCCGATGCCGACCGCGTAGAGGATATCCGCCTCCTTCACATAGTGCGAAGCCCAGTCCTCCCGCAGCTCGATCAGCTTTTCCGCGTGATCGGCCAGCTCCTGCGCCTGATCCAGAATGCTTTGCAGATCGGCGACTTTGATGGGCTTTTGCAGATGCAGCACGTGGCCGGGGATGTCCTGCTTTGTGTAGTCGGTGTCGGAGCTGCACATGATAAAGGGGACCGTGACACCCTGCTCCGTGAGCGCGGCCGCTACCTGCAGACCGCTTACCCCCGGTGTGTGGCACATATCGATGAAGAAGGCATCGTATTGCATCGGATGCGTCAGCAGCGCGTCCGGATTGCCGTAAGAATCGATATAGAGGAGCCCCTGCTCCTCCTTGCGGCGATCGGATTCCCGGTCCAGCAGGCGTTCTAACTGCTTGCGGTCCGCCATATTGTCATCACAGATAGCAAGATGCATATCCAGTCCTTCCCGGGAGCAAATGTCAAAAGCGTAGCAGAAGGGTCAGAAGCGCGCCGTATTCCGCCACCGTGATCAGCGGGAAAAATACCCGAAAATACCAGTGCTTCGTCTTGTGGCGGAAGAAAAACATACCGGCTGTCCCTCCGATGCCTCCGCCGAGGAGGACATAGAGGAACAGCCTTTTTTCCGGAATACGCCATTTATGATCGACGGCTCGCTTCTTGTCCAGCCCCATCGCCGCGAAGGCAACGAGGTTTACAAGAAGCAGCCAGCTAGGAACATACGACGGCATCAGTAGCTGATCTTCAGAGGATCAATGCCCTGCTCCTGCTGCTTCATCGCGCGAACCTTGGCAGACAGACCGAAGAGGTTGATGAAGCCCTCCGCGTCGTGGTGGTCGTACAGGTCGCCGGTGGTGAAGCTTGCGATGCTCTCATTGTACAGGGAGTAAGGAGAGGTGGTGCCGGCCTTGATGATATTGCCCTTGTAGAGCTTGAACTTCACTTCGCCGGTGACATATTCCTGCGTCTTCTCGATGAAGGCCTGCTCCGCCTCGCGCAGCGGGGTGAACCATTTTCCTTCGTAGACCAGGCTTGCGAACTTGCCGCCGATCTCCTTCTTGAATGCGTAGGTATCGCGGTCGAGGATCAGCTCCTCGAGCTGGTTGTGTGCCTCCATCAGGATCGTGCCGCCCGGGGTCTCATACACGCCGCGGCTCTTCATGCCGACCACGCGGTTCTCCACGATGTCGATGATGCCGATGCCGTGCTTGCCGCCGAGGACGTTGAGCTTGCGGATGATATCGGAGACCTTCATCTTTTCTCCGTTCAGGGAGACGGGCACACCCTTTTCAAAGGTCATGGTCACATATTCGGGCGCGTCCGGAGCCTTCTCCGGCGTCACGCCCAGGACCAGCAGATGCTCGTAATTGGGCTCGTTTGCGGGATCTTCGAGCTCGAGTCCCTCGTGGGAGATGTGCCAGATGTTGCGGTCACGGCTGTAGGAGGAATCCGCCTTGAACGGAAGGTGGATGCCGTGGGCCTCGCAGTACTTGATCTCGGACTCACGGGAATCCAGGGTCCACTTCTCGTTTCTCCAGGCAGCGATGATCTTCAGATCGGGAGCCAGAGCCTTGATGCCCAGCTCGAAACGGATCTGGTCATTGCCCTTGCCGGTCGCACCGTGGCAGATGGCGGAAGCGCCTTCCTTGCGCGCGATTTCGACCAGACGCTTTGCGATCAGAGGTCTTGCCATGGAAGTGCCCAGCAGGTACTTATTTTCATAGACGGCGCCGGCCTGCACGCAGGGGACGATGTACTTGTCACAGAATTCATCGGTGACATCCTCGATGTAGAGCTTGGAAGCGCCGCAGCTCTTCGCGCGCTCCTCCAGTCCGTCCAGTTCCTCCTCCTGTCCGCAGTCCACGCAGACACAGATGACCTCGTAATCAAAATTCTCCTTCAGCCAGGGGATGATCGCGGTGGTGTCGAGTCCGCCCGAGTAGGCCAGAATTACCTTTTCCTTTGCCATGATAGATTCCTCCGTTTTCGTTTTCATTCTTCCGACCGGTAAAGAAAGGCCGGCCGCATATCGTCCGGGAGCGTGTCCCGAAAAGTACGGTCCTTCAGACATCGACTAATATAACGCTTTTGATCCGGAAAAGCAATAGGGAAAAACAAAAAATCGAATAATTATTCGTCTACGGTCTGCATATATTCATTAAAAAATGTATAAGTATGCACATAATCGACAGAATAATGAATAAAAATAAATTTCCGGTTGCCATTTTTCCGGATTGTGTTATTATATGAAACAGTGCTGGAAATGATAGAGCAAAAATGTGAGGATTCTATGGCAGATAAGACTTTCACGGTACGTGCGATGACAATCGAAGACTACGACGGCCTGCGGGCGCTCTGGATGACCATTCACGGCTTCGGCATCCGAAGCATCGACGACTCCCGCGAGGGCGTGGCGCGTTTCCTGCGGCGCAACCCGGAATCCTCCGTTGTGGCGGTCTCCGGGGAGGGTGAGATCGTGGGTGCGATCCTCTGCGGGCATGACGGAAGGCGCGGATGTCTCTACCATGTCTGCGTGCGCGAGGATTACCGGCGCATGGGCATCGGCAAGAGCATGGTCGTTCACTGCATGCAGGTCTTAAAGGAAGAGCAGATCAACAAGGTCAGCCTCATCGCCTTCACGACGAACGATGTGGGCAATGCCTTCTGGAACTGCATCGGCTGGACCAGACGCCTGGATCTGAACTATTATGATTTTACGTTAAATGAGGCCAATATCACGGCGTTCAATAAATAAGAAACTTCTCCGGCGACGGGAGCCGGGAGGAGAAAAAGGAAGGGATCACGATGAGCGAAGAAATCAGGATCATCGCGGGAGGCGTCACCTCCGCACAGGGCTTCAAAGCCGCCTGCTGTGAGGCGGGCATCAAGTATAAGGACCGCACCGATATGGCGATGGTGGTATCGGAGGCGCCCTGCGACTGCGCCGGAACCTTCACTTCCAATGTGGTGAAGGCGGCTTGCGTGCAGTGGGATCAGCAGATCGTGGCCTCCGGGGACAAGATGCAGGCCATCGTCGTCAATTCCGGAATCGCCAATGCCTGCACCGGCCGGGAGGGCTGGGATGCCTGCAAGGCGACCGCGGACGCGGTGCAAAAGGAGCTGGGGATCCCGGCCGGAAGCGTTGCGGTGGCATCCACCGGCGTCATCGGAATGCAGCTGCCCGTGGAGAAGCTGACCGCCGGCGTCGCTCAGATGAGCCGGACGCTGGATGCCTCGCAGGAGGCAGGGACTGCGGCGTCCAAGGCCATCATGACCACCGATACGATAAATAAAGAAATCGCCGTTACCTTTGCGATCGGCGGCAAAACCATCACCCTCGGCGGCATGAGCAAGGGCTCCGGCATGATCCATCCGAATATGTGTACCATGCTGGCCTTTCTGACCACGGACCTTTCCATCGAGAAATCCCTCATGCAGGAAGCACTGAGCGCGGTCGTAAAGGATACCTTCAATATGATCACCGTGGACGGGGACACCTCCACCAACGACACCCTGCTCCTTCTGGCGAACGGCTGCGCGGGCAATGAGATGATCACCGCGAAGGGCGCGGAGTATGACCTCTTCACCCGGGCACTTTTCACCGTCTGCCGCTACCTGGCAAGACGCATGGCCGGAGACGGCGAGGGGGCGACCAAGCTGTTCGAGGCCCATGTGGTACATGCGAAGCGTAAGGAAGATGCGCGGACCCTCTCGAGAGCCATCGTGGGTTCCAATCTTTCCAAGGCGGCCATCTACGGATGCGATGCCAATTTTGGCCGGTTCTTGTGCGCGATGGGCTATTCCGGAGCGCTCTTCGACCAGAACGATGTGGAGCTTTTCTTTGAGAGCAGCGAGGGGAGATTGCAGGTCTTCGATCACGGCACACCGCTGGATTTTGACGAGGAGCAGGCCGTGAAGATCATGAAGGCACCGGAAGTCACCGTATTCGTGGACATGCACGAAGGAGAGGAAGAGGCGACCGCGTGGGGCTGCGATCTCACCTATGACTATGTAAAGATCAATGCGGATTACCGCAGCTGATCCGGACAAAACGGCGATAAGGAGACGGTATGGCACTAGGTAAAAATATGGACGAAGTCATGAAAAAAGCGGAGACCCTCATCGAGGCGCTCCCCTACATCCAGAAATTCAACCGCAAGATCATCGTGGTCAAGTACGGCGGAAGCGCCATGGTGGACCCGGAGCTCCAGAAAAATGTCATCAAGGACGTGACTTTGCTGAAGCTTGTCGGATTTAAGCCCATCATCGTCCACGGCGGCGGCAAGGAGATTTCCCGCTGGGTCGGCAAGGTCGGCAAGGAAGCGCAGTTTATCAACGGTCTGCGCGTCACCGATGCGGAGACCATGGAGATCGCGGAGATGGTGCTCGGCCGCATCAACAAGAGCCTCGTCACGATGGTCGAGGAGCTGGGCGTGCGCGCGGTCGGCGTCTCCGGCAAGGACGGCGGGCTCCTGAAGGTGGAGAAAAAATATGCGGACGGGCAGGACATCGGCTTTGTCGGCAATATCACTTCCGTTGATCCCAAGATCCTCTACGACCTGCTGGAGAATGATTTTCTCCCGATCGTGGCTCCCATCGGGACCGATGACGCCTTCAACACTTACAATATCAACGCGGACGACGCGGCCTGCGCCATCGCCAAGGCCGTCGGAGCGGACAAGCTGGTCTTCCTGACGGACATCGAGGGCCTCTACCGCGACATTAATGACAAGTCCTCCTTCATCAGCCGCCTGACCGCCTCCGAGGCGGAGGAGCTGATCGGAAGCGGGATCATCGGCGGCGGCATGCTTCCCAAGCTGAGCAACTGCACCTCCGCGATCCGAAATGGCGTCAACCGCGTCCATATCCTGGACGGCCGTGTGCTCCACTGCCTGCTCCTGGAGATCTTCACCAAGGACGGCATCGGGACCGCGATCCTCGCGGACGGTGATGAGCTGGCCGGCGAGAATGCATAAGGGGAGAAAAAAATGAGCGAAACCATGAAAGCTTACATCGAGGAGGCGGAAGGCGCGCTCCTTCACACCTACAACCGTTTTCCCGTAGTGCTGGACCGCGGCGAAGGCGTCTATCTGTATGATATCGACGGCAAAAAATACCTGGACTTTGTGGCCGGCATCGCCGTTTTTGCCCTCGGCTACGGGTGCGGGGATTACAAGGAAGCGCTGAAAAGTCAGGTGGATAAGATCCTCCACACTTCCAATTACTATTACAATGTGCCGGCGATCGAGGCTGCGAAAAAGCTGAAGGCCTTTTCCGGCATGGACCGCATCTTTTTCACCAATTCCGGCGCGGAAGCGGTGGAGGGCGCGATCAAGACGGCGCGGAAATACGGCTTTTTGAAGGATGGCAGGACCGATCATCAGATCATCGCGATGAATCACTCCTTCCACGGGCGCACGATGGGTGCGCTTTCCGTCACGGGCAATGCGCATTACCGCGATCCCTTTGAGCCGGGCATCGGGAATATCCGCTTTGCGGACTACAATGATTTCGACTCGGTGCTGCGGCAGGTAAATGACAGGACGGTCGCGATTTTGCTCGAGACCGTACAGGGAGAGGGGGGCCTGACCCCTGCAACGGAAGAATTCTTACGCGCGATCCGAAAGCTCTGCGACGAGCGGGATATCCTGATGATCCTCGATGAGATCCAGTGCGGCATGGGGCGCACCGGCTACGGCTTTGCATGGCAGAAATACGGCATCCGGCCGGATGTCATGACTTCCGCAAAGGCACTGGGCTGTGGCGTACCCGTCGGCGCCTTCCTCATGACGGAGAAGGTCGGGGCACACAGCCTCGTCGCCGGCGATCACGGCACGACCTACGGCGGCAATCCGCTGGCCTGCGCGGCCGTCAGCAAGGTGCTCGATCTGTTTGAGGAGCGGCAGATCCCCGCGCATGTCCGCGAGATCGCTCCCTATCTGGAGCGCCGTCTGGACGAGCTGGTTTCCGAATATGACTGCATCCTGGAGCGCAGAGGCTCCGGACTCATGCAGGGACTTGTCTTTGATCACCCCGTTGCGGATACCATAAACGCGGCGCTGGAGGGCGGGCTGATCCTGATCAATGCCGGCGCGAACATCCTTCGCTTCGTGCCGCCCCTTGTGATTGAAAAAGAGCATGTGGATGAGATGATCCGCATCCTCAGAGCATCCATTCGATAAAACGGCAACAGGAGCTATATGGACAGAAGATTAAGATTTCCGGCAGTGCTGCTTTTGGCGGCACTGCTGGCATTTGTGATTTATGGGGCAGCGCAGTCTCTCCCCGGGGCGGGAGCCGTCGCCGAAGCCTCCGCGAAGGGTCCGGCTGTGCCGGAAACCATCTATTTCTGGTATACCCAGGAGGCACTTACCGATTATGTAGAGCGCGCGGCCGTCACCTTCGGTCAGGAGCACGGCGTGCATGTGATCCCGGTGCTTGCGCAGGAGGGGAATCTCCTGGAGAGCATCCACGATGCGACCCTCGAAGGGCGGCAGGTGCCGGATGCGTACCTGCTTTCGTCCGTTTCCCTGGAGCGCGCCTATCTGGCCGGTCTGGCGGTGGAACTGCCCGATGCGGAGAATTACTGTTCCTCCGTCTATTTTCCGCAGGTGGCGGTGAATGCGGGGACCTATCGGGGCAGGAAGCTTTTCTATCCCCTGTATTTTGAGACGGTGGCGCTGGCTTACAACGCGGATGACCTCGAGGACTGGGCGCGTCAGGCGGCGATCGCGGAGCTCACGGCGATCGATCTGGAGATCGCGGACGGGATCACGGACGAGGAGACCGCCGCGGCGATCGCGGACCAGATCATCACGGAGGAGGATCTCGATCCGGCCGTGATCGAGGAAACCACCGAAAAATACCGGCAGCAGGCCGTGCCCGCCACGCTGGCGCAGCTTCTGACCATCGCGGATACCTACGATGCGCCGAAGGAAGTGGATACCATCATGGAGTGGGATGTCTCCGATGTCCTTTTTGATTACTGGTTCCTCGGCGGCTCCATCTCTCTGGGCGGGGAGACGGGGGATCAGCGCGAGGATCTCTCCCTCGCCAACGAATCCTCGGAGGAATGCCTGCGCACCTTTGCGTCCATGAAGGACTTTTTCTCCATGGATGCGGAGAGCATTTCCTATGAGCGGTGCCTGCAGGATTTTACGGAAGGAAAAGTGGTTTTTACGCCGGTGACGACGGAGGCGGTTCCGAGACTGGCCCGCAGCGCGGAGGAGGGGGAGATGTCCTTTACCTGCGGCTTTGCAAAGCTCCCGGATATCTCGGAGGAGAACCGGACACGCACCCTGTCTCTGACCGAGGGCGTGGCGGTGAACGGCTATTCGGAGCACCGGGAGCTGGCGGCGGAATTTGCAAGGTTCCTGACCGTGGACGACAGCCGGGATCTGTACCTGCGCTCCGGAAAGCTTCCGGCCGCAAGCTCCGCGCGGGAGACGCTTCCGGAATTCGAGGCCTTTTATGACGCCTACGAGTCGAGCGTCAGTCTGCCGAAATTCATGGAGACCGAGAACTTCTGGATGGAGCTCGAGGCCATGTTTACCCGCGTCTGGAACGGGAAGGATGCAGGGCTTGCCCTGAAAAATCTGCAGGAAAAACTGGTTCGCGGAATGGTTGGAAATTAACTTGCCAAGCCCCGAAACCTAACATAAAATAGAATTTGCATGGAGAGGCCCCCTCTGATTTTGTAAATTGGAGGGTCTATGTACAAAAAATATGATCTATTGCACCTCGTGATCCTGGGGATCATGCTGGTGCTGACGCTGCTGTTTCTCGCGGGATGCGCATCCGACCGGGTGCTGACACTCGAGGATCTGCAGCAGGAGCAGCTACAGACCGGGCTACCGGTTTTGACACCGGCCGCGGAATATGTGCGGGCGCGCTCCCGTATCGTGGCGGCAGGAGGCTTGTCACGTTCAGCAGGAGGCTTATCTTCCTCAGGAGGCGAATCTTCGGCGGGAAACGCATCTTTCTCAGATGTGGCAGATTCTTCTTCCGAAGAGATCCGCGTCCATGTCTGCGGCGCGGTGAAGGAGGCCGGTGTGGTGCGTCTTGCCCCCGGCAGCCGTGCGGAGGATGCGCTTCGGGCGGCAGGCGGATTTACGGAGGAGGCCGCGACGGACATCCTCAATCTCGCGGCGCCTGTGGCGGACGGCATGCAGCTTTATTTCCCTACGCGGGAGGAGGCGGAACGCGGGCTTTATGCTCCGGGCTCTGACCTTTCTGCCGGCGGAGGATCCGTTCCCGGATCGGCCGGCGGACAAAGCGGGCAGTCTGCGCTTTTGGGCGACGCAGGGAAGGTGAATCTCAATACCGCCACCGCACAGGAGCTTTGCACGCTGCCCGGAGTGGGGGAGACGAGAGCTGCCGCCATCATCGCCTATCGCAGGGAGCATGGCGGATTTTCCGAGCCGGAGGAGCTGATGCAGATCTCCGGGATCGGCGAGCGCAGTTTTGAGAAAATGAAGGAATACATCACCGTCGGCAGGTGACCATAGCAAAGCGAAGGACTGCCCGGTGAGCGTGGATACCGGGCGGCTTCGCCCGCAGGAACCGCATGGATGGAGGAGACATGGCAGCGCACAAGGTTTTGGTTGTGGATGATGAGAAGCTGATCGTGAAGGGCGTGAAGTTCAGCCTGGAGCAGGATGACATGGAGGTCGACTGCGCGTACGACGGCGAGGAAGCGGTGGAGATGGCCCGGAGCAAGGCCTATGACATTATTTTGCTCGATCTGATGCTTCCGAAGATCGACGGCTACCAGGTCTGCCAGATGATCCGCGAATTTTCCCAGGTGCCGATCATCATGCTGACGGCCAAGGGCGCGGATATGGACAAGATTCTCGGTCTGGACGCCGGCGCGGATGATTATGTGACCAAGCCCTTCAATATCCTGGAGGTTAAGGCGCGCATCAAGGCAATCCTGCGCCGCGTGGAGAATCGTCATTCCGGGGAGAGTTCCGGCTCGCCGGTTCTGGAGAGCGGCAAGCTTCGCCTGGATCTCGACGGACACCGCACCTTCCTGAACGGCCGCGAGATCCCGCTTACCTCCAAGGAATTCGAGGTGCTGGAGATCCTGATGAAGACGCCGGACAAGGTCTACACCAGAGAAAATCTGCTGGATCTCGTCTGGGGAAGCGACTATCCCGGGGACGTCCGTACCGTGGACGTGCATATCCGGAGACTGCGCGAGAAGATTGAGGCGGATTCCGGCAATCCGATCTATGTACACACCAAATGGGGTGTGGGCTATTATTTCCTGAACAAAGAATAAATCTATGAAAGAAATTTTCCGGAAAATTTTTGATATGGTCCGCATGCGAAGCCTGCGGGCCAGACTTTTTTTTATCCTGCTGATCGTCGGTATCCTGCCCTGCGTGGCGACCCGCTACGCGATCGTCTCCAACTATCAGGAGCGCGCGGTGGAGCGCCGGATCAATACGATCCAGACGCAGATGCGTATCGTATCGAATCACCTTCTGTCCAACGATTATATGACGGCGATGCTGGAGCAGTCGTCTCCCCGAACGGACAAGGTCATCGATGCCGAGCTCGAGATGCTGTCCAATATCTACGAAGGACGCGTGATGATCATCGCCGGCAATTTTCATGTCATTCGGGATACCTATGCCATCCATGAAGGAAAAACCATGATTTCCGAGGAAGTCATCCGGTGCTTCAGCGGCGAGAGCACCTCCTACTACGATGCGGAGCACGGCTACATCGAGCTGACGGTTCCCATCGTTGACACGACGGATGAGAAGAGCGAAGTGCAGGGCGTGCTGCTGACCTCCGTGTCCGACGACAGCATTGTCAACATGACCCAGATCCTGAACCGGAATGCATGGCTTCTGGAGATGATGATGATCCTCGTGATGTTTGCGCTGTCCCTGTTTTTGTCCGCCATGCTGGTGCGCCCGCTGGACCGCATCACGACGGCAATCAAGGAGGTGCGCGCGGGCTATTCCAACGATCCCATCTCCGTGCCGGACTACGCGGAGACCGTCCACATCGTGGATGCCTTCAACGACCTGCTCTCCCGCATGTCGGCCGTGGACCAGTCCAGAGAGGAATTCGTGGCCAATGTCTCGCACGAGCTGAAGACTCCCATGACCTCGATCAAGGTGCTCTCGGACACGCTGCTTGCCACGCCGGATGCGCCGCGGGAGCTGTATGAGGAATTCCTGCAGGACATTGCCTCCGAGGTGGATCGTGAAAATCGCGTGATCACCGACCTCCTGGCGCTGGTCAAGATGGACGACAAAGCGGCGCAGGAGATCCGGCCCGCACAGGTGAACATAAACGAGCTCACGGAGCTGACCTTAAAGCGTCTCCGCCCCATCGCCCGCAAGAAGGACGTCGAGCTGATCCTGGAGAGCGCGCGGGAAGTGACCGCAGAGGTGGACGAGGTCCGGATCACCCTTCTGATCACCAATCTCGTGGAAAACGCGATCAAATACAACAAGGAGCACGGGGAGGTGCATGTGCTGATCGATGCCGATCACCAGGCGTTTTCCGTGACAGTCTCCGATACCGGGATCGGAATCCCCGAGGATTCGCTTCCCTTTATCTATGACCGTTTCTATCGCGTGGACAAGTCCCATTCCCGCGAGATCGGCGGTACCGGCCTGGGGCTGGCCATCTGCCGCAGCGTGGTGCTCATGCACCGCGGCTCCATCTCCGTCTCGAGCACGGAGGGAGAGGGCAGTGTGTTCCGGGTGGAGATTCCGCTCAATTTTGTGCAGGGATAAGAGGCAGTGTGTTCCGGGTGGAGAGTCCGCCTGGTTTGGAAGATGACGAATGATGGAGCGAATGCAGAGGATCTCCGTAAGGAGAGGAAAAAGTGAATACGGAGCGCTGATGCGGAGGTTTCGCCTGACAATTTTGCCGGCGCTGGTGCTTCTGCTGGCAACCCTTCTTTTGCCCGGCTGCGGGAAGGAGGAGATCCCCGAGGGCAGCAGCGCGATCTACTATCTGTCCAGCGATGAGACGCATCTGGAGACGCATTACCGGCAGATGACCAATGTGGACCCGGAGGCGCGGCTTGCGCAGCTTCTCAGCTACCTGGGCGAGATGCCGGAGCGGCTGGAGTACAAAGCCCCTTTGAGCATGGGCTTTACCCTCAATTCCTATAGTCTCGACGATGGTTGGGTAACGCTGGACTTCAGCGTGGAATACAAGTATCTGACCCCCGCGCAGGAGGTACTGGTGCGCGCGGCCATCGTACGAACGCTCGTGCAGGAGCCGGGGATCGGCAAGGTGCTTTTCCAGGTGGAGGGAGAGCCTCTGCAGGATGCACTCGGAGGACCGGTCGGCTGGATGGATTCCGGAACCTTTATCAGCAATGACGGCAACGAGATCAACACCTATGAGGAGGTGAAGGTCAGCCTCTATTTTGCCAATGAAGAAGGAACGGGGCTCATCATGGCTTACCGCGAGAAATTCTATCCGACCAGTATGCCGCTGGAGCGTTTTGTCGTGGAAGAGATGATCAAGGGGCCGAGTGGTCAGATTCCGGGCCTGTATCCGACGGTCAATCCCGAGACGACCATCATCGGCGTGAGTACCCGGGATGGCGTATGTTATGTTAACCTGGATGAAAAATTCCTTACGACGATCGGAAACTGTTCCACGGAGATTTCCGTGTATTCCATCGTCAACAGCCTGACGGATCTGGACAGTGTGGACAAGGTACAGATCCTGATCGGCGGAGAAGTGCCGCAGACCTTTACAACCACGACCTTTGAGCGAAACGATGCGCTGGTCACGACCCTGCAGCAATAGCAGGGCGAGGCGCGCGGCATGGTTTGACGGAACTGCCTGGCGGTGAGAGGGCCGGGATCGGAAGAAGCTGAGCTGCGGTGAAGATGTGGCAGATTTGAAGAGACGGCTGTGCGGTGAGAGAACCGGGGCCGGGAAGTAGTGAACTGCGGGCTTAAGTGGGAGCGTGCATGAGATATAATGAGATCCGCGCGGCGGAAGCAGAACTGAATAAGGATATCAAGGAGCAGACGTTCCGCCCGGTCTACCTCTTTTTCGGGGAAGAGGACTTCATGGTCCGCTTCTATTATGGCAAGCTCTGCAAGGCACTCGGAGCCGATCCAGAGGATATGAATACCAGCATTTTCCGGGAGGGCGCCGACTCCGAGGAGATTCTGGACGCGCTGCACACCATGCCTTTTTTTGCGGAGCGGCGCATTGTGATTCTCAAGGACACGGGACTGGCGAAAAGCGGCGGCTCCTTCCTTGCAAAATATCTTGAAAAACCCTGTGATACCGCGGTTCTGGTAATGCGGGAGCGCGACGAAAAGCTCGACGAACGCACCAAACTCCTTGTGACCATCGCCCAGAAGGGCGTTATGCTGCAGTGCAAGAAACAGACCCCCGAATATCTTCAGAAAAACGTGGGTGCTTTCCTGAAAAAATATGACAAGCGCGCCACCCTCGAGACGGTGAAATACCTCCTCGCCCAGAACGGAGATTCCATGACCCGGCTCTTTAACGAGCTGGAGAAGATCACGAGCTATGTCGGGGACCGGCAGGAGATTACCCGCGAGGATGTGGATGCGATCTGCAGCAAATCCATGGAAGAGAAGATCTTCGGACTCCTGGACGCAGTGACGGACGGCAAGCGTACCCGGGCCCTGGACATCTATTATGAGCTGATTCAGCAGAAGACGGAGCCCATGATGATTCTGACCATGCTGGAGAAGCAGCTTCTGAACGTGCTCCGCGTCAAGTGCATGCGCGAGGAAGGCATGCTGGGCAGCAATGTGCGGCAGCGCATGGTGATCCGCAAGAAGAATCCGAACAAGGACGAACAGAAGAAAATCGAGGATGCCGATGCGGACGCTTTCTGGGGGCTGGGGGCAGAGCCGCGCTTTCTGGACTTCCAGGTGGAAAACATGCTGGAGCGCGCGAACAATTCCTCGCGCGCTGCGCTGCAGCGCGCCATCGGCATGTGTGCCCGCGCCGATGAAGATATCAAGACCGGACGCCTCAGTGAACAGATCGCCGTGGAGATGCTGCTCCTGCGCCTGACCGGCGGGTGATCAAGCTTCCACATTTATGCTCCTGACCCACGCACCACCCTTGCCTTCCAAAGCAGTGGTGGTGGCGTGGGCTTTTTTGTTCTCCTGACCCAAGCCATTTTCTCCGACGGGTGTCCAAGCATCCATGTTTATGCTCCAGGCCCAAGCCTAGTCCGGCGATTTCAGCGGAAAGGGTGCTCATCCTCACAATTTTTCCCTCCAGGCCCAAGCCATTTTCCCCGACGGGTGTCCAAGATTCAATTTATCTCCTCCAGACCCACGCCATTTTCTTCGACGGGTGTCCAAGCTTCAACGTTTATGCTCCAGGCCCAAGCCTAGTCCGGCGATTTCAGCGGAAAGGGTGGCGGCGTGGGCGAAGAACCCCCGAAAAACTCTTCCCATTTCTTATTTTCTGTGATAGGATAAACCCATTCATGGCGAGATCCGCCGTAATTTCCATGGGAAATCATAAGAACCGACTTGCCGCATTGACTGCATTTGCCGAAGTTTCTGCATTTGTGCAGCTGCTGCATTTGGGGCTTACTTGTGAAGAAAGGAAACATGCTCAAAAGACCCTTGATGTGTATTTGTATAGGAATCGTGCTGCTCCTGTGGCTTTTGCAGGAATGCGGGCTGCTTGTGACCGGACACCGGGCGGTTCAAGAACTGGATCTGCCGTATGACGGTGTGGCGATTACGGCGGAAGGCAAGGTGCTGTCCCGCGACGAGCAGGGTCTGGTGCTGGGGCAGCTTAAGATGACGCTCCGCTCCGGAGAAGAGTTTTCCTTTGCGCGAAAATATCGCCTTCAGGTCCACCCCGCGGAAAGCGACCGGTGCGCGCTCTTGCCGGTTGGAGCCAACGTCTGCATACGTGGTGAATTTGGCCGGTTTTCCCCTGCCTCCAATCCCGGCGAATTCAGCGGAGCCGCCTACTACGGGGACCTGAATTTCCTCGGAAAAATAAAGGATGCGACCGTGCTTTCCATGGATCCCTACCGCATCACCCCCGCAGAGTGGATCACCGAGCTGCGCGAAGCATGGCTGTCGAGACTCCGGATGCTTTATCCGGAGCGGGAAGCCTCCATCATGGCCGACCTGCTCCTTGGGCAGAAAAAAGATCTCGATCCGGAGATCCGCGATCTCTACCGAAGGAGCGGAATCGCGCATATTCTGTCCATCTCGGCCCTTCACATCTCCATCCTCGGACTCGGGATCTTCCATCTGCTGCGCAAGATCGGGATCTGCCAGACGCCCGCCGCCATTCTCTGCATCTTTTTTCTCTTCGGATACGGCGTCCTGACCGGCGGCAGCACCTCCGCAGTCCGCGCGATCGGAACCGTCACCCTGATGCTGCTCGCACGCATCATCGGCCGCACACCGGACACGCTGACCTCTCTGTCGGTGCTGGCGGTCCTTCTTCTTTTGCAAAATCCGGCCAGGCTGTATTCCTGCAGTTTTCTGCTGTCCTTTGGCTGTGTGACGGGGATCCTGGTGACCGGGCCTGCGCTGGAGGGAATCTGGGACGGCGTGAAGGCACAGATCCATGAAACAATCCAATCCGCAGCAAAAACCGGTCCGCGCTGCACAAATGCCCTGACCCCGTTTCGCGTGATCAAAAGGAACGTGCGGGATTATCTCGGGTTGGGGCCGGTGCAGTGGGGGAGGCCTTCGAAGCTGCAAAAGAGGATCCAAAAGGCTGTTTTTTCCTTCCGTTCCACCCTTTTTGCCAGCATGGGACTGACCCTGACGACTCTGCCGGTACAGCTCTATTTTTTCTATGAAGTTCCCAGATACAGCATTTTCCTGAATCTCTTCATTCTTCCCTTTATGAGTGTTCTGATCTTTGCCGGATTTTTCGCGATGCTCCTGCCGGGCGCCGGTTTTTTGGGCACGGTATCGTACTGGATCCTGCAGATGTTTGAGGGGCTGTGCCTGCTCTTTGAAAAGCTTCCGGCCCACACCTGGAATCCGGGCTGCCCGCGTCCGGTGCAGCTGGCGGTTTATTATCCCGGGCTGCTTGCCCTGATCTGTCTGGGCTGGGGGATCCGCGCACTTCGGGAGGAAAAGCATCCGATGCCGTTTACGCCCGCCGGGATGATTCTGGAAGCGGACCGCCGGATCCGGAAAAACGGGAAGGGACGCAGGAAAGCACTGGTTCAAAGATTCTCTGGCAGCTCGGTGGTGCTGCTTTGTGCCTTGCTTTTCTGCCTGAGCATCCCACGCGACATGCGCGGAAGCGTCACATTTCTCTCGGTCGGACAGGGCGATGGTATCGTTCTGGTGACGGATGCCGGTGAAGTCTATCTCTTCGACGGCGGCTCGACTTCGCGCACGCAGGTCGGAAGCTATGTCCTGAAGCCATATCTTAAGTACATGGGAATTTCGGAGATTGACGGGATTTTTCTGTCCCACGCGGATGCGGATCATGTGAATGGAAGCCTGGAACTGTTGGAAAAAAGAGACGAATGGGGACTTCGGGTCGATGCTTTGTATCTGACTCCACAGATGCTCTCGGAGGAAAATGAGCTGACAGCCAGGTTGCTGGAGACGGCCGGCCGGTGCGAAAAAGACAAAAATCAGGAAGTGTCCCAATCCGGAAAAGCTGCGGCGCAGCCGGATGTGAGGGTGGAGACCATGACTGCGGGAACCTCCTGGACCAGCGGAAGTACTGCCTTTTCCTGCCTTCATCCTGCAGCGGATTTTCCGGCGGAGGATCCCAATGCCGCATCGGAATGCTTTCTGGTGACGTTCGGAACGGCCGGCACGCTGCTCCTTACAGGCGACGTGGAAGGGAAAGGCGAGGAGGCACTGATGCGAAAACTTCCGAAGGTCGATGTGCTCAAGGTCGCTCATCACGGATCCCGCAATTCCACCCCGACCGAGCTGCTGGAGCTGGCGGATCCCGGCCTGGCCATCCTCTCCGCCGGATCCGGCAACCGCTACGGACATCCGCATGAGGAGACGCTGCAGCGCCTGGCCGATTCCGAAACGCCCGCACTATGCACCATCGACCGCGGTGCCATCACGGTCCGGTTTACTTCCCACAGCGGGTTTTCCCGGAAAAATGCCCGGATCCGGGTTCAGACATTTTGCAACTGAATAAACACAGCAATCAAAAAGGAGGAAACATGTATTTTTACGAAAGAGCAACTCTGGAAAAAGATCAATTGGAAAAGGAAATCCGGCTTTTGAAGGATCATCTGGCCAAAGCACCGTCAGGAAACCTGCAATGCCACCGGAACGGCAATAGCTATAAATGGTATCTGACAACCGTCAAAGGTGGGAAAAGGAAGTATCTTCCGAAAAGCAAAAAGGCATTGGCGGAGCAGTTAGCACAAAAAGCTTACGAACGGGAACGGCTGAAGCGTTGTGAGCGGGATCTGCGGGCGATTGAGCGCTATCTGAAACAATGCACGCAAAACTGTCAGTATGAGAAAAGTCTCCTGAGAAAAGAGTCCGGGTTCCGCGCACTCCTGAAAGAAAAACTGAGTTTTCTTGCAGCGGAGGATCTTCGGGATAAGTGGATGGAGGAAGCGTATCGGCGAAACGAAAAATACCCGGAACACCTGACACATCGGGCGGTCGGCGGATTGATGGTACGCTCCAAATCAGAGGCCATCATCGCTCAGATTTTACATACCGAAGGGATTCCGTTCCGGTATGAATGCGAACAGATATTCAACGGGGTTGCGGTTTATCCGGATTTTACGATTCTTCATCCGATTTCCGGAAAAATGGTTCTCTGGGAGCATTTGGGCCTGATGGACCAGGAAAACTACCGGAGTACAACCTTCCGCAAATTGGAAACCTATATAGATCAGGGGTTTATTCCGGGCGATAATCTGATCCTGACATGGGAAAGCGGCGGACACCCGCTGGATGTGACGCTTGTCATGGATATCGTGGAGCACTACTTCAAAACCTGAAGGTTGGGTCTGGAGCATAAACGTTGAAGCTTGAACACCCCTCAGGGAAAATGGCGTGGGTCTGGAGCATAAATGTTGAAGCATGGACACCCCTCTGGGAAAATGGCTTGGGTCTGGAGGGAAAAATTGTGAGGATGAGCACCCTTTCCGCTGAAATCGCCGAGCAAGGCTTGGGCTTGGAGCACAAACGTTGAAGCATGGACACCCGTCGAGGAAAATGGCTTGGGCCTGGAGAGAAAATTTGTGAGGATGAACACCCTTTCCGCTGCGATCGCCGGACGAGGCGTGGGTCTGGAGCACAAACATTGAAGCTTTGACACCCCTCGGGGAAAATGGCTTGGGTCTGGAGGGAAAAATTGTGAGGATGAGCACCACTTCCACTGAAATCGCCGGACAAGGCTTGGGCCTGGAGCATAAACATGGATGCTTGGACACCCGTCGGAGAAAATAGCTTGGGTCTGGAGGGAATAATTGTGAGGATGAGCACCCTTTCCGCTGAAATCGCCTGACAAGGCTTGGGTCTGGAGCATATACGTTGAATCTTGGACACC
>JAFYEE010000040.1 GCA_017544405.1 Lachnospiraceae bacterium
AGCCCGCAGCGTCGGGCTCAAGTTCTCTCCCGCACCTAGGAACCGACGCAGGACGCCTCTGCAGTCCTCCTCTGAAGCATCGGAAAGCGGCAGGATCTGCTCCATGGTCATGTCGCCGGTGGTGATGGTTCCGGTCTTATCCAGGCACAGCACATCCACGCGCGCCAGCGTCTCGATGCCGTACAGTTCCTGCACCAACGTCTTACGACGCCCCAGACGAACTACACCCACGGCCAATGCAACACTGGTCAGCAGGATCAGTCCCTCGGGGATCATGCCCACCATCGCAGCCACTGCTCCGGTCACCGCGGTCGCTAGATCCTCATGCATGATGACCAGCTGCTTCACCAGAAGCGCAATACCGATCGGGATCAGGGCAATGGATACAAAACGTACGATCTTATTCAGGTCGTTCATCAACGCCGACTTCGGCGGTTTGATCTTCCGCGCCGTCTTCGTCAGGCGGTTGGCGTAACTTTCCTCGCCCACATAGACGAGCTGTGCCGTGAAACTGCCGGAAACGATCACGCTACCACTTAAGAGCCAGTCGCCATCACTTTTCGATACCGGGTCGCTCTCGCCGGTCAGCAGGCTCTCATCCGTGCTTCCATAGCCGGAACGAACGTACGCATCCGCCGGAATCTGGTCCCCCGCGTGAAGCATGATCAGATCGCCTCGCACCAATGCCCGCGGCGATACCGTCTGTGTCTTGCCGTCACGAAGCACGCTCACATCCGTCTCCGCCAACAGTTTCAACTGCATCACGGTCTTCCGCGCCCGCATTTCCTGGATGGTCCCGATCAGTGTATTCGACACCACGACACCCATGAACAACATGTTTCTCCAAGCGCCGACGAAGGCCAATGCCAATGCCAACAGAACGTTCAGCAAGTTGAACCAAGTGAACAGGTTCTTCGCCACGATCTGAGCCGTGGAACGGCCATCATCCTGCACTGCCGTATTGCCCTGCCCCGCAGCGAATCTGCGCTGCGCCTCCTCGGATGTCAGGCCGGTCCCGTCTGTCAAAACCTCCGGCACCCCACCTGGGATCTTCAGTTGGTCTCTGTTATCTTCCATCTTGTTATACTCCGTATTCCCTATATAAAAGCAGTGGGGGTGTCACATAAGGGACACCCCCAATATCATTTCATAAACCGTAGTTATTTTGCTACGATGTTGATGATCCTGCCGGGCACATAAATCTCTTTGATGATGGTGCCGGTCAATTTATCGCCGAGGGCAGCCTTACCTGCTGCGATCGCGGTATCCTTATCGCAATCCTTTGCGATGTCGATGGTCGTACGAGTCTTACCATTGACCTGAACTGCGATGTTCACGGTGTTCTCGACCGTCTTCGCCTCATCGTACTCCGGCCAAGCGTTCTGGTACAGACGCTTCTCGAAGCCGCATACCTCCCAGAGTTCCTCGGTGATGTGCGGTGCTACCGGGTTGAGGAGCAGAAGCAAGGTCTTAAACTCACCGCGGGTCACATGCTCGGCCTTGAAGAAATCATTGACCAGAGACATCATGGCAGCGATCGCGGTGTTGTATTTCAGCGACTCGTAGTCGGAAGAAACCTTCTTAATGGTCTGGTGGATCTTCGTCGTCATCTCCGGCGAATAGTCGTCGCCATCCACCAGTTCATCCTGCAGCTTCCAAACACGCTCGAGGAAACGGCGGCAGCCCTTAACGCCTTCCTGTGACCAGGAAGCAGCCAGGTCAAATGCGCCGATGAACATCTCGTACGTACGCAGGGTATCTGCGCCAAACTCGTTGATGATGTCGTCCGGGTTAACAACGTTACCACGGGACTTACTCATCTTCTCGCCGTTGGAACCGAGGATCATGCCGTGGGATGTACGCTTCTGGTACGGCTCAGGGCACGGAACGACCTTCTGATCGTAGAGGAACTTATGCCAGAAACGGCTGTACAGCAAGTGCAGCGTGGTATGCTCCATACCGCCGTTGTACCAGTCGACGGGCATCCAGTACTTGAGTGCCTCGGGCGATGCGAGTGCTTCGTCGTTCGTCGGATCGGTGTAACGCAGGAAATACCAGGAAGATCCGGCCCACTGCGGCATCGTATCCGTCTCACGCTTCGCCTTACCTCCACAGCAAGGGCAGGTCGTCTCCACCCAGTCGGTCATCGCAGCCAGCGGTGACTCACCGTTGTCGGTCGGCATGTAGCTCTCTACCTCCGGCAGTTCGAGCGGAAGCTCGCTCTCCGGAATCGGAACGTAGCCGCACTTATCGCATTTCACGATCGGGATGGGCTCGCCCCAATAACGCTGACGGGAGAATACCCAGTCACGCAATTTGTAATTTCTCTTCGAATGGCCGATGCCTTCCTTCGTCAGGAACTCGATGATGGCCTTCTTCGCTTCGGCAACTTCCATGCCGTTTAAGAAACCGGAATTTACCATGGTTCCGGTCGCAACATCGGTAAATGCAGCATTCTGTACGTCGCCGCCAGCTACTACCTCGATGATGGGCAGACCGAACTTCTTCGCGAACTCCCAGTCTCTCTCATCATGCGCAGGAACGGCCATGATGGCGCCGGTTCCATAGCTCATGAGTACGTAGTCGGAGATCCAGATCGGGATCTCTTTACCATTGACCGGATTGATGGCCTTAATGCCGTCCAAAAGTACACCAGTCTTATCCTTCGCCAGCTCGGTACGCTCGAAATCGGACTTGCGCGCCGCCATATCGCGGTATGCCAGGATCTCGTCCATATTTTTGATCTCGTCTTTAAACTTATCGATGTACGGGTGCTCCGGAGACAGAACCATGTAAGTCGCACCGAAGAGCGTGTCCGGACGAGTCGTGTAGATGCGAAGAGTCTCTTCCTTCCCGGCGAGTTTGAACTCGACCTCGGCACCTTCCGAGCGGCCGATCCAGTTCTTCTGGGAAACCTTTACCTTCTCGATATAATCGACCATCGCCAGATCGTCGATGAGCTTATCTGCGTATTCGGTGATCTTGAGCATCCACTGGCTCTGCATCTTACGGATGACAGGGCTGCCGCAACGCTCACAAACGCCGTTTACGACTTCCTCATTTGCCAGGCCGACTTTACAGGAAGTACAGAAGTTGATGGGCATCTCGGTCTTATATGCAAGGCCCGCCTTAAACAACTTCAGGAAGATCCACTGGGTCCACTTATAGTAGTTCGGATCGGTGGTGTTAACCTCGCGGTCCCAGTCGAAGGAATAGCCGATGGACTTCAGCTGCTCCTTGAAATGAGCCACGTTGTTCTTCGTAACGATCCTCGGGTGGATGTGGTTTTTGATCGCATAGTTCTCGGTGGGCAGACCAAATGCATCCCAGCCCATGGGATACAGTACGTTATAGCCCTGCATGCGGCGCTTTCTCGCCACGATGTCGAGTGCGGTGTACGGACGCGGGTGTCCTACGTGAAGGCCCTGGCCCGACGGGTACGGGAATTCTACCAAAGCATAGTACTTCGGCTTCGTGTAGTCGGTCGTCGCGGCAAATGCCTTCTCATCCTCCCAGATTTTCTGCCATTTTCCCTCGATGTCCTTCGGGGAATAGAGCTCGCTCATATGTATATCCTCCTGTTTCGGCTATTTGCTTTAGCAATGCCTAAGGAAGCACGGATGATTCCAGTGCTTCCTCGGGACTTATCAGCCTAAGCTGCCTATTACTCGTCTACGCTGTAGTTCGGAGCTTCCTTTGTGATGTGAATGTCATGCGGATGACTCTCACGAAGGGATGCTGCCGAGATCTTGATAAACTGTGCTTTTTCGATCAGATCCGGGATGGTCGGACATCCACAGTATCCCATACCGGAGCGAAGGCCGCCCATCAACTGGAATACGGTGTCCTCAACCAGACCCTTATATGCTACGCGGCCTTCTACGCCTTCGGGAACCAGTTTCTTCGCATCTGCCTGGAAGTAACGATCCTTTGAACCATTCTCCATAGCAGCGATGGAACCCATGCCGCGATATACTTTGTACTTTCTGCCCTGGTAGAGTTCGTAAGCTCCCGGGCTCTCCTCACATCCTGCGAACATGCTGCCCATCATGCAGACGGAACCGCCGGCTGCAATAGCCTTTGTGATGTCGCCGGAGTACTTGATACCGCCGTCAGCGATGATCGGGATGCCGTAAGGCTTTGCAGCTGCTGCGCAATCCATGATCGCCGTGATCTGCGGAACACCGATACCTGCTACGACACGAGTCGTACAGATGGAACCGGGGCCAATGCCGACCTTGACCGCGTCTGCGCCGGCTTCGATGAGAGCCTTTGTAGCAGCTGCGGTGGCAACATTACCCGCGATGACCTGCAGGTCCGGATACTTCTCTTTTACCATGGTCACGGTCTTCAGAATGTTGCGGGAATGACCGTGTGCGGAATCGATAACGATACAATCGACCTTAGCGCGTACCAGAGCGTCGACACGAAGCATGATGTTGTTCGTGATGCCGACAGCAGCGCCGCAAAGCAGACGTCCCTGGGAGTCTTTTGCCGCGTTCGGGTATTTGATGGTCTTCTCGATATCCTTAATGGTGATGAGACCTTTTAAGTTGAAATCTTTATCTACGATGGGGAGTTTTTCGACTCTGGCTTTTGCCAGGATTTGCTTTGCCTCTTCCAGGGTAATGCCTTCCGGCGCTGTCACGAGCCCCTGTGAGGTCATGCATTCTTTGATTTTCTTTTTGAAGTCGGTTTCGAACTTCAAGTCACGATTTGTGATAATACCGACCAGTTTCTTGCCTTCCGTTACCGGAACGCCGGAAATGCGGAACTTACCCATGAGGTTGTTTGCGTCCTCAAGTGTGTGCTCCGGAGAAAGATAGAAGGGATCTGTAATAACGCCGTTCTCAGAACGTTTTACTTTGTCAACCTCCTCTGCCTGTGCTTCGATCGACATATTCTTATGAATGATGCCGATACCGCCCTGTCTGGCCATGGCGATCGCCATGCGGTGTTCGGTAACCGTATCCATGCCGGCACTCATGATCGGAATATTCAACTGGATCGTCTTCGTGAGATTCGTCGCAAGACTTACCTCATTCGGGATCACCTCGGAATACGCCGGAACCAACAATACGTCATCGAAAGTAATACCTTCACCGATAATCTTACCCATCGTAATAACCTCTCTTTCGCTTTTCTATGAGATTGATATGTGTATATATGTTGTATACTATAGCAAACGGGGCCGAAGGTGTCAACCCCCATTTTTAACTTTTTTTCTTCCGTTTTTCACGGCCGTTTCGCCATACAAAAATCGGGGCTTATTGAGCCACCGTGACCTTACGTGGCGAGTATCTGCGCAGAGCTTTGAGCATCTTCTCATCCGGCTCGAACAGAATGACTTTTCGGGACTTTTCATCGGAATACAGGATGCCGTAAACTCCGCTCTCATCCCCCGAGGCCGACGAGCAGTCTACCTTCGTAAACCCCGGATTATTCAGATTCCTTTTGATGTCATCGTGGTTTAACGGAGCGACCGTATCCACACGGTCGAACAAAAGCACGAGAAAACGTTTTCTCGAAGACTGGGAGAATATCTTATCGATTCGAAGCTCGCCGTCCAGAAACGTGTATTCCCACTCCAGATTAAAACGAGGAATCATAAAATACATAAACACACCGAACACACAGGCGATCAAGAAAAAGAGCGGATGAATGAAGATCGACGCCAACACGATAATCGATAAAACCAAACTCATCCCGATCTTCGCCGGCAACGCGTACACCGGTGTCTTCCGAGCAACGATACATTCAAAAATACCATCCATGGGATGTATCCTCCAAAAATAACTGTATTACCCCTTATTTTATCAAATTTCGAAACCGAGTTCAAGCACTTCCCGAGAAAAAAGCAAAGGCGTGCACCTAACGGTGCACGCCCTGAAAAGCAAGCTTCTCCTGTTGCAGTTTTGCTTCGCAAAACTACAACTACATCATTCCGCCCATGCCGCCCATGCCGGGTGCTGCAGCGGGTTCGTTCTTTTTAATGTCGGCTACGACAGACTCGGTGGTCAGGAAGGTGGATGCTACGCTGGTCGCGTTCTGCAGTGCGCTTCTGGATACCTTCGTCGGGTCTACGATGCCGGCCTCTACCATGTTCACATAAACTTCCTTGTAAGCGTCAAAACCAACGCCGACTTCGCTTTCGCGGATCTTGTTGATGATGACAGGGCTTTCAAGGCCTGCGTTGTATGCGATGTGGAACAGAGGTGCTTCCAGTGCCTTCAGTACGATCTGTGCACCGGTCTTCTCGTCGCCTTCGAGGGAGTCGATCATAGCTGCTACGCTCTTCGAAGCGTGGATATACGCGGAGCCGCCGCCGGGGATGATGCCCTCTTCTACGGCTGCCTTCGTTGCGTTGAGTGCATCCTCCAGACGAAGCTTGCTCTCCTTCATCTCGGTCTCGGTCGCAGCACCTACGCGGATAACTGCAACGCCGCCGGACAGTTTTGCAAGACGCTCCTGAAGTTTCTCTTTGTCGAACTCAGATGTGGTCTCAGCCAACTGTGCCCGAATCTGGGAAATACGTCCAGCGATCGCAGAAGGATCACCCTCGCCGTCTACGATGACGGTGTTCTCCTTCTGAACCTTTACGCTCTTTGCGCGGCCCAGCTGGTCGATGGTCGTATCCTTCAGTTCAAGGCCTACTTCCTCGCTGATCACGGTACCGCCGGTCAGGATGGCGATATCCTTCAGCATCTCTTTTCTGCGGTCACCGAAGCCCGGAGCCTTAACGCCGACTACGGTAAATGTGCCACGCAGTTTATTTACGATCAATGTGGTGAGAGCCTCGCCCTCGATATCCTCCGCGATGATGAGGAGCTTTGCGCCACTCTGTACGATCTGCTCGAGTACAGGTAGGATCTCCTGGATGTTAGCGATCTTCTTATCGGTGATGAGGATCAGAGGATTGTCCAGAGTAGCCTCCATCTTGTCCATGTCGGTAGCCATGTATGCGGAGATGTAGCCTCTGTCGAACTGCATACCTTCTACCAGATCCAGTTCGGTCTGCATGGTCTTGGACTCCTCGATGGTGATGACACCGTCGCCGGTCACCTTTTCCATCGCATCCGCTACCAGCTGGCCGACCTCCTCGTCGCCTGCGGAAATGGCAGCGACACGGGCGATGTGCTCCTTGCCGTTGACCTTCTGGCTCATCTTGCCGATGGCAGCCACCGCCTCATCGGTAGCCTTCTTCATACCGCGTCTCATGATGATGGGGTTAGCGCCTGCTGCCAGGTTCTTCATCCCCTCGTTGACCATCGCCTGTGCCAGAACCGTAGCGGTGGTGGTACCGTCGCCGGCCACATCGTTGGTCTTGGTTGCGACTTCCTTCACCAGCTGAGCACCCATATTCTCGAAGGAATCCTCCAGCTCGATCTCCTTTGCGATGGTCACACCGTCGTTGGTGATGAGGGGAGCACCGTAGCTCTTGTCCAGAACCACGTTTCTTCCTTTGGGGCCGAGGGTCACACGAACGGTATTCGCCAGCTTGTTAACGCCCTCTTCCATTGCCTTGCGCGCGTCTGCGCCGTATTTAATCTCTTTTGCCATGATAAATGACCTCCAAACAATTATATTCTCTCACTTACGCGCCGCGGCCGGTCTGTTGCCGGTTTCATCCGCAGCACCGGATTGCTTGCATCATTTCTTCTTGAGGATTGCCAGGATATCACTCTGCTTCACAATGATGTACTCCTCTTCCTCCAGCTTTACTTCCGTTCCGGAATATTTGGAGAAGATCACCTGATCGCCGGGCTTGACTTCCATTTTCACTTCCTTGCCGTCTGCCAGGGTTCCGGGGCCGACTGCAATCACCTCTGCCTGCTGGGGTTTTTCCTTATTCTGACCGGGCAGAACGATACCGGACTTCGTGGTCTCTTCCGCAACCAGCTGCTTCAGAACAACTCTGTCACCCAAAGGTACTAACTTCATATCCACGCCTCCTTAAGCTTTTACTTTGCCGCCTCCGCGGTCGCGGGCGGCCTTGCTTATCTTTGCTGTTGTTAGCACTCTTTATATTCGAGTGCTAACCACAAGGACTATAATAGTATCTTTCCTTTTTAAATGCAACCCCGATTTATTATTTTTTTGATTTTTTTATAATTCTCCTCCGCCTTCCGCGTCCGTCCGCTCCATAAAAAAGGCAGGTCCTCCGACCTGCCTGTTCCTGGAGCCAATGGGATTCGAACCCACGACCTCTGCGTTGCGAACGCAGCGCTCTCCCAGCTGAGCTATGACCCCGAAAGGTATGAAACTGTGCTGACTGCTTCCGAGAAAACAGTTTAGCACAGTTTCACTTAGAATGCCAACATTTTTCACACAGGAACGGGAACTATTTTGGCGCGCCCGTTCACTCGCTTCCCTCTTCCTTCCGCTCGCCGCCGAGGCACGCCTCCCCCTTCGCGTTCGGGAAGAGGTACGCTGCCAGCTTGTAGGAGGAATCGTCATGGCGGTGCAGCACCACCTGCGTATCGGCCGGATAGACTTCCGACGCCTTGAGGATGGCATGACGCATCAGATACACAAGGCTCAGCCGCGCGTCCGGTCCCCAGTCCGCCAGCAGATCCAGGCGGAGCTTCCCGGAGGCGGTCCTGTGCACCAGCAAAAAGCCGTTCACATTGTCATCGAGCTCCTCATAGCAGGACACCTGCAGGTCGTACCAGTCCAGGGACAGGGCGGTCAGATCCTCCGGAAGATCCCGGTGCACATGATACACGCAGTCCATCAGACCTCTGCGGAACGAGCGCGAGCGGAGCTCTTCCAGGCTCTTCACATAGTCCGGGACCTTCGGATGCTTCATCACATCCAGCTCCATGAACTGCCCGACGGTCAGCACGATATCCTGCCCTTCCTGCTTCTCCTCGGAAAACCCTGCCTCCTTCAGCAGACCGCCGAGCGCCTCGCACTCCTTTTGCGGCAGACTGTAAAATGTCCGCTCTGCGCCTTCATCCGCCGCCATCCGGGCATATTCCGCCAGAACTTCACTCCCCGCGTCGGAATCCTCCGCGCGCAGCCATTCCAGCCGGCCTTCCGTGGACTTTTCCTCATCCTCTTTATGCCGCCACTCCCAGACGATCGCTGCCTGCGGCGCTTCGTCCTGTGTGACGGCCACGCCGCGGTAGTAGGGCCGCCCGATATTTTCCGCCACATCCCCGGGCAGATAGGCTTCATATTCTTCCAGATTCTCTTCCGTTATTTCCGTAATGAACATAGGCTCTCCCTTTCTCAGGCATTGGCTCCGCGTATGAAATCCGCCGGCTTTTCATCCTTCCTGCGCATAGCGCTCTGCACGCTCAGATCCACCTGTGCGCCCGCATGTTCCTGCGCGTAATCCTCTGCCGCCTCACGCACCAGCTCCTCCGTCAGCCGAAGCAGATCGCCGCTCACCGCCTCGGAGAAAAAGAGAAATCTGCCCGTACCGGCATGGATCAGGTCGCCGCCCTTCGGAAGCTCGTCCTGCAGGATCCCGGCCAGCACCTTCTCGTCTCCCTTCGTCTCAAAGACCATCCGGCCGCGGAAGTTCCGTTTTCCATCCTCCGACAGACGAGCCAGACGCTCCAGATAGTTCAGATTGTAGCAACCGAAGGCGTGGTCTTCGTAGGCCCATTCCTTCTTCCTGGAAAAATACAGGAAAATCAGTCCGATGGACAGACCCAGCGGCAGGAAGGTATAGGGGGTCGCCTCCGAGATCAGGATCGAGAGTACCGGTGGCAGCATCAGCGAAAGCGGCTGGAAAAACGGAATTTTCCCTCTCTGCCTGCTGTACTGAAAAACCATCAGAAGCGTGATCAGGAAGTAGATCGCTTCCATCACCTCCATCAGATAGTAGAAAACCGTAGCCGTGTAATTCAGATCCTCCCCGAAGGTGAACATGATACCGGTAAAGCTGTTGATCATCAGAAGCAGGACAAACAGTACGATCGGCACGAAAAAGGCCCGGTACCGTCTGCGCAGATGCTCCCGGCTCTCATACAGGATATAATCCACATACAGCAGCCATTGATAGACCAGATTGAGCAGTACCACTTCCATCAGTGTCTTGGCCAGGATCGCCACCGGCCGGCACCATTCCGCCGTCTGCCCGACCATAGCGTAGCTGATGCTGCTCAGCACCGCATCCAGCAGCACATTGATGCACATCAGGCGATACAGCTTGTTGCCCGCGCGGTCACTCCGTACGCTTTTCGAACAGAGCAGCAGCACCAGAAGAATGATAAATGCAGTCGTATTCAGGCTGATGGTGACGATCGCTTCGTTTGTTATTCCCATAGTTTCCTTTCATGTCGCGGTATGCGACTTCCCCCGTTTTACTTCAGATCATAGAACAGCGAGTATTTCAGCGCCTTAAAGGTTCCAAGCACCGACAGTGTCCCCTTCAGGTTGTCATTGATGACTCTGCCCATGACGCCGAAGAAATCCGTCGAATAACCCTCATCGTCCTGCTTCACGACCTTCGTCGCCCCGGCAAAGAATTTCTCATGCTCCTTCAGCCGGTCCACACCGATCCGGCGATAGACATCGAAAAATACCTTCTGCTTCGCCATGGCCTGTTCTTTCAGTTCTCCCTCGAGCTCGTTCACATTCCCGTGCTCCGTCACGAACGCCGCGTAGTCCTCAAAGGCCGCCCGGCACTGTTCGCCGTACTGCGGATGCACAAAATACATGGATTCAAGCTCCGGTCTGGCATCCTTTATCTGCCCGGGCTCATACATATTCGCCATGGGACTGGCAGGACCGAACATCTTCGCCGCGTACTGCTCGTGAACCCGCGAATAGGACTCCGCGAAATCCTTAAGCAGCTCCGGATCCGGTGCCTCCCCTCCCTTCCACTTATTGGCCAGTTCCTTTTGCAGCTTGTACGGTTCGCACAGAGGCTTCATCCGATTCAGGAATGCCTCGAGTTCGTCCAGACTTTTCGTCTCGTTCAGCCGCTGTATGATTCCGGCGAGTTCATTATATACCGCGCTTCCGTTATCGAAGAAATGATCAAACAGTGCGCCGCCTGCCACCTTGCTCTTGAAATTATCCCTGAACCAGTGATTCACACCGGTAAGAATGGCCTCCGGCATGTTCTGGATCATCACCTTGAACGAATCGATCGACTCGATCAAAAGCGAAAAAGCATTGCCGATGGCATAGAGGGGATCCTTTTTGCTCATGTATTCTTCCCAGAAGGCGTCCTTCTCCTCCTCGGTCTTGGCCTTCTGCGCCTGTTCCTGAATCTCCTGCGGATCCGAGATCCTCAGATCCCTCTGCGCCTGCCTGAGGCTCGGAAGAACCTGGCTCTTATCCGGATCGTTCGCGGCCACCTCCAGGAAGCTCGAGGCGATATCGTACGCGTAGGACGGCAGCAGATCGGTATCGGCCGGATCCGTCTCATTCAGCGCATGCTGTATTTTGTCCATCATGGCATTCATCGCATCGATGGTATTGGACAGACGCAACTGGCAGGCGGACAGATTGGCGATTGCGGGCGGAAGCTCGAGACCGAGATCCTGCGCGCGGGACAGAGCCGCCGCGATACGCAGTCCTGCCGAGCTCTTGTCGCCGAGGCCGAAGATCTCCTTCACCTGCTCCCGGAAGGTTCCCTTTTTGGAATTGATGAACTCCTTTGGCGTGTTCTCCATGAGTGCGATGAAATCATCCACGAAGACATCGGTATCTCCGACTGCGGCCGCCACCATCATACGTGTCACTTTGGCCTTCTGATCTGCATCGAGCTGTGTGGCATTACCGAAGTCGATGACCGTCGCGCCTTCCTCCGTGATCATGATATTGCCGGCATGCAGATCGCCGTGGTAGAAGCCGCTGCCGTACAAAGCCTCCGATATCCATTTCTCGGCGAGGTTCAAAAGATGCGGTTGCATGTTCTGCAGCTTTTTCAGCTGGTCGGCGAGCGCCGCGCGATCCAGCTTGGCCCCTTTGAGCTTGGCCGAATCGATCACCGGGAGGCCCTTCTCATCGTAGGTGATATTGCCCTTCTCATCCAGAACGGCCACGGGACCGATGATCCGGATCAGTTCCGCCTCCGTCTCCTCCATGACATCGCTCACATTGCTGCCGGGTGCCTTCTCCAGCATCATGGAATTGGCGGTGGAGGAGACCACGGGTGCCAGCTTCATGGACTTGACATCATCTTCTACCTGATCACTCTTCAGGGGCTTGTCGTAAAGCTTACCGATCTGGACATTGCGCCCCTCGATGGTCAGATCCAGCTCCTCCTCGATCCTCTGGAGCTGGCCCACATAGGTATGGTACATGCCCTTGCCGGCCTTGCGGGCACAGCGCAGCATGACATCCTTCTCACGCATCATACGATTGCGCACATCCGGGCGCAGGAGCTTGACGACCACTTCCTGCCCGTCCTCTCCATAGGCAGGACCATGCACCTTGCACAGGAAGGTCTGACCGACCGAAGCCGCGCCGAGGGGCTTTACGACATCGATGGACGAAATCTTGCCGCCCGAACGGTTCACCATGCCCAGAAGCTGCGAGCGCACGACCTCTTCGGGGATCGGAGCGAGCTTGGACTTCATGCTCGCAATGGCGGGGCGCAGCACTTCCGGAACGGATTTTTCGGGGAGGCCCTGCATCATCTTCTGCATCAGGGGACCGGCACCCTTCATGTATCCGCCGAGGAACGTACCCATCACCTTCTTCTGCTCCTGCTCATCCATCGGTTCCGCAGTTCTGCGGACCAGGCTGGTCTCGCGGATCGCCGAGGCGAGCATGGAACGCTTGTCGATCGCAGGCATGGAGCCAAAATAATACCGCATGACATTCTTGATAAACGCGCCCTGGCCCTTGTCGCTCTCGACCGCGTCCGTCAGAATCTTGTTCAGTTTCGTCTCGCCGAGGCGCTTACGCCGGTCGCGTTCTTCCTGGCGTCTAGCGCGCTCCTCTGCGGACAGGCCCTTCTTGAGCTTCAGCGAGCTGATATTGACACGCAGATCCCCCGGATCCGGCTCCGCGGGCTTTTGCGCCTGTTGCTGCTGCGGCGCTGCCTGACGGATGACCCGCTTGGACTGTGCCAGCTCCTCGGCCTCGATTTCTTCGAGCGTTCCGAGCGGCTCCACCTTCTCCTCGGCCAGCGGAGCGACCTTACCGCCCTCACCGCCCAGGACACCGTCCACGCACTTTCGTACGATGGTCTGGATGCCACCGGTGATCATCTCGATACTCTCATTGATCTTCTGATCAAGTTCCGCGAAGGTACTCTGCATTCCCTCCGTGCTCAGTGCTGCCGTCAGCGCAGCGGTAATGACAAAGTCAGGACTTCCCTTGAGCATGGAGATCTCCGGCCCCTCGAGGAATCCCAGAAACGCATCCTTGATCATTTCCCCGATGGACACGGTGTTGCCGTCCTCCAGTTCGATCTCATCCTGCGGCAGCGGGAGATTCCGGACCATCACATCGATCATCCCGGGATCCCGGATGAGATAGACGAGCGCGGACATATTGTTCTGCAGCACCTTTGCGATCCGCTTATCCGGATCGAAGAGCTTCCCGTCCGTTTCCCAGGTCTCCTTGGAATAGATCATATCCGCCAGGAAATTTCGCACCTCGGGCTCGTGCTCGATGCGCCGGTCCATCAGCGCGTGCTCCTCCCGGACCTTCTGCCGCTCCTCGCGCTCTTTTTTACGCTGCTCGCGCGCTTCCTTGTTGATCTCGCGCTGTGCGGCCCGGACCTTCTTCTCTTCCTCTTCCTTCTTGAGGCGTGCGGCCTTCTCCTCCTCGGTCTCCTGTTTTGCAAAGGCGGAGAAGAAATTGAAAAATCCCAGGAATCCGCCGCCTGCGTCCTTGCTCGCTTCGGCCTGATCCTTCTCTTCCTGCTCGAGATCCTTTTCCGCCTCCTCGCGGTCCTTCTCCTCTTCCTCCTGTTCCTTCAGGCGCTCCGCCTTTCGAAGGTCCTCCGCCTCCTGCTCTTCCTTCGTGAGGACGCGCTGCTTCGGCGCGGCCATCTTCACCTTCTCCTGCGCTTTCGCGCGCTCCGCGTCCATCATACCGCGCAGCTCGATCGTCTCCGCGCCGTTGATCAGTTCCGCCTGGTCGAGCTCCTTCATCTGGGCGGTCACTTCCTCCACGGTCATATCCCCGCTGACGATGTACTGTGCATACCTGCGCAGTTCCTGCGTGGAAAAAGCCGACAGCTGTGCCGACGGAAGTCCCGCTCTGCCCTGCAGGAAATTCATGCAGACCGTCCGGATGAACTGAAGCTTATCCGTATCCTCCGTCCCGATCGCATCCTCCGGCATCTCGCTGATGATGGCATTGGAAAAATCCTGCCCGAAGAGATTCTCATGCAGGAGCATATCCGCTTCCATACGCTGCGTGATCATCTCGATACTGTAAGGGATCCGGATCTCCTTCTCCCCGGACAAAAGGGCCACCTCGCCCTTCTCACTCACCGTGACCGTGGCGTACTGCCCCTTGATGCAGACGGCTGCGGCTGCGCATTTACCGGACCGCATCTCCCGCAGGGAATTGCGCAGCTCCATCAGTTCCCGCGCCGTGTCATCCCCCGCCTTCCCGACCAGCTCGGAAGGGGACGCCGTCAGGGCAAAAATGCGCACAAAGTTCCGGAGCTGCTCCGGCACTGACGCGATCTCCTGCTCCGTGGGCGGTTCCGTCTTCTCTGCAGGGCCCGGATTCTCCGCGGCTCCGCCGAACATACGGTACACCTTCGACTGCACGAGCACCTCGCGCATACTGTAAGCCTGTTCTCCGATCACACCGGAGGACAGCAAAACGCGCGCTATCGCAATATCCTGCATCTCCTCGAGCAGACGCTCCCGCTCGGCTTCCACCTGGGCCTTTCTCTTTTTTCCGCTCTCGTACCGGGGCGTCTTGGTCCGGCAGTAGGCATCGCAGGCCTGCAGAGCCGTCTCGTAGTCGGCATACAGCTTCGTCAGGGTCTCGGCGGTTACCTTTCGTCCCTCGAGCTCCTGATTCAGACGCTCCTCCACGGCATGCACCGCGTTCTTGACCTTCGTCATCTCCTTGCTGTCGCCGAACGTCTTCATCTGGTTCAGAAGCACATGCGCCAGATTGCGGTTCTGCAGGGACTGGAGCTGTACGCGTTCCTCGTCCGTCAGCCGCACGATCTGCGTATCACCGAGCAGAGAGTTGATCACCTGAACCTCTTCCACCGTCTGCTGAAGGCTCTGCATCTGTCCCTGCTTCTGCGCGGACAGATCCGTCGCAACGCGCACGTCTCCGGTAAGGAGCGACTCCTTAAGCTGGGACGATTCCATCAAGTTGAGTTTGCTTTTTTTCTGGAGCTGTTGTGCACTTACCTGATTCAAAGAATCCGATGCCATGGTCTGCCCTCACATTTTCTGCCCGGCGATCTGCCGGACGTATGATCTGCCTGCGGTCCGGGCGCTTCTCAGGTCTCCCTGAGCGCACCTCGCACCAGCACATGCGACTCCATCCGTTCCTTCGGAAAATACTCCGCGAGCTTCTTCCCGATCCGGCGCTCCCGGGGCATGAGATAGAGACTGCCTCCGGGCGCCGTCTCCCGCAGGCCTTCTGCCGCCTGCAAAAGGAGCCCCGTCTCCTCCCGCTCCGACTCCGCGTACAGCATCACCGGATAGATCGTATCCCCGGTCCGTATCGCCAGGAAGAGCCCGCAGGCCTCCCCGTGATCGAGCAGCACACTGCTGATATTTGCGTCATAAAACAGGGGATTCGGATCGAGTTCGCACATTCGGAAGGTATCCTTCTCTTCCTGCAGCTCCTCGATGGCTGCACGCGCCCTGCCACCGGAGAGGGTTCCGAAAGCCTCCGCCTTCGGGTATTTGCCCGGGTCCTGACAGAAAAAGGGGATATCCCGCAGTCTGCGCGCATCGATGTCCCACTCGCCCGGCAGCTCCTCACTGCTATCAAAGAGACACTCCGCAAAATAGCTCTCCGCCGCCTTGCAGATCCGCCCGGTCTCGGGAGCGTCCACAAACCGCGCCGCGACCTCCCTGCGGCCGATCTTCACGGCGAGAAAGCAGGCCTTCTCGATCAGCTCCGCGCCGATCCCGCGTCCCTGCATCTGCGGCTCCACGCAGAGCCATTCGATCACAAGGCGCTTCGGCTCCACGCTGCATACCATAAGCGCCGCGGGCAGCTCGCCCGGCCGGTATCCGGATGCATCCGGTGCTTCAGCCTCTGCGGTATCCGCATCCTGTTCGGCATCTTCTTCGCCTGCCTCCCCGTAATCTGCCAATGCAGCCAGCGCAAAATAATGCGGCAGTTCGAGACGGTCCAGATAACCGAAGGGATCCAGCCAGTCAAAGAGTTCCCGCTCCTGCGGGCGTAATCTCAGGATCGTCATGTCGTCGCCTTTCGTTTTCCGGTTCTTTCGCACCTGCAGCGGTCTGCCGCCAGCCCGGGCGCCGCTGTTTTTCGGTGCATACGCAGGTTATATTATAGCTGATTTTACTGACAATTTGAAGAATTTATAGGATTTTTATACGCGATTTTGCTATGATAGAGGGGAGCACGGAGGAACGGAACATGACACAGAAAAAAGCTTTGTTTTTCATCAATCCGAGTGCCGGTCTCGGCAATGCCAAAAATGACCTGTACACGATCGTGGAGACGCTTTCGGTCGGGGGCTTCGAAGTGACGGTGATCCCGGTGATTCCGGAGCACGACCTCGTGCCGGACCGGCTGCTCGCAGAGACGGGCAGCACCTATGATCTCATCGCCTGCTACGGAGGGGACGGTACGCTCAGCCATACGATGAACGGCTATCTGAACGCGGGACTGACCTGCCCGTTCGGCTATTTCCCGAACGGCAGCACCAATGATTTTGCCAAAAGCGTCGGTATCTCATTTCATGTGAAGGAGAACGCGGAGCATATGTGCGAGGGGCATGTCTTCCGCTACGATGTCGGCCGCTTTAATGAACAGTATTTTAACTATGTCGCCGCATTCGGCGCCTTTACCGACATCAGCTACAACACGCCGCGCGAGGCGAAGCGTCTCATGGGACATGCCGCCTATGTGCTAAACGGCCTCGTCTCACTCCCCGCGAATCTGCGGACCCGCTGCCATGTGCGCATCACGCATGACGGACAGACCAGCGAGGGGGATTACCTCTACGGCGGCATCTCCAATGCGACCCAGGTCGGCGGAATGAAGCTTCCCTACAAGTCCATATCCCTCGATGACGGGGTCTTTGAGGTCGCCCTGATCCGCAATCCGGACAATCCGCTGGAGCTCCAGCAGATCGCGGCCTCCCTGGCCATCGGCACCATCGACAGCCCCTATGTGGAAGTGTTCCAGACTTCCGCTCTGGAGGTGGAAGCCTTCGGCGAAGTCCCCTGGACGATCGACGGCGAATACGGCGGTGCCCCGGAGCGGGTATCTGTCCGCATCTGCCCGAAGGCCATCCCCCTGCTGGTGTAGCGAAGCACGAAAAACGGCCGCCCGGAATCCCGGGCGGCCGTTCCAATGCACGCTTAGATATCAGCGCTTTGTCAGACCTTGAAGAACGCGATCGCGTCGGTCATCTGATGGTTGATATCACGCATAGAACCGGTCGATTTCTGCGTATCCACGCAGGCATCCGTCACTGTCTGGCAGGAAGCGGCCACTTCTTGAGCGGAAGCACCCAGCTCCTCGGAGATGGCACCCAGCTCCGTGGTGGTATTGGACAGCTCCGTCTTGATGGCGTCCAGCTTGGAAGCCAGCTCCCGGATCGTGTTGATCTCGTCCACGGAAGCCTCCACGGAATCGGACAGTACGGAGAATTTCTCCTGTGCCTGGGAGATATCCTCCTGCTCCTTGTTGATGACCTCAAAGACGCGGTTGCTTATCTCTACAGTCTCATTGGAGAGAACAATGACATTTTCGATGATCTGCTTGATCTCCTTTGCAGACTGCCCGGAGGAATCCGCCAGGGACCGGATCTCATCCGCCACCACTGCAAAGCCTCTGCCTGCCTCTCCGGCGCGGGCCGCCTCGATGGAAGCATTCAGGCTAAGCAGATTGGTCTGAGCTGCAATGGATTCGATGGCCTGCACGGCGGAACCGATATTTCCGATGGCTGTGTTGGTCTCTGTGATCTTGTCTGCGATCTTCTGCATGGCCTTCACGGACTCTCCGGCCACGGAGGAAACCGAATCCATGCACTCGGATGCGTCGGAATTTGCGGTCTTGATGGTCTGGGATGCATCATAAAGCATCTCAACATTGTCATTGAGTACTTCGATGTCATTGCCCAAATCCACAGCCTTCTCAGCCATCAGCTGTGCATTTTCCGCAACACTCTGGGAGGTGGTTGCCACCTCTCCGATGGCGGTATTGATCTGAGATACGGACTCCACATTGTGACCGGTCATATTGTCCACACTGACGATGGCATTCTGCAGCTCCTGCGCGGAATCCTTGACGGAGCGCATGGAGGTGGAAAGAGCCTTTTTCAATTCTTCAAATGCATGGATGATACTGACCGTCTCACGGATATGAGACTGTGCATCGCAGGTTGCGGTGACATCTCCGGTGCTCAGCACCTCGATGGATCCCGCCACCTTTCTCAAAGGATCTGCGATGATCCGTTCGAACAACAGAGCGACAATCGTAAAGGCAATCACGCACACGAGACAGATGAAAATCGTCATTTTTTTGGTAGCCTTGACGCCGGAAAGAATATCCGCTTCATCCGCCGTCAGAACCGCGATATATGCGTTGTCCATGCCGATGTAATAGGCAGCATACTTGACTTCCCCCTTATACCTGTAGGTGATGCATTCCGGCTCCGGCGTCTGTCCGGCTCCGATCTGTGCCACCAGCCCCTTGACCGCATCGTTCTCCACAGGGTTGCCGATCTTGGATTCGTCGGGATGGTACAGCATGGTGCCCTGACTGTCCACAAAGTAGATATAGGCCGAAGTCCGACCCAGAGCGGAAACATCGGAAATATTGGCCGCCACTTCGTTTACAAAGGTAGCGCCTCCCACATAACCGAGCGGTTCTCCGTTTACCACCACCGGATAATACAGCGACATGACCAGCATGCCGGAGGACGGGGAGGTCATAATACCGGTATTGTATACACCGTTCGCTCCCAGCATCTGATCGCGAAGAGCAGCCAGGGAATCCCCCTCTCTGAGCACCTTGCCGATGATCCCCGGTGCAGATGAGTGGGTCATGACCTGTGTGTTCCAATCCGCAATGTAGAGGCCTTCCCAGCCGGACAGATCCGCAAAATAGTCCACGGTATACTGCTGTGCCTTTGCGGCCAGCTCCGGATCAGATGGATTTTGCAGATACTCCGTGACGATGGGAGCCGTCGCGTACGCCTGCAGGATCTGCTCATTTCTGACGGTAATAGTATCGAAAGCAGCGCCGGTCTGCTTGATCACCTGCAGCAGGGAATTGTTGGTCCACGCCTTCATCTCACTGCTGCTCTTTTGGATCAGAACCGCACCCAAAATGATCGAAGTACAGATCAGCGGAAGGAGCGCGTACAGGAGCAGCGTCACCTTCAGGTCCAGCCTTGCTTTTTGTTTCTCATCCAGTCGTTTCTTTTTAGTCATTTCGCCCTCCATTTTATATTCCGGACAAATCCGGAACGTTATTTGTTTTTATTTTAACACAAAAAGCTGCCATCGGATGCCTCTTAAGAGAATGTTTAGAATTGCTCTATCCGCATAAAAAAGGCGCTTCCCCGAAGGAAAACGCCTTTTTATGGAAGTTTTAGAAATATTCCCGGTCTCTTTCTCTTTCCGTTGCCGCCCGGAGGCAATCCTCCTCGCCGCTTTCAGCCCTTGATCTCCAGATAGCCTTTGAGCTTCGACATGTCGTACTCATCGAACACGCCCAGGTTGGGGTCGTAGAACTTGCCGTCAAAGGTCAGCAGATAGTGGCTGAAACGCCCCATCTTCTCCATCAGGATCGCGCACTTCGGCAGGCGGACCTCCTCGTCCTGCCCCGGATATATGATGATATCCGAGTGGTCGATGCCATAGTAATTCAGCGCGGAGATCAGCCGTCCCATCGTCGCCTGCCACTCCCGGCAGTCCATCACCTTGATCACATCCGCGATCGTCACGCCCGCGAGCATGGCGATGCAGGTCTGTCCGCACAGGCCGTCCTCCGGCTGCTTGATGATGTCGATATGATCGATCTTCCGGATCGGCTTTTCAAAGCTGTAAGGGCTGTTCTGGTCCATCCGGATCAGGCTTCCGTTGATATGGAGCAGAATCTTGTGCGCTACGCCCTCCTCGATCTCGGCCGCAGCCTCCGCGGGAAGATGCACCTCGTAGATCCCCTTCTCCTGCGGATAGAGCTCACAGTCGATGATCTTGTTGTCGAGCACCAGATCCGCCTTAATCACGTCCGTCTGCTTGCAGACCTCCCATACATTGAACGGAATGGGGATCGTTCCGGTCCCGTTCGATTTATCCACCTTTGACTCAAAAAAATATCTCATGGTCACCTCCTGATGAAAGCGCTTACATTGTTATTAAACCACGCTTTCACAAAATCTGTCAACCATTCCGCACTCGTTAATTATTTAACTTCTCTGACTGCCTTCAGATCCTCCTCGAGCTTCTCCTTGGCGGCGAGGGCATGGGTAATGGCCTTAAGCTGCTTGTCGTACGGATCCCCCTCCTCGTCCCTGTGCGCCTCGTAGTATTTCCGGCCGATCTCGATGTAATTTTTCTTCAGCACCTCGTCACAGGTGGAAATCTCGCTTTTGAGCTTCGCGATCCCGGAAAGCTTTCCCGCCTTCTCCGCGATCGCCTTGCCTGCCGAGTAAATCTGTCCGCTGATCTCTTCAAAAATCTCCATGTGGCCAACCTCCTTTTCACACGTTCGGATCTCACCGCAATTATAGCAGAGAAAGTCCGAATATGATAGAATGTTTTGCATGAGCAAACACCCCGATATCCTCGTTGCCCTCGGAGAAGGGACCGGCGAGATCGAAGAAAAAAAATCACGCTTCATCGCAACCCTCCGCCCGGTTTCCACGGAGGAGGAAGCCGCCGCTTTTCTGGCCGAGATGAAGAAAAAATACTGGGATGCCAGGCACAACTGTTCCGCTATGGTCATCGGATACGGCGCGGAGCTGACCCGCTGCAGCGATGACGGAGAGCCCTCCGGAACTGCCGGCCGCCCGATGCTCGAGACCCTGCTGGGAAGCGGTGTGCGCAATGTCGCCGTCGTCGTGACACGGTACTTTGGCGGCACGCTCCTCGGGACCGGCGGACTCGTGCGCGCCTACACCGCCGCCGTGCGCGAAGGACTCGCGCATACGCCGATCGGCACGCGCACCTACGGCTGCACCCTGACCCTCGCGACCGATTACAATGACATCGGGAAGATTCTGTACCTGCTGGGGCAGCGCTCCCTCGAGCCGCTTTCCTCCGACTACGGCGCCGAGGTCGTCCTCACCGTGCCGGTTCCGGAAGCCGCGCTTGCCTCTCTGGAAAAAGAATTCACCGAGGCCACTTCCGGGCGCATCCGCATCGAGGAAGGCCCGAAGGAATACTATCTGATCCCCGGAAAATAAGAAAAGGCTCTGCCGTACGGATTGCTGCGGCAAAGCCTTTTTTCATTTGGAAACGGATCCGGCAAAAGCGGCACGTTACTGCGCTTCCTGTTCCTGCTGCTCCTGTATCTGCTGGTTGCGCGCTTCGATCTCCATCCACTGCTGGTAGATCAGATCCTGCGCGTTCGGCTGTGCAAAGAAGGCCGCATCGTGCATGCAGTACCCGGAGACGGTACCGGCCTGCCCTTCCACCAGTCCGGAGCCTTCCCAGAGCGAAGGATCCTCCACGAAGGGAAGCGTTGCCGCACCGGGCTGGGCAAACGGACACAGATCGGTGGCGATCCTTCCGTCGTAAGCACAGATATAACCGGAGTAATGCACATTACAGCTCTCCGTCGGCGCATTGTCCACCGCGAAAAGCTCCGACTTCAGACACCCGTCGCAAAGCCCCGGAATCGGAAGCAGTCCCGACTGGTTACACACATCCATCCGGACGATCCCCTCCGGTTCGACGAAATCCTTGTATTCCAGATTCTCATGGATCCTGGACATGACCGCCTTCCACATATACTTGGAGATGTCGGATTCATTGTTGGATTTGGAGGTGCTCATTCCGACATTGTTGTCATATCCGGTCCAAACGGTCGCGGTATAGTAGGGCGTGTATCCCACGAACCAGCAGTCCTTGTAATCGCTGGAGGTACCGGTCTTACCCGCGATCGCCTGGCCGGAGAAATTGGCCTTGCTTCCGGTACCGACGGTAAGCACATCCTGCATGGCATTGGTGAGAAGGTAAGCGGTCGTCTCCTTGATCACACGCCGCGTCGAAGGCGTCGTGTTGTCCAGGATAACATTACCGTCCGCGTCCGTCACCTTGGTATACACCTTCGGCTCCGCGTGAATGCCTCCGTTCGCGATCGTCGCGTATCCGGCATTGAGCTCATACGGCGATACGCCGTAGGTCAGACCGCCGAGCGCCAGCGTCTGGTTGACATCGGAGAAGGTCTTGCCGCCGATGACCACACCGTCCGTCAGCGTGGTAAAGCCGAAATTCAGGCAGTAGTCATATCCCATTCTGGGACCGATCACGGTCAGATTCTTGACCGCGATGATATTCAGAGACTGTGCCACCGCGTCGCGCAGCGTCTGGATTCCGCGGTAATACCCGTGGTACCAGTTGCTCACCGGACGTCCGCCGTAATAGTTGAACGGTGCGTCCATATAGGTCGTGGCCAGCGTCTTGCCGCCCGCGTCCAGAGCCGGCGCAAAGGAGGCCAGCACCTTGAAGGTCGATCCCGGAGAACGAAGCGCGTTCGTCGCACGATTTAAGGTTCTGCGGCCGACCTTGTCACCGCGGCCGCCCTCCATCGCGACTACATAACCGGTCTTCTGGTCCTCCACGACCATCGCCACCTGCGGCTGCGCCACCAGGTTGATCACCTCTACATAATCATCCTCGTTCTCGACCAGGCCGAGCTGCTCAAACATCGCGCCGCGGAAGGTTGCGATCGCCTCATAGGCGCTCTCCTGATCCGCAAAGATCAGGTTGAAGCCCTTCTGCCCGGACTCCTTGAAGAAGGTGGTCATATTTTCCTTCGAGTAATTGTGACTCTCGTCGTCCTCGTCATAGATCGACAGCTCATAATTCAGATACCAGTGCGTCTGGGGCGAGAAATTATCCGGATTCTGGAATTCCTCGTCCAGGATGGCCTGAATCTCGGGATCGAGCGTCGTATAGATGCGCAGACCGCCGCTGTTGAGCATGCTGGTGGCCACGTCCTTCGTGTAGCCCATCTTGACCAGATCGGCGAAGACCTGCTCATACACCGCGTCCGAAAAATAGGTGGCGGTGGAATCTTCGATCCCGGCCAGCTCCGTGTCATGATAACTGATGCGCTCGTACACCGCATCCGTATCGGCGATCGCCTCGTTGTATTCTTCCGTGGTGATGAAGCCCAGGCGCTTCATGTTGTTCAGACAGGTTTTGCGCCTTCCCTTGTTATTGTCCGGATTGCGCAGCGGATTGTATTTGTTCGGGTTCTGCGTGATGGCCGCGATGACCGCGCATTCGGACAGCGTCAGATCGATGGCGGACTTGCCGAAATACCGCTGGGAAGCGGACTCGACGCCCAGCGTATTCTGCCCGAGGTTGATCGCGTTCATATAGCGCAGCAGGATGTCTTTTTTCTCCGTGCGCTTCGTGACCTCAATGGCCAGATACTGCTCCTGGATCTTACGCTGGAGCTTCTTGATCCGGTTGTCCCCCTCCTCGGTCCAGTCCGTGAAGATCGTATTTTTCAAAAGCTGCTGTGTGATGGTGGAAGCACCCTGCGTCTCGGATCCGCCGGTCTTGAGGTACTGCCAGCCCGCACGCACCATGGCCTTGTAGTCGACGCCGTTGTGCTGGAAGAAACGCTCGTCCTCCAGCGCCACAAAGGCCAGTCCGAGCTGCTCGGGCACCTGGTCGGCACGGACCACGATCCGGTTGGAATCGGTGCTGATGTACTCATCAATCTTCTTGCCGTTGGCATCGAAGACCATCGTCGCCTGACCGGTCGCAAGCATCTGGGAAAGCTTGATCGTCGGGGTCCCGGCGAGAATGCTCCGGAAGAGTCCGATCCCGCCCGCGAGAGCGCAAATCCCCACGCCGATGCACGCCGCCATGGCGAGCTTAAAGATGAGAAAGAGGAATTTGCGTCCGAATTTCCCACCTTTTGCATTCAGTTCTTTTTGTTTGGCTTTTACGCCTCTTTTGCCGTAATTCATCGTCTACAGATAGCTGGTCGGGTTCTTGCGGTTCAGAAATCTGACCTCGAAGCCGTCCTCCTCCACAATTTGGTTCACAATCTCCTGTGCCTTCTCCATAACGGTCTCATTGACGCAGAAGACACAGAGATACTTGTGTCTGGAGAAAAGGCCTGTCTTCGGAAAATGCATGAAATACGAGATACGCTGCGCGAGAAGCCCGGTTTCGATGGCCTTCTTGCACTCCTCGGAATAAACTTCGCAGAGTTCGTACTCGTTATTCACCTTCATAGTAGAAAAAATCGTTTGCATAATGTCCCTCGCTGCAGATTTGCATACATAGGGTGATTATACCACAGATGGGCAAGTGTATCTACTCTTTGTGTGCGGGCAGGCCGGAGGATACTGCTTCCATCGTCTCAAACGCAAAAGTTCCGGCAACGCAGTGCTCTGCCGGAACCTCCATATCTGATCTTCTAACTCTCGAAGGGCTGATTGTCCTCCGGTACCACGAGTCCTCCGGTTCTGGCCTTGACGGCCAGCTCCAGGCGTGAGCGGAAGCCGGTCTTCTGCATCATGTTGGAGATGTGCATCTTCACGGTGCGCTCCGAGATCCCGAGTCTGCCAGCGATCTCCTGGTTGGAGAAGCCTGCCGTAAGCGCGCGGAGCACCTCTGCTTCCTTGTCGGTGAATTCCGTACTGACGGCATTGCCGAGCCGCACCTCCGGCGGACGGTCGGGATAGATCGACTCTCCGTTCATGGTCCGGAGCATGATCTCCAGGATCGGCTGCTCCTGCACTTCCTTGTACCAGAAGCTCTCGGCGCCGATGCTCCTGGCCCGGTCGATGTAGGAAAGCTCCGGCATGGAGGTCACGATCAGGATCCTGGTCTCCGGACGGATGTCCTTGATCTGGCGGGCCGCCTCCAGTCCGTTTACCCCCTCGGTCATGACGATGTCCATGATGATGAGGTCCACATATTTTTTCCCGACGTATTCCACTGCTTCCGCAGCAGTACTTAAGGATGCCACGAGCGTGAACTCCTCCGAGTCGTGCACCGCTCTCTCAAACACCTGCCGTGACATCATAAAATCGTCCACGATCAACACTCTGTATGGCATAGTCCACCTCCGGGAAAGTGCCCGGCCCCCCTTCCTGCTCTATCTCTTCAGTCTCAGCGTCATGCGAAATCTCGGCTTGCTTTCGATCACCATGCTGCCGCCTGCCGCTTCGGTCCTGCGCCGCAGGTTGCGCAGGCCGCCGGTCTCCCTGACCTCCAGACTCCTGCTTTCCCCATTGTTCTCAAAGACAAAGACATACTGATCCGCATCTTCGGTAACATGGATATAGGCCTCGTCCCCCGTGGAGTGATCGGAGACATTGGTCACATGCACGGAGATCGCTGTATCTATGATCTCCAGATACCTGGGATCCGGCGGGATCCTCCCCGTTACGAGCAACCGGACTCCCATGGATTCGGCCTGCTCGTAGCATTCCGGATAGACCTCCATGAGACCTGCCTGATCCAGAGACGGTACCGGCGTCCCTTCCCGCAGCGCTTGCTCCTGATGCCTGAGGCTCTCCGGAAGCAGCGCCGCATCCGGCTCCGCTCCTTCTTCCAGCCCGATGATCCCGCCAAAGGAGCGGTCCCAGGCCTTGTACAGCGCGTCTCTCTCCACCTCTCCGGGGCAGAGGATATA
>JAFYEE010000041.1 GCA_017544405.1 Lachnospiraceae bacterium
CGTTCCGAGGATCTTGAGCGGGAGCAGCTGTCCTGCTGGCTCACCTACACGAACGAGGAGACGCATCAGATCATTCGCGAGAATATCGACCGCTCCCCCCTTTACTCCGGGGTGATCCAGGGGACCGGGCCCCGGTACTGTCCCTCCATCGAGGATAAGATCATGAAATTCCCGGATAAGGATCGTCATCAGCTCTTTATCGAGCCGGAGGGCGAGTTTACGGATGAAATGTACCTCGATGGCATGCCCTCCTCCCTTCCGGAGGATGTGCAGTACCGCATGGTACACTCCGTACCGGGACTGGAGCATGCAAAGATCGTGCGAAATGCGTATGCGATCGAGTATGACTGCATCTATGCGACAGAGCTTATGCCAACGCTGGAATTTCGTTCTGTAAAGGGACTCTATGCAGCCGGTCAGATCAACGGCAGCTCCGGATACGAGGAGGCGGGAGCCCAGGGACTGATGGCCGGGATCAATGCGGCTCTCAAGCTGCTGGGTCGGGAACCAGTGGTGCTTTCCCGGTCCGACGGCTATATCGGGGTTCTGATCGATGATCTGGTTACCAAGGAAACAGCCGAGCCCTACCGGATGATGACCAGCCGCGCGGAATACCGTCTGCTGCTCCGCCAGGACAATGCGGATCTGCGGCTCACTCCCATCGGCCATGAGATCGGCCTGATCTCAGAGGAACGTTATCAGGTCTTCCTCGCGAAGAAAAGGATGATCGAATCCGAGCTTGAACGTCTGAAGAAGACCATGCTGGGCGCATCCGGCGAGGTACAGAGCTTTCTTCGGGAACATGAAAGCGCGGAACTGAAGACCGCCACCTCTTTGGGGGAGCTTCTTCGGAGACCGGAATTCAGCTATGAAGCACTTGCCCCCATCGATCCCGAACGTCCGAAGGAGGGGATCACTCCGGAGATCGCGGAGCAGATCGAGATCACCCTCAAGTACGAGGGATATATTACAAGACAGGAACAGCAGGTGGCACATTTCCGAAGGATGGAGGAGAAAAGGATTCCTGCGGATCTGGATTATGGACAGGTGAAGAATCTTCGTAAGGAAGCCCGCCAGAAGCTGGAAGCCGTACGCCCGGTATCCATCGGCCAGGCCTCCCGCATCTCCGGCGTCTCGCCATCGGATGTGACCATGCTGATGCTGCATTTGAAAATATAGCGGCACCGGCATTGAGCGCATATAAAAAACCGCCCGTATTACTGGGCGGTTTTTTTATGTTGGCTGCGGGATCTCTGGGACTTCCTGGCGTGTGCGCGCCGGGTCTCGGATCTTCGCCTTTCGGATTCATGTCTTTTCTGTTTTTTCTTCTCTCGGATCTCGGATTGCCGGGACATCAGGGATTCATATCCCTCCTGCGTGGTACGGGTGATGCGTTTCACTGCGTAAACGGCTTCCTCACTGCCGGGCGTATTCCGGAAGCGGATCCTGCCTTCTGCAAAGCCGTGGCGCGTACATCTTCCGACGGCCATTTCCGTGTTCTGTGCATTCATAAACCAGTCCACCATGGGAATGGTGAGGCGCCCGCATTTGGGACATCTCAGTTCGACCACGCCATCGTCCGCCATGGCCAGCTGCCGGGAAGGATACTCAACGGAAATGTAGTCGATCACCTCATCGTGTCGGTCATTAATGATATCCTCCGGTGATTTCGGTCGCTGGTAAAGGTCGATGGTGTATTTCTTCTTGATGTTCCCAAGCTTGGCGGCCGCCAGTACCTTTGCGGTATAACGGGCATCGCTGATGGCTGCGTGGAAGGGTTCGTCTTCGGGAAGCCCCAGGGCCTCGACCGCCTTCTCCAGCTTGCAGATCATGTGTCGTGGATCGTATTTATCCGCGTAGATCTGTTGGATATTGTAATAATGCACCGGGTAGGGAAGCATGTCCATATGGTAGAAGTCCATATTGTTCTGCAGATAGAACAGATCGGACATCCCCCAGGTGCAGAAGAC
>JAFYEE010000042.1 GCA_017544405.1 Lachnospiraceae bacterium
CCCTCTCCGATCATCGCGCCCGCCATCAGCAGATCAATGATGGCCGCATCGGAAGTGCCGGAAGCGACCTCCATCAGCGCATCCGCCTGCGAAGCAACGGAATTGAACTTATAGCCGTTCTCCTGCGCGACCGCTTCCCCCGCGGATCCCGCTTCCACCGCGTACACGATATCCTCCGAAGTCTTGGACTGCGCGCCGGCAGCGCCGCCCTCCTTGCCGCAGCCGGTAAAAGCAGCGGTTCCCAGCACCAGGCACATCGCAAGTAACATAGACACTCTTTTTTTCATAATATTCACTCCTCCCAGTGCCCTGATCTTCAGCCTTCAGAACACGTTTTGCGTATGATTTCCGCTTCTTGTCATACCTTATGAGAATACTGTCTGCGGGGCTCTTTGTCAAGGTATCACGCTAAAGCAGAGATCTGTGCTATACTGTCAGGTATGAAAGCGAAAAACACGACCCTCGGCATCCTGGCCCACGTGGATGCCGGCAAAACAACCTTATCCGAGTCGATCCTCTACCTGACCGGCAGCATCCGCCGCCAGGGACGCGTGGATCACCGCGACACCTTCCTCGACACCGACGAGATGGAGCGCACCCGCGGCATCACCATCTATTCCAAGCAGGCCGTCTTCCGCTACGAAGACCGCCTCTTTACGCTGCTCGACACACCCGGTCATGCCGACTTCTCCCCGGAGACGGAGCGGGCGCTTCGCGTGCTCGATGTTGCGGTCCTGGTGATCAGTGCGCCCGAGATCGAGCGTGAGCAGGCCTCCCTCGGCGGCCAGGTGACGACCCTCTGGAAATTGCTCGGAAGCTACGAGGTCCCGACGATCCTCTTTCTGAACAAGATGGACCAGACCACCGCCTCCCCCGCGCAGCTCCTTGCCTCCCTGCAAAGGCGGTTCGGAAGCACACTGACGGACTTTTCTGCCTCCCCTGCGGATCCCGCGCTGCAGGAAGCCGTGGCCCTCGCCTCGGAGGACGAAACGCTCCTCGAACACTATCTCGCAGGCCGGAGCATCCCGGAGGAAACCATCCGCTCTCTCATCGCGCAGCGCCGCATCTTCCCGGTGTATTTCGGCAGCGCCCTGAAAAATGAAGGGACGGAGGATCTTCTGCGCGCGCTCACGAGGTGGACCGAAGCACCGACCTATCCGGATGCTTTCGGCGGCCGCGTCTTCAAGATCTCGCGCGATCCTTCCGGCGGTCGCCTCACCTGGGTCAAGCTCACGGGAGGCCGCATCCGTCCAAAGGAAATCGTATCCTCCGCTGCACCTCTTGCCGCCGGATCCGCTGACGCAGCCGCTCCGGAAGCCCCTGCTCCGCAGAAGGTCGAGCAGATCCGCCGCTACTCCGGCGAGCGGTTCGACCTGCTCGAGGAAGCCGTCGCCGGCGATGTCGTGGCCTTCACCGGCCTGTCCGGTTACGTCATCGGACAGGGCATGGGGGCGGACACCTCCGAGCAGCAGCCCTTCCTGAGCCCCGTCCTGCAATGCGCCGTGATCCTTCCCCCGGAGGTGGACACCGTGAAGGCCTCCGCCGACCTGCGCCTCCTGTGCGAGGAGGAACCGCTCCTGGACACGGATTACCATGAGGAGACCCGCGAGATCCTGATCCGCACCATGGGGCGCGTTCAGCAGGAGATCCTGCGCCATACCATCTATGAGCGCTTCGGATACGAGATCTCCTTCGGCCCCGCTTCCGTGATCTACCGCGAGACGATCGCTGCCCCGGTGGAGGGCGTCGGCCATTTTGAACCGCTGCGTCACTATGCGGAGGTCCATCTCCTCCTCGAGCCTCTCCCCGCGGGAAGCGGGCTTGTCTTCGAGACCAGATGCTCCGTGGATGTCCTGAAAACCAACTGGCAGCGCCTGATCCTGACCCATCTCGAGGAGCGCCGGCACAAGGGCGTCCTCACCGGCTCCGACCTGACCGATGTCCGGATCACCGTCATCGGTGGGCGTGCCCACGAAAAGCACACCGAGGGCGGCGACTTCCGCCAGGCGACTTACCGTGCAGTACGCCAGGGACTCATGGAGGCGCAGAGCATTCTCCTCGAGCCCATGCTCCGCTTTCGGATCGAGCTTCCGCCCGAGCATCTCGGCCGCGCTATGACCGATCTGCAGGCCATGAGCGGCAGCTGCGAGATTGAAAACGCAGGATTCCTTCCGGACGGAAGCCCCGCACGCTCCGCCGTTCTCACCGGAAAAGTCCCCGCCTCCGAGTGCGCCGACTATGCTGCCACCCTCTCCGCCTTCACCGGCGGCCGCGGATCCTTTACCACCTCCCTTGCGGGGTATGAGCCCTGCCACAACGCGGAGGAAGTGATCGCAGCCACCGGTTACGACCCCGAGGCAGATCTGCGCCACCCTTCTTCTTCCGTCTTCTGCTCCCACGGCGTCGGCACCATTGTTCCCTGGGATCAGGTGAAAAATTACATGCATGTCGAAACCGGCTATGATTTTGAGGAGGAGGGAATCTCTTCGGAGGAAGCATACGAACGCGCCTATGAGCAGGCGCAGGCCTTCCGCGCCGCATCCCTGGCAAAAGCGCAGGAGCCGGCCTCCTACGAGGAGCGGGAAGCCGCGAGACGGATGACCGACAAGGAGCTCGAGCAGATCTTTACCCGCACCTACGGCGAGGTTCGTCCCCGCTACGACGCCGAGGCCGAAGCCAGACGCGTGCAGGCAAAGGAAAACGAGCCGAAACCGAAATTCCGAAAGCCAAAGCCCACCGCAGAGCGCACCTACCTCCTTGTGGACGGCTACAATGTCCTCTATGCCCATCCCGAGCTGCGCAGTCTCGCCGAGCGGGATCTCAAGGCAGCCCGGGACCGGCTGATGGATCTTTTGTCCAATTATCAGGGGTTCTGCCGCGAGACCATCATCCTCGTCTTTGACGCCTACCGCGTAAAGGGCGGCCAGGAACATACGGAAACGTGGCACAACCTGAAGGTGGTCTTCACAAAGGAGGCCGAGACAGCGGACCAGTACATCGAAAAAGCGGCCCATGATATGAGCCGCCATTACCGTGTCACCGTCGCCACCTCCGACGCCGTCGAGCAGGTCATCATCTTCGGCACCGCCCTTCGCATGTCCGCGGCCGAACTCTGGGAGACCATCGCCGCCGCGGAAGACGACCTGCGCAGGACCTATCTCTCCGACTGAGGTTCCGTCTGCTTTTGTCATATCAATGCATCTTCCGAGGGAGCTTTCCGCTCCTGCGCATATTCGGAATAGCTCTTCCCCGTGTATTTCTTGAAGCACCGTCCGAAATAGTTCGGATCCGGGATCCCGACCTGCTCGCTGGCACAGAACATCTTCATCCCCGTCGCCGCCAGCTCCATCGCCTTGCGCATGCGGCAGTTCGTAAGATATTCCACAAAATTCGTCCCCGTCTCCTGTTTGAACTTACGGCTTAAGTAGCTGGCGCTGAACCCGAACTGCTGCGCCACGGAGGTCAGATTCAGCTTCGGATCGGTGTAATTCTCCTTGATATAGCGCTTGATCTGGTCCACGGAGGAATAGTCCCCCGCAACCTCCTGTGCTTCCTCCTGCTCTGCGCCGGCTCCGGCTGCCGCTTTTTTCGCCGCCTTCTCATCGAGCACCTTCTTCGCGCGGCGAAGCGTCTCCAGCACATCCTCGCGCACCGCGGGCTTGACCATGTAGTCCATCACCGGCAGGCGGATACATTTCCTCGCATATTCAAAGTCATCGAGCGCCGTCATGATGATGATGATCAGATCCGGATAGCGCTTCGTCGCGAGCTCGGTAAATTCCAGCCCGTCCATAAAAGGCATGGAGATATCGACAAAGGCCACATCCGGCAGGACCTCATCGATCGTATTGATGGCTTCGATCCCGCTGGCCGCCTCCCCGACGACCTCCATATCCACCGCTTTCCAGTCCACTGCCACGCGCAGCAGATTACGCGCCGACGGCTCATCGTCGATCAGCATTACTCGGTACATAGTTTTCCCCCACGCATTTACGCTCCGAAGCTCCGCCCGCGCGAGCCTCCGAAGTCACCTCTTCCTCCTCCGCGCTCCGCACCCTCTGAGGGATCCGGAACGAGATCCTCGTATATTCGCCCGGCTCACTCTCGATGGTCACGATATCCGGATCGTTGCAATAGTACCGGATCCGGTCGATGGTTCCCTTCAGACCGAAGCCCGAATGTCCTTCCTTCTCGTCCTCTCCGGCTTCTCCCGCCATCACACGCGCGATCTCCTCCGCGCTCATTCCGACACCATCGTCATATACCTCGATCCGCATCTCCCCGTCCGCAAGCCGCGTCGAGATACGGATCACGCCTTCCTCCCCCTTCGGCCGGATCCCGTGGTAGATACAGTTCTCCACCAGCGGCTGCAGCAGAAGCTTCGGCATCATCAGATCCTGCGTCTCCTCCGCGATGTCATATTCATCCCGGATGATCTCTCCGTAGCGGAGCTTCTGCAGGGACAGATAATCCCGCACGATGCTGATCTCGCGGCGCACCGTGATCTCTCGATCCCCCTTGCTCAGGAAGTTCCGGTAGAAATTCGACAGCGTCTCAAGCGCCTCATACACGTCCTGCGCGCCGTCCTCGAAGGCCATGTAACTGATCGTCCCGAGGGAATTGTAGAGAAAATGCGGCTTGATCTGCTCGTTCAAAACGCGCATCTCCGCACGCTGGACCGATTTTTCATTTTCCAGGAGCTGTGTGAAGAGATCGTTCAGATAATCGATCACGCTGTTGTAGCTGTTCACCAGCGTACCGATCTCGTTGCGCGGTGCCTCGAGGTCGACCTTCTCCATCCAGCCGGATTCCTTCGTGTGCTCCATGGCCTGTGCGAGGTCATAGATCGGCTTGTTGATCCGGCGCGTCACGAAAGCAGCAGCGATGAAGATCGCGACCGCGAAGGCAGCCAGCAAAAGCAGCAGCACGAAGATATAAGCGGGGGTCAGAGCGGCCGGCGGCGCATCGTTCGCGCAGAGGACGATCAGCGGGATCTCGGCCATCGCATAGGACGATACCATATAATACCGCCCCTTCTCCCGCAGCTCCCGGTGGATGATCACCTCCGGTACGGCATTGGGATTGTAATAGTCTGCCAGATTCTCATCCCCCGTGAGATACGTCCCGTCCTGCGCGAGGATACAGAGTCTGGGGTTCGTCTGCGCGTTGACGATCATCTCCAGCATCTTTGTCGAGACATTGAGAAGCAAAAGTCCGGTGCGGTCCTGCGAATAGATATCGTAGACCGAGCGGGCGATCGTCAGAAACTGTTCCCCGTTCTTGCGGTAGATCGCGCGGTTCGCGTTCATGAACATCACGGCCCCGCCGCGCGCCTCCAGGATCGGCTGCTGCCAGGTCAGGGAGTCCATCTGTGCAAAGTGGACATTGTACTCCGCGCGTCCGGTGCTGACATAGGCCCCATCCGTGCGGAAGATAAAAACGGAATCCAGATTGGTACTCACGTTCAGGACATCCATGATGCCGTATTTTGCGTCATTGGCCATCCCGGCATTGACCCTGTCCGCCCGCATAAAATCCATCACGCTTTCATTGAGCATGATCAGACGGGAGATGTCCTTGTAGTTGTCCACACCGGCGCGGATACTCTCGGCCACGGAATTGATCAGCGTCTCGGACGCACGGATCTCGAAATCCTTCCGGTACTGCCGTGTCAGCAAAAACCCGGAGATCACGAAAGCGACGCCGAAGATCGCCAGCGCGGACAGGATCACGATCCACATCTCGGAAGCCAGCGAATTGCGCCGGAGCGCTGCCCGTATGCGGTTGTGCTGCTTTGGTTTTTTCATGCTCCCCCCGAACCTTTTCCTCTACCTCACATCATACCACGAATCAAGTCCCGAAAAAATGCCAAAAACCACTCCCCCGCTTTGTGAGCAGCAAAGCGGGGCAGTGGCCCGGCTGAGAGGATTATAAAAAAGAAAAAGCTATTAGCCTTTGATGGCTCCTGCGATAAAGCTCTCCTGAATACGTCTGCTCAGGAAGATATAGACGAAAAGCGTCGGGAAGGTTGCGATCACCAGTGCCGCGCCGATGGGTCCCCAGTTGGTCGTATACTGACCGGACAGCGCCTGGATGCCGACGGGCAGGGTCTTCAGCTGATCCTTGCTGTTGAAGATATTGGCAAACATCAGCTCATTCCAGCACTGCAGGAAGGTGTAGATTCCGATGGTCGCCAGCGCGGGACGCATGAGGGGCACGATGATCCGGAAAAAGATCCCCCAGACGCCGCAGCCGTCGATCCTGGCCGCCTCGTCGAGGTCCTTCGGAATATCCGACATGAATCCGCTGCAGATCAGGATCGCCATGGCGAGCGCGAACGCTGCGTACGGAATGATCAGCGCCCAGTAGGTATTGAGCATGTGAATGTTGGACAGCGTCACATAGATCGGTACGATGGACGCGTGGATCGGGATGGTCAGTCCCATCATGAAGAATGCATTTGTCGCCCTGCTCAGCTTCCACACCAGACGGGTCAGTGCGTAGGTAGCCATCAGTGCAGCGATCAGCGTGATGAGGATCGTCGCCGCCGCCACGATGATACTGTTGATAAAATAGATGCTCATGTGTCCGGTCTTCATGGCACTGGCATAGTTGGACCAGAGCCAGTGCTTCGGCAGACCGGCGACATTCTCACCGAAGATCTCCTTATTGTCCTTCAGAGAGAAGGTGAACATCCAGTAGATCGGGAACAGATTGATGAAGGTCCAAAGCGCCAGAAAAATATAGACCAGCACCTGTCCCACATGATTCGTTTTTTTCACCTGATATTGTGCGCCGAAAGAAAAATTATCCGGCTCCCTTGTCTGTGCGGTCATTTAATCTTTCTCCTTAAACAAGCGATTGATCAGAAGTGCAAAAGCAAAGCATAGGACGATCAGCATCACGGCGATCGTGCTGCCCATGCCGTAGCGGTTGCGCAGGAACAGCATGTTGATCATCAGCGTGCTGGGTACCTCGGTGGCATGAAGCGGACCGCCGTTGGTCAGGACATATATGAGGTCGAAGGATTTTAACGATCCTGTGATTGCAAAGATTACACTCACCTTCAAGATCGGTTTGATCGAAGGGATGACGATATAACGGTTCACCTGCCCGTTCGTCGCTCCGTCGATCTTAGCCGCTTCGCGCAGATCCGGAGAGACACCCTTGACACCGGCGTACATCAGCAGCATATGGTAGCCGACATATTGCCACAGTGTGGGAGCAAAGCAGGCTCCGAGTGCGGTTTCGGGCGTTCCGAGCCAGATCCTCGTCCAGCTCTCCAGTCCGATCTTGGTCAGAACCACATTCAGGATACCGTAGGAAGGATTGTAGATCTTCAGCCAGAGCTGACCGATGACCACGGTGGAGATCAGCACGGGCATGAAGAAGATGGACAAAAAGCCGCGCTCGCCCTTAATGCTTCTGCCCAGCAGCAGGGCCAGTCCCAGCGACACCGGGAGCTGTACAAAGACGGACAGTGCGGCGAGCAGGAGGGAATTCCCCAGCGCTTTCAAAAAGCCGATGGCATCGCTGGTGAAAAGCTCCTTATAGTTGGAAAAACCGATGAATTCCTTCGGTCCGAAGCCATTCCAGTTAAAAAAGCTGTAATAGCCCGACAGCGCGATCGGGGCGATCAGGACTCCCACAAAGAGGATCAGCCCCGGAAGCAGAAATAAGATGAGATTGAGGTTGTTGATGGTTTTTTTACTCATGGAGTCTTGGCCTTCCATTTTCCGATACTTGTACGAAACCTAAAAAATTGCGGCTTTTCCGGCTTTTATGGAACCGGAAAAGCCGCAGGTAAGTCATTCATCTTCGATCCGGTCGAACGAACGAAACGGATTAGCGGATGTCTGCTGCAAGTCCGCTTACGAAGCCGGCGCCGTCGATCTGGCAGCCATAGACCTGATCTACATAGGACAGATAGGTATTTGCTTCGTCTGCGTTCATAGCGGTATCACCGAACAGAACATAGGTATCAGCATTCGCGCAGATCTCAGACACGGTCTGGGTCAGAGCGTTGACGCTGGAAGTATCACCGTAAGGAGTCCAAGCGGGAAGTCCGCAGCCATCCAGATAGCCGTAGTGGCAGATCAGACGGCCGAGCTCGAAGGTGAACTGTGCAGCTGCTGCTGCGTTGGGAGAAGACTTAGCGACTGCCAGAGTATCGGAAGGTCCGCCGATGAGCTGGCCGAGTTTCGCCTTGTCTGCATTGATAACGGGGAACTCGGAAACCTTCACCTTTGCGCCG
>JAFYEE010000043.1 GCA_017544405.1 Lachnospiraceae bacterium
AGCAAAAAAGTTGAATATACGCGAAAAAGGATAGTTGCAAAAATGAACTTTGAACTTCACTCAGATTACAAACCAACCGGCGACCAGCCGAGGGCGATAAAAGAATTAGTTGAGGGTTTCAAGGCGGGGAACCAGTTTGAGACCTTGCTTGGCGTGACCGGATCGGGAAAAACATTTACCATGGCGAATGTCATTGCGGCCCTTAACAAGCCAACGCTGATCATTTCCCATAACAAAACCCTCGCCGGCCAGCTCTATGGAGAGATGAAGGAATTCTTCCCCAATAATGCCGTGGAGTACTTCGTGTCCTACTACGACTACTACCAGCCGGAGGCCTACGTTCCGCAGACGGATACCTATATCGCCAAGGATTCCGAGATCAATGACGAGATCGACAAGCTGCGTCTCTCGGCTACGGCTTCCCTGGCCGAAAGGCGCGATGTCATCGTGGTGGCGAGTGTTTCCTGCATCTATGGTCTGGGTAGCCCCGAGGAGTTTAAGGGCATGTCGGTGTCTCTGCGGCCTGGGCAGACCATGGAACGGGACGATCTGATCCGCGATCTGATCGCGATCCAGTACACGCGCAACGATATGGCGCTGGAGCGCACGAACTTCCGTGTCCGCGGTGATACGGTCGAAATCTTTCCTGCGCAGGGGAGCGACTATCTGATACGTGTGGAATTTTTCGGCGATGAGATCGACCGGATCTGCGAGGTGGAGATATTGAGCGGCCGCGTACACGCGGAGCTCGCCCACATCATGATCTATCCTGCGTCACACTATGTGGTACCGCAGGAGAAGATCAATCTGGCATGCGAGAACATTGAGAAGGAGCTGGATGAGCGCGTGAAGTATTTCAAGCAGAATGATAAGCTCATCGAGGCACAGCGGATTGCCGAGCGCACGAATTTTGACCTGGAAATGATGCGGGAGACCGGCTTCTGCTCCGGCATTGAGAATTACAGCAGGCATCTGAATTTCATGGCACCGGGGGAGCCGCCGCTCACGCTGCTTGATTTCTTCACGGACGATTTTCTTATCATCGTGGATGAAAGCCATATGACCATTCCCCAGATCGGCGGCATGTACCACGGTGACCGCTCCCGGAAGGAAACACTGGTCAATTACGGCTTCCGTCTGCCCTCCGCGCTGGACAACCGGCCGCTCAATTTCACGGAATTCGAACAGCACATCGATCAGATGCTCTTTTGTTCGGCCACGCCTTCGACTTACGAGGAAGAGCACGAGCTGCTGCGCACCGAACAGGTCATCCGTCCGACCGGTCTGCTGGACCCGGAGGTGGATGTGCGCCCCACAGAGGGGCAGGTTGATGACCTGATCGGGGAGATCCGCAAGGCCACGGATAAAGAGGGAAAGGTGCTGGTGACCACGCTGACCAAACGCATGGCGGAGGACCTGACCGATTACCTCAGAAATGCGGGGATCCGCGTCAAATACCTTCACAGTGATATCGACACACTGGAGCGCGCGCAAATCATCCGGGATATGCGTCTGGATGTCTTTGACGTCCTTGTCGGGATCAATCTTCTACGGGAAGGGCTGGACATTCCGGAGATCCGGCTCGTTGCGATCCTGGATGCGGACAAGGAGGGCTTCCTTCGCTCCGAGACCTCCCTGATCCAGACCATCGGACGCGCGGCGCGCAATGCCGACGGCCATGTAGTTATGTATGCAGATAACATGACAGAGTCCATGGACCGCGCGATACGTGAGACAAAGCGTCGCCGCGCTATCCAGGAAAAGTACAATGAAGAGCACGGCATCACCCCTACGACGATCCGTAAGGCTGTTCGGGATCTGATCAGTATTTCCAAGGCGGTTTCCAAGGAAGAAGCACGTTTTGAAAAGGATCCGGAATCCATGAGCCGCAGCGAACTGGAGAAGCTCATCGATCAGGTGGAGAAGCAGATGCGCCGCGCTGCCGCCGATCTCAACTTTGAAGCTGCAGCGGAACTGCGCGACCGTATGACCGTGCTGAAGAAGCATCTGCTGGAGATTACCGGAGGGAAATAGCCTTCCTCAAATCCCCCCTTGCATACAGTTTCATTTCCCCGTATAATAAGCGAACACATGTTTGTTTTTCTTTTGATGCAGGAGAAGGATCATGCGCAAAGATCGAGAACAGAAAGTCGAAGAACCGGTTGTCGCAAGAAAGATGCTCCCGAAGGATAAGAGTGACTGGATCAGGATCCGGGGAGCCAACGAGCATAATCTTAAAAACCTGAGCGTGGATATCCCGCGCGGCGCGCTGACCGTACTCACGGGGCTCTCCGG
>JAFYEE010000044.1 GCA_017544405.1 Lachnospiraceae bacterium
CAAAGCGGCCTTCATTCATGATGTAGATCCTGTCGCTCATGCCGATAACCTCGGGGAGCTCGGAAGAGATCATCACAACGGATTTCCCGGCTTTTACCAGGTCGTTGATGATGCAGTAGATCTCGTATTTTGCACCCACATCGATGCCTCGGGTGGGCTCGTCCAGGATCAGGATATCCGGATCCGTGAACATCCATTTTGCCAGGAGCACCTTCTGCTGGTTTCCTCCGGAGAGGTTGCCCACATTCTGCTCAACGGAAGGCGTCTTGGTCCGCAGCTTGTCCTTGTACTCCACTGCCACCTGGTACTCCTTGTCCCTGTCAATGATGCCCCGGTTGCTGACACCTGCCATATTGGCCAGGGATGTATTGACGCGGATGGGATTGGACAGCACCAGGCCGTTGCCCTTCCGGTCCTCGGTCACATAGGCCAGCTTTGCATGGATGGCCTCTTTGGGATTCTTCAGATGGACTTCTTTTCCGGCGATCAGGAGCTGTCCGGTAATATCGGAGCCGTAAGACTTGCCGAAGATACTCATGGCCAGCTCGGTACGGTCGGCACCCATGAGTCCGTAGATGCCCACAACCTCGCCCTTCCGGACGGTCATGCTGACATCATCTACCACCTTGCGCTCCGCGTACAGGGGATGGAACACGGTCCAGTTCCGGACCTCCATATTCACATCGCCGATCTTCACGCCGCTCCGCTTCGGGAAACGGTCCGTGATCTCACGACCTACCATGCCCTTGATGATGCGGTCCTCGTCGATCTCCATGGTATGGCAGTCCAGCGTCTCCACCGTGGAGCCGTCGCGGATGACCGTGATCTTGTCCGCCACATAGACTACCTCATTGAGCTTGTGGCTGATGATGATCATGGTCATGCCCTGTTTCTTAAACTCCAGCATCAGATCCAGCAGCGCTTTGGAGTCCGTCTCGTTCAGAGAGGAGGTGGGCTCGTCCAGGATCAGGAGCTTTGCCTTCTTGGCCAGCGCCTTCGCGATCTCCACCAGCTGCTGTTTGCCGGTTCCGATATCCTTTATCAACACGCGCGACGATTCCGACAAGCCTACCATCTTCAGGTACTTGTCAGCTTCGCTGTACGTCTCATTCCAATTTATGGCGCCTTTTTTCCCTCTCTCGTTGCCCAGGAACATATTCTCGCCGATGGACATCTGGGGAACCAGAGCCAGCTCCTGGTGGATGATCACGATGCCCTTTTTCTCGGAATCGGTGATCTTCTGAAAGGCGCATACTTCACCGTTATATACGATGTCTCCTTCGTAGGTTCCGTAGGGGTAGATGCCGCTGAGCACGTTCATCAGCGTGGACTTGCCGGCACCGTTCTCTCCTACCAGTGCATGGATCTCGCCCTCTTCCACCTGCAGATTGACATTGTCAAGCGCTTTCACGCCCGGAAATGTCTTGGTGATATTCTTCATTTCAAGCAGGATTTTGCCCAAGGTCACACCTCCACTTTGCTTCACCCATAAGCAGGCGGGTTTTGCCCCGCCTGCCCTGAGTAATTCATTATTTCTGATCTTACTTCAGATCGTCCTCGGTGTAGTAACCGGAATCGATCAGGATCTCTTTGTAGTTGTTCGCATCTGCGAAGACGGGCTCGCACAGGAAGGAAGGAACCACTTTTACGCCGTTGTCATAAGTGGTGGTGTCGTTGACATCAACGGTCTCGCCCTTCAGGATCTGGCCAACCATCTTAACAACCTGGGAAGCAAGGGTACGGGTATCCTTGAATACGGACATGGACTGCTTGCCGGCGATCATGTTCTTGGTGTTCTCCTTGTCGCAATCCTGGCCGGTGATGATGGGATAGGTTCCGTTGTAGTTGGTAGCAAGTGCGGTCTCAACACCAAGTGCGGTGGAGTCGTTGGAGCAAAGCCATACGTCAACGTTGGTTCCGTCTGCATAGAAGGAGGAGAGGATGTTCTCTGCTCTGTTCTGTGCGGTCTCGGACTTCCACTGAGGAGTAGCAACCTCTTCGAAGGTGCTCTGTCCGGAAACGACTACCAGCTTGCCGCTCTCAATGTAGGGCTTCAGAACTTCGTAAGCGCCGTTGAAGAAGTAGCCTGCGTTGTTGTCGCCGGGGTCACCTTCGGTGAACTCGATGTTGAAGGGGCCTGCTGCGGAGTCAAGGTTCAGGGTATCCTTTACGTAGGTTCCCTGTACCACACCAACCTTGTAGTTGTCGAAGGTTGCGTAGTAGGAAACTGCATCGGAGTTCATGAGCAGACGGTCGTAAGCGATCACGGGAATGTTGGCAGCCTTAGCCATATCCAGCGCCTCGCCCAGGGAGTTACCCTCGATAGCTGCGATGACCAGAACGCTGCAGCCGTTGGAGATCATGGTCTCGATCTGGGACAGCTGGGTCTGGGGATCGTTGTTCGCGTACTGAAGCTCTACTTCATAGCCTGCAGCCTTCAGCTCTTTCTCCATGTTGTCACCATCCTGGTTCCATCTCTGGAGATCCTTGGTAGGCATGGAAACGCCGACCTTCTTGGTTGCATCAGAGTTGCTTGCTCCGGAATTTCCGCCGGAAGATCCGCATCCCGTGAGCAGGGTTGCCACGAGGGCAATCCCAAGTAAGATACTAGTCAGTTTTTTCATATTTTATTCCCTCCAATAGTAAAAAACTGTTTTGGGGCTCTCCGCCCCTTGCAAGAACGATGGTATCATAGCTTCGGTAGAAGATGTTTGCGAAATACAGCACTTTCTTGTTTAGATTTTTTTCACAAAAAAACCGTGCTAGCAATTTTTTGCCATCGCACGGTTTCTTTATCGCAATAAAGTCCTTTTCGGAAACTACTTTACATTTATATAGACGTCTTCCTTCATGTGGAAACCGCTGCCGATCACGGCTTCGTCCATGTTCTCACGGGTCACCTTCACGGGCTCAAGGCGAACGTAAGGCACGGAATAGGCGCCGTTGGAAATGCTGCCCACATCGTCGCCGGTCACCGGATCTCCCTTCCCCAGCTGCACGGCACACATCGCGGCCCGGCGGGCCAGGGTTTCCACCGGCTTGTAGACAGTCATGAGCTGGGTGCCCTCCACAATCCGCTGGCAGGCCTCCAGATCCGCATCATGCCCCGTCACAAGCACCTTCCCTGCCAGCATCTGAACGGCCAGAGCGCTGACCACCTGACCGGCCAGGCTGTCGTTTCCGCACATGATGGCGTCACAGTCCGCCACCAGATCCGCATGCTCATAGACATACTCCGACGCCAGCTCCGCACGCCAGCCGTCGCAATGGGTGGTATCCAGGACCTCCACCCCGTTTTCCTCCATGACCGCGGTAAAGCCGTTCTCCACCAGGGACACGTTGTTGTCCTTCGGGGAGCCGCCGATGATGATGACCTTGCCTCCGGCGAGGCCGGCATCGATCATGCTCTCCCCCATGAGGGTCCCCACCTTTTCATTGTCAAAGGAGATGTACAGGTCCAGGTCCGCATTGTTGATCATGCGGTCGTAGGCGATGACGGGGATCCCCGCCTCCTTGGCATCCGCCACGCTCTCCGCCAGCGAGTCGGAGTCGATGCAGACGATGACGATCACATCCACCTTCTTCTGGATCAGATACTTGATCTGTTTTTTCTGCTCCTCAATGTCTCCGTTGGCGCTCTGGACATTGACTTCCGCCCCCAGATCCTTGGCCGCCTGAACGAAAATATCCCGATCCCTCTGCCACCGCTCGATGACAAAGGAGTCAAAGCACATTCCGATCTCGATGGTGCTGGCCTCCTCCTCCCCGGAAGCGTCGCCGGTCTCTTCCAAAGCGCCGCAGCCGGGAACCAAAGCAAGCATCATTGCCGCAAGGAGAAGGCACATGATTTTTCGAATGAACCTATGCATATTTTTCCTTATACTCCGTGGGAGTAAGTCCTACCTTTTTCTTGAAATTCCTGCTGAAATAATTGGGATCCTGATACCCGCAGGCGGCACAGATCTCCTTCATGGACAGGGCAGAGCCCTTAAGCAGCTCCTTCGCCTTCTCGATCCGGATACCCGTCAGATAGTCGATGAAGTTCTCTCCCACCGCCTCCTTGAAAAGCTTACTGAAATAGTAGGGAGAGATGTTCACCACCCGCGAGACCTCATCCAGGGAGATCTCCTTGGCAAAGTTCTGCTGGATGTATTCCTTCGCCGTCCGGATGGTGTCGGAGGAACTCTCCTCCCGCTTGGAGACGATGTTCTCGCAGGAGGTCCTGACTTTTTCCAGAAACCATTTTTTTAAGGAAGGAACGGACTCCATGGACATGATCTCCGGCAGATAGGAGTCCCGGGAGCCGAAGCGGTAGGTCATACCGCCGTTCTCATAGGCCAGCTTCTCCGCCCAAAGGGTGAATTCCAGAAGCTTCAGTCGGATGGCCATCAGATTCTGTCCGTCGTAGTCCTCCATCCAGGCGACGAATTTGTCCGCATAGACCGCAGCTTCAGGATAATCCCCCCGCTGGATGCTCTCGAAGAGCCCCTTTTCCAGATCCACGGGGTAGTCCTTCTCGTAATCGCAGCCGATGGGCAGATCGTCCGCATGGGCCACGGGATCCGTGGTGGCGATGAGGGCGTTCACCGCCTCACGGTAGGATTGTTCCAGCTGCCGTAAGGGCTTCACTCCGCCGATGCCCAGTCGAAAGCTGATATCCAGCTTTTTGCGCAGATAGCGCACCAGCTCCCTGCCCTTGTCGATCTGCTCGATGCGGGCGTTATAGTCCAGCTCCTCCGTCTCGCAGGGCACCAGCACCGCGATCTTGTTGGCCATGACGGAGCCCACCTTGCAGGGAAAGAATTCCTTCAACCCCTCCCGGACCTCGGTGTATTGATTAGACATCCGCACCGAGCTTCCCACGGCGTTGGTCATGTGGTTCCCCTCCTGGGAATCCCCGCAGACCACACACATCATGTAGCCGTAATCCACGTTCACGTCCAGCATGGTCCTGTAATTGTCCACATCCTCGTCGAAATGCTCGTGGAACAGGATGTTGTAGATGAGTCCGTTCTCGATGATGGGCTCGACACTCTCCAGCTTCTCCTTGATCAGCAGATCGTTGCTGCGCTTGGTCCGCTCGTTGTCGATGATCTCCATGGCCTTTCGCAGCGCCGCCACGATCTTGGTCTTGTCCATGGGCTTGTTGATGTACTCCAGGACGCCCAGCTTGATGGACTCCCGGGCGTAATCAAACTTGTCATAGGCGCTCATGACGATGAAGACCGTGCCCACGGAAAAGCGGCGGATCTCCTTCATGGCTTCGATGCCGTTAATACCCGGCATCTGGATATCCATCACGGCGATGTCCGGCCGGAAACGCTCGGCCAGCTCGATGACGCTCCTGCCCGTTTTGGCGTACTCCACCTCACACAGATCTCCGAATTCCTTTTCTATGATGAACTTCATCGCGTCGATGACGATCCCCTCGTCATCCGCAAGCATGATCCTGTACATGGTTATTCTCCGTCTTCTATTTCCTCGTCCTCATGCGGGGTAAAATTGATGATCACTTCCGTCCCCTGATCCGAGCCGCCGCTGCGGATCTCCACCACATCCTCACGGCCGGCATAGAGCTTTAACCGGGAGATCACATTGTCCATGGCGATGCCGCCCCCGTCGCTCTTTTTCTCGTCGCTCTCCCAGCGGCAGGCCACCACCTTTTCGATATCCTCCGGGCTCATACCCTTTCCGTTGTCCCGGACGGAGATGTAGACTCTGTCCTCATCCCGGTAGACCTTCAGGTCGATCCTCCCCCGGTCACCCATCTCACGGATCCCGTGGTTGACCGCATTTTCCACAATGGGCTGCAGGATCATACCCGGCATCTTCACGTTCAGGAGGCGTTTATCCACCTGCCGGTCGTAGTGGATGTCCCCGGAAAAGCGTACGTTGAGGATGCTGATATAGGCATCCACCAGATTCACCTCTTCCTCGATGGTCACCGGTGCATCCAGCTTTTTTACATTATAGCGGAAAAAGTCCGCCACGGTCTGCACATATTCATAGGTCCTGTCCGCCCCTTCCATCATGGCCAGCTGTGCGCCGGCGTTCAGCGTGTTGAAGAGGAAATGCGGATTGATCTGGGCCTGGAGGTATTTGAGCTGTGCATCCTTCAGGTGGGTCTCCATCATCAGCTCACGCTTTTGCATGATCTGCTCATTTTCCATACTGGTCCGCAGGCGGTCGATGTAGTCCCGGATGCTGATGAGCATCTTGCGGAAGGCAGTGTTGAGCCTGCCCACCTCATCGCTGCCGGAGCTCGCGGGGAGCTCCACATCAAAGTTGGCATTGGACACCTCGTCTGCCGTCCGGGCCAGCTCCCGCAAGGGATAGATGATGGTTCCCGTGAGGCCCGTGATAAGAAAAGCGCTGCCCAAAAGCACCACGATCATCACCGACATGGCCAGGAATTCAAACCGCCGGAAATTCCTGGCAAGGGCGGTATAGCGGGCCGAGTTCTCCGCGAACCGCTCCTCGTTCAGGCTTCGCATGTAGGCTTTGATGTACTCGTACTGGCGGTTGGTCTCTTCGTAGCTGGTCCTGTATTTTTCGATGTTCCTGCCGCGCTTGGCTTCAATGGTCTCCGCCACTCGCTCCAGGTAATCCTCCGACATGAACTTGATATTCCGCTCCATTCGGTCCGGGGTCCTGTCGGTGATGCGCTCGTTCAACTCCTGCACCATTCCGGAGAAGGCCTGCTCCCTGGAATAGTAATCCGACAGGGAATCCGTGGACTTGGAGTTGAGATACTCCGTCATGGCCCGCTGCAGATTGTCCAGAGCCTCAATGGCTTCGTTCAGGTGCAGATTGTCCTGGTAGGATTCCTCCATCCGCCTGGACAGGGAGTTGATCCCCAGTAGCAGCACCACGATCACCACCAGGCTGAAGATGTTGGCCATGATGAAGATCCCGCTGATCTTTACGGACAGAGGAATGTTTTTGATCTTATTCTTCATCTTCCTCCACCTTCTTCGTGTACTCCGCCACATTGCTCCTGTCGATGATGATGACATCCGCCGTAACATACTGGCTGGTGTTGCCGTACTCGCTGTACTCCACCAGAGCCTTCACGCCGAATCTCCCCAGCTCGTCCGTATTCACCGTCAGCGTGGAAAAGACCACGCCCCGGCTGATGGCGTCCAGGATCTTCTCCGAGTCGTAATACCCCAGGATCTTGACCTTTCCCACCATGTTAAAATCCACCACCGCCTGATAAACGACCGTGGTGTCAAGCTCGCTTAAGCATACAAAGATATCCGGCACCTGCTCCTCCATAAAGACGCTGTGAACGGACTCCTCCACGGAGAAGGGGTTGGTGCTGTCCACCGCCACGGTGCGGATGTCGAACTCCGAATTTTTCATTTGGGCACTCATGGCATCCACGATGCCGGAGAGGATCACGTTCTGGTCGTATGCGGAAGTCTTGTCATCAAAAAGCACCGCAATGGAAGTGACCCGCTTGTTTTGGCCGGTCCAGACTTCATTTCCCGTGGCCTCCGCCAGGCGCAGGAGTTCCTCCCTGGCCCGGATGACCTGTCTGCCGTACTCGCTGCCGATGTTGTACCCGTTGACTCCCACGAAGCTGCAGCGTGCGGAATCTTCATTGTCCGAGTACATGGTCACCACCGGGATCCCCCGGGCCGATGCCCGGCCGATGAGCTGCGTCATCTCCTCCCGGCCGTTTCCCGCCACCAGGATCCCGTCCACCTGTGCGGAGATGGCCATCTCCATCAGCTCCTCCGAAGAATAGTTGTAGGTCAGGTTGGACCCGAAGAGCTCTACAAAGACACCGTCCTCCAGCGCCTCCTCCGAGGCCCCCCGGTAGACAGACTGCCAGAAGGAGGATTTGTAGTCGTCGGTGATCATGGCATAATAATGGGAAAACGTCCGGCTGTAGGAATCGTCGCTCACCTCCGCCGTGTAGATCCGAAAATAGATCACGGCAACGGAAAGAACGGCCACCGAGAAGATCGCCGTCAGGATCAGATAGAGAAACAGTTTTTTGCCGGAAATGGTTTTTTTCTTCATTGCGAAAGTATTATATCACATCCTGCCGGAAAGCTTATCTCTTACAATTCCGAAGCATTCCCGCAGCACATTGTTGGGGACGTACAGCGGTTTCATGTAAGCAGCGATCCCACATACCTTTGCATCACAGTTTTTCCGGGCGATGTGGATGCCCCGGTAGACATGAAAACCATTGGTTACGATCCCGATCCGCAGGTCATCCGTATCAATCCCCTGTCCCTGCAGGATCGACAGGGCGTTTTTTATGTTTTCCGAAGTGTCCACCGAACGGTCTTCCACAAGCAGCCTGGAGGGATCGATTCCCCGGACGTCCCGAAGATAGATCGCGCCGCCTTCGCCTTCACTGATGCTTTCGTTACTTCCGGTGCCTCCTGTGACGATGCAGATCGTATCCGGATTCCCGGCGAGATACTCGGCCGCTTTGTCCAGCCGGTATCCGTAGATAAGACTGGGCCCGGTCTCCCGCATCTGGGCCCCCAGGACGATAATGTAATCGAGATCCGGTTCCCCTTCATCGGAAAAATGAGAAAAGATGGCAGCGCAGCAGATGATAAAGACCGTAAGTGCCGCCCCGATCAGGAAGTATGCCAGGCCACGGAAAAGCCTGGGTACCCTCTTCCACCTGCCTTTTCCGGACAGGAAAAAGCACGCAAAAAAGAAGGCGCTGCCCATCAGCCAGAGAACAAAAGAATTGGTTCCGCTTCCGATCCCGTAAACCAGAAGCGAGTACAGCAGGTTCCCCAGCGCCAGCACGGCCCACAGGATTCGTATTTTGGGTCTGAAAATGCCCTTTCTTGCAGACATCGCCTGATTCCTCCCGATCCCTGACCGTCAGGCCCGGATAAAGATGCTCCAAACAAGACAAAGGCCGCCGATCCCTCGGCGGTCTTTGCCGGATTATTTATGAATCTGGTCAAAAATCTTTTCCGCGCGGGTGAGGAGCTCTCCCTTCATGTCCACGCCGGAGTTGAGCTTGATCATGAACGGCAGGCTGACATCCTTATCGGTCGCCTGCTCGATGCCGACCGCAATCTGCTCCTGAAGATACTGTGTATAATTCTGGTCCGCGAAGGCCTTTTTTACCAGGGGCAGCGCCACGCTCTTGGGCGGTTCATGGTGCGATCTGCGCTTCTGTGCGGGCTGCTCCTCCCGTTTTGCGGGGGCGGGAGCCTCTGCTTTCGCGGGGGCCTGGGCATTCTGCTTTGCCGGTGCGGCATGCTTAGCGGACGGTGCGGCAGAGTTCCCGGTCTGGGCGGGCTTTGCTGCGGCATTTTGCCTCTCCGCGGGAGCCGGGGCCTGAGCGGGCTTTGCAGCTGGATCCGGGGTCTGGGCAGGCTTTGCTGCGGGAGCCGGCTGCGCGGCTGCCGGCGGATTTTTCTTCTTGGCCGATTTGTTCAGCTTCCGGTTCAGTTCCTGAATGTTTCCGGATTCCGCCGTCTGGATCCGGACCTCCTCGCCGGGTTTTGCCTGACCTGCAAAGAGGCCGCAGGTAAATCCGAGTGCAAAGGGGTCATTTTGCGCATTTTCCGGCAGATCCTCAAATTCCAGTCTGGCCTTCAGGGAGGAAAGCGCCGCGAAAAGGGAAACCGGAATGGTTGCATCCTTCGGGGAAAGCACAATGACGCGATCCTTCGGCGTCAGCCTGGCGAGGGACGCGGGGGTCTGTGCGGATAAGGTGGGAATATCGGTGATAATCAGTGACATGGGCTCAATACTCCTTTATGATTTGTACCTGAATCTCGGGGTTTACTTTTTTGCCAAATTCCTGCGCATCCGATTCCTTACTTCCGGTGACGGAACCGTAATGCACGGGGATCACGATCTTTGGTGTAATTATGTTTACAAATTCCGCGGCCTTGGCAACATCCATCGTGTAGGTGCCGCCGATCGGCACCAGAGCGACGTCGCAGGAAACCTGCCGCGCTTCCGGGGTGGCATCGGTATCGCCTGCTATGTAGACCTTCCGTTCCGCGATCTGGATCACATAGCCGACCCAATCCTTACTTTTCATATGGAAAGGTTTCATCAGGTTGTACGCCGCCACCGCGGTGACCGGATGTCCGCAGACGGTAGCGGACTCGCCGGGACGAAGCGTCACGAGCTCGCTCCCCTCGGGCAAGATCGCCTGAACCGCTCCGCGCATGCTCTCCGGCGCCACATAGGTCGTCCCCTTGCGGATCACCTTCGCAATATCTTCCGGCGAAAAATGGTCATAATGATCATGCGTGAAAAAAACGGCATCGGCATCCTGAAAGGACTCTTGCATTTTAAAGGGATCGATGTAGAAAATCTCCCCGTCTTCCAGACGGATACTGTTTTGCGTGAAAAAGCGGATGCACTCCATGATATCCTTCATCCCAGCTCCTCCCAGTCAGCTTCCAGCTCCTGATAAATATGCGTCTCCCGAATGGTATAGCAGACAAAATGCACGGCCAGATCATACTGCGCATGCTCCCGGATCCAGGCACAGACCGTAGCGGATGCCGTCTCGGACGCCTCCTCCAGGGGATATCCGAAGATCCCGGTGGAAATGCAGGGGATCGCGACACTGTGAAGCTCATGTTCCATCGCGAGATCCAGTATGCTGCGATAGCATTTTTCCAGAAGCGCCCTGCTCTCTTCCGGGTGCTGCCGGTCGTACACCGGGCCCACCGCATGGATGATGTACCTGGCCTCGAGATCAAAGCCATCGGTGATCACAGCGCTTCCGGTGTCGCAGTGACCGATCCGGTCACAGGCCGCCTGCAGCTTTGCGGCACCGGCCGCATGGAAGATCGCACCGCACACGCCGCCGCCTGCCTGCAATCCGGTATTGGCGGCATTGACGATGGCGTCCACGTTCAGGGTTGTAATGTGATCCGTTTCAAGAATCGGCTTTTTCATCGGGGTTACCTCGGTTAATAACATTCGTTATCATTATTCGCATTCGTACTTCAGTCCCATCTGGCGACGGCATTCATCCAACAGCCCCATGACGATCCTGGTGTCTTCGTGCGTGATGTAACGGCTCTCCTTAAGCCCTTCCTTGATCTCGTCCGCGACGATATTGAATTCATTCAGGTAGCTTCCGTCTGCCGTGATCTCATGCAGGGCACCGGCTTCGTCGGTGAACTCGGCGTGCCCCATGCAGAAGATCCCCGGGATCTCCAGCGTGGCCTTCTCACCGGTCAGCCGGAAGAACTGGGGCAGACCGTCATCGTTGACCGAGGACAGCGCCGTAAAGGTTCCGCCTCCGGGATAGGTGAGGGTAATCTTCTCCGACCAGTCGATCCCGTCCCGTACATCGCCCACGCATTCGATTTTCTCCGGCACGCCGAAGAGCTTGTACATGTAGTAAAGGGTATAGACACCGACATCCAGCACGGCTCCGCCGCCCACGGCAGGATCCGTCACACGCTTTGCGAAGGTACCGTTGGTGCGGCAGTCCGCCAGACATTCCTTCACCTGACCGAAGGCGCCGCTTTGCATCCACTCCTGCACACGCTTCGACACTGGAGAAAAGAAGCTCCACATGGCCTCTGCGACGTATACTTCATCCTCTTTCGCCAGCTTCAGCACTTCCTCGGTCTGCTCCGTATTCATGGCAAAGGGCTTCTCGCACAGTACGGGCTTTCCGCACTTGATCGCCAGCTTTGCGTACTCCGCGTGGCTACTGTGCGGCGTCACGATATACACGCCTTCGACACCGGGCGCCAGAATGGCTTCTTTTGCCGACGCATAGGCGGTCCCGCCGTATTTTTCGGTAAATTCCTTACAGGCGTCAAAGCGCCTGGTATAGGCCGATACGATCCGATGCTTCCCCGAAGCGGTAATCTGCTCCGCCACGATCCCGGCGAGCGTGCCGCACCCGATAAAGCACCAGCCAAATGCATGATTCCCCATACTCCCTCTCCTTCAAGCGGCAGCGAAACGTACCTGTCCCCACAAGGCACGTCCTGCCAAAACACGGTTTGTCCGGCCTGACTCTGCTGTCCGTGCGTGCCCTGAAAATCCCCGCGGACACCACCTCTTTAATATAGCAAATTCATCCGACAGAAAAAAGAGTTTACAGGGAATTTTCTGTCAATTTGCCCGATTCTGTGCTATACTTATTACGCTTTATTTTACTTTCGGAAAGGAAGACATCATGAAAAAACTGACTACAAAACAAATCGCAACCGCAGGCCTGCTTCTGGCCGTGTGTATCGTCAGCCAGGTTTTCAAGAACCTGAGCGTCTTTATCACCGGCCCGATCGTGAATGCCTGCCTCATCCTGGTCACGGTGGTATCCGGGCTGATTCCCGGGATCATTCTCTCGATCATCGCACCGGTCACCGCGTTTTTTATCACCGGCAATCCCGTCATGGCCGCGATCCCGGCGCTGATGCCCATGATCATGGTGGGCAATGTGGTACTGGTGGTATTCGTCTATTTCTTCGGGGTCAAGACAAACCTGCGTTTTTGCCTGGGCATGGGCATCGGCAGCGTTGTAAAGGCGCTGGTCATGGGACTTACGATCTCCCTCTGGCTTCTGCCCGCCTTTCTTCCGGAGAAGATGGCACCGAAGCTCGCCACGCTGCAGATGAATTTTTCGCTGGTGCAGCTCGTCACCGCTCTGATCGGATCCGTGATCGCTTTCCTTGTATGGATCCCGCTGAAAAAAATCATGCAGACGGAAGGGATCTGAGACCGGTCGGGGAACCGGCGCCTTTCCGTTATACGAACTATTGAAACAGAGGAACCGTTACCGCAGGGCGACTGCGGATGCTGCTTGGGAACACACATAAAGGAGCGGAACATATGGAAAACTTGGGGAACAGCTTGGTTTTTACGAATGAGAAGTGTATCGGGTGTAATAAATGTATCAGTGCCTGCTCGGCGATGGGTGCCTGCGTTTCGTCCGTCGTGGACGGGAAGCCCCGCATTGATGTGGATGGGAATCGCTGCATCGCCTGCGGTGCCTGCATCGATGCCTGTGAACATAAGGCGCGGGAATTTTGCGATGATACGGAGCGTTTTTTCGCAGATCTGAAGCGCGGAGAGAAAATCTCCATCCTCGTGGCGCCCGCGTTCAAGGCAAATTACCCGCAGGAATACGAGAAGGTGCTCGGCGGACTGAAGCGCGCCGGTGTAAACCGTATCATCTCCATCTCCTTCGGCGCGGATATCTGCACCTGGGGCTATCTGAACTATATCCAGAAGTACAATTTCGTCGGTGGGATCTCCCAGCCCTGCCCGGCCGTGGTTTCCTATATCGAGCACTATCTGCCGGAGCTGCTTCCGAAGCTTTTCCCTGTGCAGAGCCCGCTGATGTGCGGCGCGATCTATGCGCGCAAGGAGCTCGGCATCACGGATAAATTTGCCTTCATCAGCCCCTGCATCGCCAAGAAGATGGAGATCGACGATCCCCACAACAAGGGTCTGGTGCAATACAATGTGACCTTCGATCACCTGATGAAGTACATCAACGCACACAATCTCTCGGGCAATCTGGCCACGGACGAGATCGAATACGGTCTCGGATCCATCTATCCGACGCCCGGCGGTCTGAAGGAAAATGTGTACTGGTTCCTCGGTGAAGATGTCGCCATCCGCCAGATCGAGGGCGAAAAGCACATGTACGAGTGGCTGCAGAAAAATAAGGACCGCATCAAGCAACAGAAGACGCCCTTCACCTTCATCGACGCTCTGAACTGCGCGAACGGCTGCATCTGCGGTACCGCGACCGATCCCGAAAAAAGCGAGACCGACGATGCACTCTACGCCCTGCTCAAGATCAAGAACGAAAGCAAGAAGAACAGCAAAAAGACCGCCTGGGGCAGACCGCTCACGCCCGCACAGCGTCTGGCAAAGCTGAATCAGCAGTTCAAATCCCTGCGTCTGGAGGATTACCTGCGCAAGTACACGGACCGCTCTTCCACCTGCCCGATCCGCATTCCGACGAAGGAACAGGCGGACAGGATTTTCGAATCCCTGCACAAGACCACGCCGGAATCCCGCGTGATCAACTGTTCCTGCTGCGGCTACGCATCCTGCGAGGACATGGTGACCGCGATCTTCAACGGATTCAACCACAAGGAAAACTGCATCCACTACGAGAAGGATGAAATCCTTCTGCTCGGCGATGCGAGAGAGCTCGCCGCAAATCTGGAGACAGAGAAGGAAGCCATTCAGCGCCAGCAGGATGCCATCGGCTCCACCATCGAGTCCGTGGAGAAGCATTTTACCACCCTGTACGAGTCCATCGAACACATGAATTCCGAGAACGAGAGCAATGCCTCCGAGAGTACCCATATCGCCGGTGACATGGGGGATGTGGCGGACTTCATGCAGAAGATCCACGATTCGCTCTCCGAGATCCAGAAGCTCGTGGAAAATCTGGAAGCAGACAATGCAAAGGTCCTCGATATCGCCAGCGAAACCAATCTGCTGAGCCTGAACGCATCCATCGAGTCGGCGAGAGCCGGGGAAGCCGGAAGAGGCTTTGCGGTCGTGGCCGGCGAGATCAACAAGCTCTCCGCAAGTTCCAAGGAGACCGCAGAACAGAGCGACCAGAACCATCAGAAGATCGAAGGTGCCATCAACAGTCTGCTGAGTGAAGCGGAGCATCTGGTGCAGATCATCGAGGAGGTCAACGGCAGAACACAGAATCTGGCCGCCTCTACGGAACAGATGTCCTCTGCCACTACCATCGTGCTGGACGCTGCGAACTCTATCAAGCAGTCTCTGGACGCACTGAGCCGGGAACTGGCCTGACCCTATCGCTCCGCCAATTAACCTTCCTAAGGAGATATAAGCTATGCCCAAAAAAGTAAATGGCATTTCCACCGAAATGCTGGGTTCTCTGAGCGAAGAATTCCGCTCGGACCGTGCCAATCTGATCGCCGCCAACGCGGTCGTTCATGCGGGACTCATCGAGTCCGCCACCGACTATGCCGCGGTCAGTCGGCTGCCCTTCACCTTCTCGATCGACCTCAAGACCGGAAAGATCACCAACCAGAAGTCCAGCGGACGCTGCTGGATCTTCTCCGCGCTGAACACCTTCCGCTATGAGATCATGAAGAAGTACAACCTGGAGAATTTCGAACTCTCCCAGAACTATCTCTTCTTCTACGACAAGCTGGAAAAAGCGAATTATTTTCTGGAGAATGTCCTGAAGACCACGGACGAGCCGGTGGATGGCAGACTCTATAGCTTCCTGAATCTGGATCCGCTCTGTGACGGAGGTCAGTGGGACATGTTGGCCAACCTGGTCAGCAAGTACGGTGTGGTTCCGAAGGAGGCCTACGACGATGCGGCAAGTTCCACCGCTTCCGGGCGTTTCGACCAGTACCTTACCACGAAGCTTCGCAAGGACGCGATGATTCTGCGCAAAATGGTGAAGGACGGCAAAAAGACCGCTGCGCTTCAGAAGCGCAAGGGCGAGATGCTCTCCGAGATCTACCGCATTCTGTGCATCTGCCTCGGCGAGCCGCCGAAGTCCTTCGACCTGACGCTGCGCGACAAGGATGACAAGGTGACGCAGGAATTTGGCATCACCCCGCAGGCATTTTTCCAAAAATATGTCGGGCTGAATCTCGATGACTATGTCAGTCTGATCCATGCACCGACCCCGGATAAGCCCTTTGGCAAGATGTATACGGTCAAATATCTCGGCAATGTGGTCGAGGGCAAGCCGGTCTCCTATCTGAATCTGGATATGAAGAAGATCCAGAAGGCTGCCATCGCCCAGCTGAAGGACGGGCATCCCGTCTGGTTCGGGTCCGACTGTGTCCAGTTCGCGACCCGCAAGGAAGGCATCTTCGATCGTGCCTCCGTCGCACTCGAGCAGCTCTGGAATGTGAAGTTCGGATTCACCAAGGGCGAAGCGCTCACCTATGGCGATTCGGCCATGAATCACGCGATGGTGATCCTGGGCGTGAATCTGGATCAGAAGAAGCAGCCGAACCGCTGGAGGATCGAGAACAGCTGGGGCAAGGACGCCGGCAACGAAGGATATTACGTTGCTTCGCAGGAATGGTTTGAAGACTATGTCTATCAGGTCGTGGTCAACAAAAAATACCTGGACAAGGCGACGCAGAAGCTCCTTGATCAGCCGCTGAGGGAACTTGAGCCCTGGGATCCGTTCGGAACACTGGCCGACTAAAAAAAAGCACCTCTGCAGATTTCTTTGCAGAGGTGCTTTTTTTTATCTCTTTTCTGTATTTCGGAACGATTCCGCTTAGGATCAGTCCTCTCCTGCCTTAACCATCGGCGCATATTCCGCCTGGATCTTCTCATCAAAGGAGAGAATCGGTTCGATGTCCTTTCCTTTGATCTTACGGTCCACATAATTGTTCACCAGCTTGATAATGAGCGGTGTCAGCGCAAGGACACCGATCAGGTTTGGAATCATCATCAGCCCGTTGAAGGTATCGGAAATATCCCAGGCCAGTGAAGAGGTCATGATCGCGCCGGACATCATCATGAGCACAAAGATCACACGATAGACCTTGGCGCCCTTTACACCGAAGAGATATTCCACCGCTTTGGATCCGTAATGGGACCAGCCGAGCACGGTCGTGAATGCAAAGAGCAGAACCGCAAGCGCTACAAACCACTCGCCGGGCTTGCCGAAGACGCGGCCAAAGGCAGTGGCAACAAGCGTTGCATCATCCGTGCCCTCCTGCACCAGACCGGTTTCCAGATCGATCGCACCGGAAGACAGGACGACGATCGCCGTCATCGTACATACGACCATCGTGTCCGCAAATACTTCAAAGATGCCCCAGAGTCCCTGCTTGACCGGCTCCTTGACATTGGAATTGGAATGGACCATGACAGAAGAACCGAGGCCGGCCTCGTTGGAGAAGACGCCTCTCTTACAGCCTTGCGTGATCACCTGGGAGATCGCCACACCGGCCGCGCCGCCGGCAGCTGCCTTGATGCCGAACGCAAACCGGAAGATGGAAGCAATCATCGGTCCAACGCTGTGGATATGCACGATAAATACGATGAGAGAGCCCACCACATAAGCCACGGCCATGAAGGGGACCACGCGCTCCGCGAAGGAGGCGATCCTCTGCAGTCCGCCGATGATGACGAAACCGCCGACAAGCATCAGGGAAAAGCCGATGGCCCAGTTCACGAAGGAGACACCGGCGATCTCGGAAGCATCGATATTGCTGAAAAATGCGGATTTCAGGTTGAGGGTGATCTTGTTGATCTGGCCCATATTTCCGATCCCGAAGGAAGCGAGGATGGCGAATACGGAGAAGAGGCCTGCCAGGATCGAACCGATCTTTTTGCAGCCCTTATAGGAACCGAGTCCGTCCTTCAGATAATACATGGCACCACCGGACCATTCCCCCTCCGCATTTTTCCTGCGGTAGTAGATACCGAGGATGTTCTCGGAGAAATTCGTCATCATTCCGAAGAAGGCTGCGACCCACATCCAGAAGACGGCTCCGGGACCGCCGATGCAGATTGCTGCGGCGACACCCGCGATGTTACCGGTACCGATGGTTGCTGCCAGAGCCGTGCAAAGTGCCTGGAACTGGGACACGGAGCCGGATTTTTTCCCAAGCTTCGCGTGCGTATCCTTGCTGAATACGGCACCGATGGTCTTCCTCCACCAATGTCCCAGATGCGAAATCTGGAAGAATTTGGTGATGACGGAAGTCACCAGACCCGTACCGAGAAGCAGTACCAGGCCGATCTTAACCCACACGAAGGAGTTGATCGCGTCGTTGACACTGGTCAGTGTCGACATAAAATTATCCATACTTTGTCCTCCTCACACCCCTTGATCGTCTATCAAAATCTTTCTTATCATACCACAGGAAGATTATCCTTGCCACAAAAACTTTAACGCTTTAAACAATTAGCACAAAGACGCATAAAAAGGGAGAGCCTCCTTAGCGGCTCTCCCTCGAGCTTTTCTGTATCTGTCTTCTTCTCTTACTTGAAGAATCCCATCTCCTCGGTCAACTGCTCCGCGATATCCTTCAGGGACTGAGCAGCAGCTGCAAGGGTATTGACCGTTGCGTTGAGTTCCTCCATGGACGCGCCGGTCTCCTCGGACGCAGCCGCGTTCTCCTGCGAGATGGCGGAAAGGGAATTCATGGCGTCGACCACCTGAACGGTCTCCTTGTCGCACTTCTCGGTGGCATCCGTAATCTCCTGAACACCCGAGACGGTGGTCTGGATGTCACCAATCAGGACATTGACGCTCTGCACGGTAGCGCTGAGGATCTCATTCTGCTCCTCCATGGTCTCGTGCACGGTGCCCGCCTGCTCCACGGCTGCCTGGGACTCCTTAAGCAGGTTCTCCATCTCCTTGCGGATATCCACCGCAGCCTTGGAAGAATCGTCCGCCAGAGTACCGATCTCCTGTGCGACCACTGCAAATCCGCGGCCCGCATCTCCGGCTCTCGCCGCCTCGATCGAAGCATTCAGAGCGAGCAGGTTGGTCTGGGAGGCGATGGAATTGATGGCTTCTACCTTGGTATTGATCACGGATACGGCACGGCTGGTAGCGCCGATCTTCTCCGAGATCTCCTCGATGGCTGCCTTCATCTGCTCGGAAGAAGCACGCAGCTTCTCGAGATCCTGAATGGAAGCCTTGCTGTTGTTGTTCATATTCTGAGCGATCGAATCCAACTGCTCCGTATTGTCCATAACGGAGCGCAGATTCTCGCTGATCACGCCGGTATTCTCCGTTGCGTGCTGAATCTCGTCGGCCTGCTGGGTCGCGCCGCTGGCGATCTCCTGCACTGCATTGGCGACATCATCCGCCGTCTGGGAGATCTGCGCGCTGGTATCCGCCAGATCGTCGGCAGAACCGGTAATGGTAGCGGTACTGGACTTGATGTCCGCAACGATCACGGACAGTTTCTCGATCACCTGATGCACCTCGGAAGCCATCTCGCCGAACTCATCGCTTCTCTTCAGGAACTTGGCATCCATCTCAACGAATTCGCCCTCTGCAAGCTTCGTGAGAGATCTGTTGGCTGCCTGGATCGGCGCCACGAAGTTGTTCGCCATCAGGAAGGCCACAACTACGGCGATGATCAGTGCGACCAGGGAAAGGACGATCTGGATCATCGCTCCGGAAGTAGCCGAAGCCATGGTGGACTTGTAATCACGGATGTTGATGACCGTCCATCCGGTGGTGGGCTCCTTCAGATAGGAAACGATGCTCTTCACACCATCTACCTCGATGATCATGGAGCCTTCCGCGGTCTGCGCATTTTTATAATACTCCGTGCCCGAGCGATCATCATCTTCCATGTCGGCCGTGATCTCCTGCTTGGAATCCGCGATCACAACACCGTTGACGCCGCAGATCAGAAGCTGCTGATGACTGTCTGCTTCCGCCGCAAGAAAATCATGCAGTATGCTGATATCAAAGTTACGGGTTACGGTACCAATCGGGGTCTTGCCATCTTCGTCATAGATGGGAACCGCCGGAACGACAATGCGGGATCCGGTGGTCTTACTCACGGATACCTCGGACAGATTCGCCGTACCGGCAATCGCGGTCTTGAAATATCCGCGCTCACCGACATTGGTATAATTCCCCTTGGATCTGGCCAGGTTCTGGCCGGTCGCATCGGAGATAACGGTCGAATTTGAGTCGCCGCAGGAGGCATCAATCATAGCCAGATAAGCTGCCATGCGATCGAGCTGTCCCTCGCGCTCTGCCTCGGACATTTTGACAAAATCACGGGTTCCGGGGTTATTGGCTGCTGCTTCGATCGCCCGGAAGCTCTGATTGATAATATCCAGAATATCTCCCTCGATGATGGTCACCTGCTTGAGGTTGATCTCCTCCGCATCGGCAACCGAACGTTTGATGGTACTTTCATAACTGATGATCGTCAGAAGAATCAACGGGATCGCCGTGATCAATACCATCGTGAGAATTAATCTGCTTTTGACTCCACCACTTTTCTTTTGACTGGGACCTGATGCTGACATTCTATTTTGCTCCTTTCACATTTGTATCCCGGAATCAAGTCCGGCACAAAACCGTAATGAGCAATGACAACAAAAAGACAATTCTGTGCCATCTCCCCCACTGTCAGATATTTTAGCACGATTTACACAATTTGTATAGTAAATGAGCCAAAAATCCCATCTTTTTTGTTTGTTTTTACTTGATTATCTTCTTTTGCTGCTTTTCCGGATAACCCACTGCTTCTCCCGGGCGCTTTACCAGGCTTTTGCCTCCTCCGTGCTGACTTCTCCCGCAAGGATCGCACGGTAATCTTCCAGATTTTTGCGCAGCAGCGTCGGAGTGTCGAGCTCGTAAGGACATTTTTTGGTGCATTGCATACAATGCAGACAATTCTCGATCTTCTCCATCTCGTTCTGCCAGTGCTCAGACAGCCAGACATCCGAAGGCGCGCGGCGTACCATCAGAGACATGCGGGCGCAATTGTTGATCGTAATTCCGGCCGGACAGGGCATGCAATACCCGCAGCCGCGGCAGAAATTCCCCGAGAGTTCCTCCTTCTCCTGCTCGATAAATGCGGTAATCTCCGCATCCATCGACGGAGTTTCTTCCATATATAAAAGCCACTCTTCCAGCTCGTTCATCCGCTGGACGCCCCAGATGGGGATCACATTGTCGAACTGTGTCATGAAGGCCATGGCCGCACGCGAATGGGTGATGAGTCCTCCGGCCAGTCCCTTCATGGCAATGAAGCCCATGTTGTGCAAGCGGCAGGATTCCACCAGCCGGATATCGCGGTCCGATGCCAGATAGGAGAACGGGAACTGCAGCGTTTCATAGAGGCCGCTTTCCACAATCTCTTCGGCAATGCCGATCTTGTGCGCGGTGATACCGATATGGCGGATCCATCCCTTCGCCTTGGCTTCCTGCATGGCCTCATACATCCCGGTTCCGTCGCCGGGGCGATAGCACTGTCCTGCCATATGGAGCTGATAGATGTCGATATAGTCGGTCCGAAGATTTTTCAGAGAGGTCTCCAGATGCTGCCAGAACTCCTCCGGCGTCTTGGCACCGGTCTTGGTAGCGATGATGATCCGGTCGCGGATGCCCAGATCGCCGAAGGCCGCGCCCACCTTCTCCTCACTGTCGCTGTACGCGCGCGCCGTGTCAAAAAAGCGCATGCCGCCCTCATAGGCTCTGCGCAGAATCCGAACCGCTTCCTCGAGGGAGTCGCGCTGGATCGGAAGCGCGCCGAATCCGTTCTGTGGCACCGTGATACCTGTTGCTCCGAGCGTAATATTTTTCATCCTGTTCCCCTTTCGATATTTTATTACATGTGTTTTTTATTCCGGATCCACACGGCTTTCCCTTATTTTTCTTCGATAATTGCGCGGCGTCGTGCCCCGGAGTCTGCGGAAGACCTTCTCAAAATAGGTCACATCTCCGAAGCCGCAGCGGTTTGCGATCTCCGTGACGCTCAGATCCGTATCCAGAAGATATTTCCCGGCCCGGCGGATCCGCACGACCGTGAGATACTGGACGATGGTGACGCCCGTGACCTCCTTGAAATTCCGCGTCAGATAGCCGCGGCTGATATGGAAGCGTTCCGTCAGGCGCTCGATGCGCAGATCCTCGTCGTAATGCTCCTGGATATACCCCGTCACCAGCTGGATCGTAGCATAGATCCCGGACTCCACATGCACCGGTTCGGCCGACGGGTTCTGTTCCCGCACCCGGTCCGCCTCCCTCCCGAACAGCAGGAGGATCTCATAGGAAAGCATGCGCACCATGGGCAGATAGAGCTGTCCTGTCTCTTCCCTGCGCATCTCCTCCTTCAGCCTACCGAAGATCTGCAGCATCTCCTCCCAGGTCTCTTCGCCGATCGGAACAGGACCGCTGTATTTCTGGCAAAATTCATCGTAGGAGAGGCCGAAGGTTGCCCGGATCATACGCCCGTAGATCTCGCGGGAATATTGCAGCAGAAAGCGCCGGTGCGACGGGTGCTCCTCGACGCTGCTGGTCCGGTGGATCTGACCGGGCGGGATCAGCAGGACGGTGCGCGGCTTCAGATGGTAGACATACCGGTCCACAAAGACATAGCGCTCTCCCTCCATCACCGCAAAAAGCTCGATCGTCTCGTGATAGTGGCGCGTCTTCATGTCCGCGCCGACGCGCAGCGTACTTTCGCTGACCTTCAATCCCTCCAGCTCTTTCTGAAAAATTATCCCTTCCGCCATGCGATTCCTTCCATATAGTGATGCACGAATTGCGATTTCGGTTCTATTGTACCATTCTTGTATCCGATTTGGCAGGTTTATGGATATTATTTGTCTGTTTTTGCTATTTTTTATGTCCATGGTGTGGTTTAGTAAATGCATGGACTCCTTAAATCTGAAAGCAAAATCAAAACTGGATATGACGCAGGGCCCGATCATGAAGCTGATCGTGCTTTTCGCGATCCCCATGGTGGTCGGCAATATCCTGCAGCAGCTCTACAGTACGGTGGATACGCTGGTCATCGGCAATTACTGCGGCCCGGTTTCCATCGCGGCCGTCGGCACGAGCGCGCAGCCCCTTGAGGTGTTCATGTGTATTTTCATGGGCATCGGTGCCGGGGTGAGCATCCTCGTTTCCATGTATACAGGTGCGCGCGACTTTGGCGCTCTGGACCGCGTGATCAAAACCGCCATCTCCTTCACCTATATGGCTGCAATCCCCTTAAGCATTCTCGGCATACTCCTGACCCCCGCCATCCTGCGCTTCATGCAGGTCCCTGCGGACACCTGGGACTATGCCGTCACGTACATCCGCATCGTGTTTCTGGCCCTTCTCGGCAATATGGGCTACAATATGAATGCCGGGATCCTGCGCGGACTCGGGGACAGCACCGCTTCTCTGGTCTTCCTCGTCGTCTCCTGCGTGACCAATGTTTTTCTGGATCTGCTCTTTGTCGCGGGTCTGGGCATGGATGTCTCCGGCGCGGCGCTGGCCACCGCCATCTCCATGTATCTGTCCTGGGCGGCCAGCATCCTGTATATCCGGAAAAAGTATGCAGCGCTGGAATTCACGATCCTGCCAAGGCTTGTGAGCCGGGACTCCCTGCGTGAGATCCTGCGGCTCGGTCTCCCGCTGGGCTTCAACAATTCGATCTACACCATCGGCCATATCATGCTGCAGTCCCTGATCAACACCCAGGGCTCCGGCTTCATGGCGGGTGCCTCCATCACCGGCAAGATCCTGGGGGTGAGCAGCATCGCGATCTCCTCCTTCTCCACCTCCATGTCCACCTTCGCAGGGCAGAATTATGGAGCGAAAAACTATGTAAGGCTCCGTCAGGGAGGCCGCATCGTCCCGCTCTATTCCGCGCTGATCACCATCTGTCTGGGGCTTGTCATGTTTGCGCTGTCCGGTCCGATGATCGGACTGTTCACGGAGGATGCGGAAGCCGCAAAATACGCGCTCCTGTGCATCCGCATCCAGCTTCCGTTCCAGTGGTGCTTCTGCGTACTGAACACGATCCTCAATCTGGCGAACGGAATCGGCGCCGTCAAATACTCCACCATTGTAAATATGCTGATGCTCTGGGCCGTGCGCATTCCCAGCGCTTTCCTGATCTCCCGCTTCATTGACGGCCACTATGTGACCGGAGGCGTCTCCATCAGCTTCGTCTTCGGAATGACGGCCGCGCTTTTCTTCTATCGCTCGGGGCACTGGAAGGAAATGTTGCATTTGGCCGAAAAGCAGGAAGCGGCTGCAAAGGCTCTTCACGCCACAGCCTCCTGATCGGTGCGGCTTAAGAATTTCAGGCTTGATTTTCTAAAAAGAACCGACAAACAGAAAGGATGAAAAACATGAAAGATCAAAGATGGGTATTTTACAAGGATGTCCCTGCGCAAGATCAGGGCAACGGCGTCGTGCGCAGAGTCCTGGCTTACAGCGGGGACGTGATGACGGTCGAGAACCGCTTTGAAAAAGGGGCGGTCGGTGCGCTCCACCACCATCCGCACACGCAGATCACCTATGTGGTCAGCGGCGCTTTCGAATTTGAGATCGATGGGGAAAAGCACATTGTCCGCGCCGGAGATACGCTGCTGAAAACGAACGGCGTCGAGCACGGCTGCGTCTGCCTCGAAGAAGGAATCCTGCTGGATGTCTTTGCACCCTACCGCGAAGATTTCGTGGAGGATTAAACCCTGTATATGATGAAAGAAATAACCTTCCACATTGAAAAATTATACAAAAATGACCTCCCCATGGAAGCCTGCCGGGTCGCGGTCGCCTTCCCGAAAGGAGAACTTCCCGCGGAGAATCTGAGCCGCCTCGTCCTCACAGAGGATGGCAGCGCTCTTCCGCTCCAGCTCCTGCCAACCTCGGAATGGGGTGATGGTAGCATCCGTTATTTATTGATTCGCTTCCAGGCGGATATCCCCGGAAACAAAGGAAAAACCCTGGTTTTGCGGGAGCGTAATGCCGCGGAGGCGACAGAAGATATTTCCTCGCCTCTGCAGATCCGCAAGACCGGAGACGGCTTTTTCGTGGACAACGGCCCGCTCTCCTTTTCCCTGTCGGACGGAGCGGACTCCGTCTTTTCCTCGGTGTCGCTGCAGCGCTCCGAAGAAGCTCCTCCCCTCACCTTTACGGGAGCGCAGCTGCGCGGTCCGGTCCTCAAATGTGGCGGCAAGGAGGCCTCCCTCCACATCGATCGCTGGACGATGGCGGAAAGCGGCCCGGTACTGGCAATCTTTGAGGGGGAGGGGCATTACGATCAACCTTACCGCACGAGATGCAATGTGCGCCTGACCGTCACGGCCGGCAAACCCTGGGCAGACCTGGGGGTACGGCTTTTCAACGATTCCGAGACCGCACTGGAACCGGATTCCTGGATCTTTTATGTGAAAAGCAGTGCGGACAGCATGCTCACGGACGCTTTGCCGGAAGCTGCGACAGAGGTGATCGACTCCACCGGCTGTGGGGATATGAACCGGACCTGCCGGGAAGAAGGCATCCTCCATACCACCGGTACGGGCGAACTCGCCGCCCACGAAGCCTCTTTCCGCGAAAGCGCGCCCATGGGGACACGCACGGCGATCGGCATCTCCAATTACAAGACGCGTTTTACCCTCGCCGGAAACGGGGAGACGCTCTCGAAGGAGATCCATGCGCCCTTCCTCATCGGGGAGGCCAACGAACATTTCGCGGAGGTGCTGTACGGGACCTTTTTTGCGGACTACTGCACGCCGGAAGGCGGTGTCTGCGCGACGGTCTATCAGGCGCAGCAAAATTACCCCAAGGCCGTCAAGGCGGAGGGCAACGGCCTGGCCGTCTATCTGATCCCCGAGGGGACGGAGAAGGTGCGTTTTGCGCCCGGAATAGCCAGAGAGCAGCGCATTTTGCTGCATTTTCACGGGCCGCAGACCACCCTCGAAGCCCTGGACGACCGCAGTCTGATCTATCAGATGCCGGTGCAGCCCTTCATCGATCCTTCGGTGTATGACCGCGCCGGCGTCTTTCCTCCCATTGTGACTCCCCCGGAGCTTCTGGATCCCGAGGTGGAGCGCGTTCTGGCCGACAAGGCGGACCACCACGGCCGCGCCTACGGCATGATGAACTGGGGCGATTTTCCGGATTCCAATTACACCGCGCAGGGACGGGGCAACGGACGTCTGGTCTGGACCAACAATGAATACGACTACCCTCACGCCATGTTCCTCATGTACGCGCGCACCGGTGTCCGGCGTTTTCTCGACTATGCCGTGACCGCCGCAAGGCACTGGATGGACGTGGATGTCTGCCACTATCACCAGGATCCGCTGCGCATCGGCGGACAATGGGAGCATACCGCCGGTCATGTCGGTCTCCCGCTCTCCGAGGGCGGCCCCGAAGGGGTGATGGTCTGTTCCCATGAATGGGTGGAAGGATTGCTGGATTACTGGCATTTTTCCGGGGATCGCCGTGCACGTGATACCGCGATCGGCATCGGGGAAAATGTGCTCCGTCTGCTGGAGACCCCGATGTATCAAAAGCCCGGGGAAGCAAGCGCCAGAGAGACCGGATGGGCGCTGCGCACTCTTTCCGCGCTCTATACGGAGACACGGGAAGAGCGCTGGCTGCACAAATGCCACCGGATCATCCGCCAGTTTGAGGAATGGAACGACAAATACGGCGCATGGCTGGCGCCCTATACGGACAACACCATGATCCGCGTAGGCTTCATGATCTCCGTGGCGGTCGGCAGTCTCATGCGCTACTACCGTCTGTTCCCCGAGGAAAACCTGAAAACACTGATCCTTTCCGCCATCGATGACCTGACGGAGAACTTCCGAAACCCTTACGGTCTCTTCTATTACAAGGAGCTCCCCAGCCTGCAGCGGAACGGCAACAATACCCTGCTTCTGGAAGCCATGTTCATCGGCTATGAGCTGACCGGAGACACAAAATATCTGGAATACGGTCTTCCGACCTTCCGGCTGAGCATCCGCGATGTCGATGCAAACGGCGGCGGCAAGCGGATCGTGGAGGACGCGGTGCTGGTCGGCTCTACGCCCACCAAGAGCTTCGCACAAGGGTTTCTTCCCCTGGTGCAGTTCTACAATGCTCTGGTCAGGGAAGGAATGCTCTGAAAACGGGGCGTTTTATCCAAAGCCACACGAACAGACGGGCAGGAACCCGAAGGTTCCTGCCCGTCCTTTTCTTGCATTTACAGCTTCCCATCGCCCGAAAGGCGATCGCCGGTTGGGGTATTACGGCTGTCGGGGAATGGTTAGTCTACGACCTTACCTGTCACGGTTTCGATCTCCTCTTTTGCTTCCCCTGCAGCTTCCTTACAGGATTCTCCTGCTTCCTTGCAGGCCTCTCCGGCTTCTCTGGCCGCCTCCGCACAGGCTTCGCCGGCTTCCTTTAAGGCTTCGCCGGTCGCTTCCTTTGCTTCCGCTGACGCTTCCTTACAGGTACGCTTTGCGCCCTCTGCCAGGTCCTTCACGGCTTCCGCCAGATCCGCTGCCATGCCCTTAACCGCTGTGGCAAGGCTGTCCGCAGCGCTCTTAAGTTCATCCGCAACATGCGCCGCATCATCGGCTGCATTTTGCGCTTCCTCCGCTGCGCCCTGCGCCTCTTCCGCCGCATCCTGCGCTTCTTCCACAGCATCCTGGGCCTCGGCTTCTTCGGCATCCGCTGCTTTTTCGGAAGCCTTTTGCGCTGCTTCCGTCGCACGATCCGATGCTTTCTGC
>JAFYEE010000045.1 GCA_017544405.1 Lachnospiraceae bacterium
ATATTGCCGGAGTAGGACAGGATCGTGCGGGTATAGTCCTCGAGGGATACGAGGCGGTTGCGGGAGTACAGGATATTGGCTCCGCGCTCAAGGGCCTCGGGTACGGTTTCCATATTGCTGCCGCCGAAGGCACGGATCGGATTGGAGATGGTATCGAGGAAAAGCGCCTCACCGGTGACACTGCTGATCCGGCCCACTTCCACATTGCCGTCCGCACCGTTGCTGGTGGAGAGCTGCACGCGGAAGGCGACATCGTCGATCACGCGCGGGATATCCTGATGAATGCCATCGCCGAAGAGGATCCGGTTGTCCATGCGATCGAGGATATAGCTGCGTCTGGGGGCATCCTCCGAGAAACGGCTGACCTCCTCCCAGAGGACAAAGACACCGGTGATATTGCCCAGCAGATCGCGCTCCACACGGATGCGCTCCGGGTGCTCGAGCTGCATGGCTTCGATCTTCTCGCGGACCAGCGAATCCTTCTCGTTCACCCAGACCTGCGCGGACAGGATCTTGTCCGCGGTCAGGTTGAAGCTCTGGTCGGGGCCGACCTCATCGAGGTAATAGTCCTCCTCGCCGCCGGTATTGATATTGGTGACGGGGATCGCGTTGAGCAGGATCCCGTCGATGGAGGGCAGGAACTGTGCCTGCTCATCGCTCCGCTCCACCTGGTAGCGGGAGATGCGGATCCAGAAACGACGCTTCCCTTCCAGCGTCATCTCGCGGAAGTCGGAGGGCGGATCAAACATCACGACGCCCGACTTGGCGAAGTCCTCGGTAAAGTCCAGCACCTTCATCTGGCGGAAGCCCTGATCGGTGCTGTATTCGTAGCGGCATTTGAGGGGCAGATGATACTGCATGTCGCGCACCATGAAAAAGATGCTGACCGGCCCTTCGTCGATCTTCTGGTCAAAGCCGAGATAGAGGGCATCCTCGGTGTATTCGGAGGGAACAAAGACGGGCGTGCCGTGATCCCGGCCGAATCTTCCGCTCAGGTCCTCCACTCTGGTTCCGTACAGCATGCGTACATGATCCGGCTCGATGAAATCTCCGTCGTAGGAGTAGGATACGTGCAGATCCTGGATGATCGGATAGTAATGGATCGCGGGGCGCATGTAGCAGTTGTCCGCGCGGACGAGCTGCATGCGAAGCGCACGTCCCACGTAGGCGCCGTTCTCACTCTCCTCCCAGTCTGCGGGGCAGCGGAAGGTGAGGCGGTATTCCCCGCTCTCGGTCTCCTCGAACCAGGTCGCGTATTCCTGGTCCGCTTTCAGTCGTTTCCAGCCGATCCCGTTGAAATACTCCAGCGTGATCTCGTCCGCACGGACCGTGGCCGGAACGGTCTCCGCGACCTTCTTCGGAACCTTCTTGATGATCTTAAGCTCGCTCTCCTCCTGCGCTCTGGTCAGATCGAGGAGATTCTCCCCGAAGGTTGCGCGGAAGGTGATGGTGATTTTGGCATTTTTCTGGGAAAAATACCGGTCGTGCCCGATGTAGCACTCGGAATAGAGCGACATCGTATCCGTAAAGGGCAGGAACCGCTTCGGATCGAGCTCGCTGACTTCGCCCACCACAAAATGGGCCGGCTGGGGATCTCCCTCGGAAGAGATGCCGATGGAGGTCGCTTTGCGGATCTTGCGAACGGGATCCGTCGCCTCGAGGATAAAGAGGGAATACTGCTCCTCACCGCCCTCCTCGAAGGCGATCTTCCGGCATTCGCCGTGTTTTTTGATGATCAGGGTAGCGCCATCTCCCACCTCTTCGAGATCGGTCACGGGCTGCAAACCTTCCTCTGCCAGATAGGAAATGCGAATGCGTCCCTCCGCGATGTCCTTCACCAGCTCGGGATCGCCCATGAAACGCAGATAGACCGCGCCGTCCTCGGGATCAAATGCGGTGGTATGGTACAGGGAAAGGGCGTTGCGCTCGATCCCCTTGCCGGCATGGAAGAGGGAAAAGGGTTTTACCAGATCCGTGTTCTCCTCCTGCTCCGCGCGCGATCCCGCTGCGCCGATGGCAGGCTCCCGCTCTCCGGGATAGAGCTCCGGGGTATCAAAGGATCCGAGCAGGGGCACCATGGTTCCCTCCTCGAGATCGGTGAGAAACATATCCGAAAGATTGGCGCTCGTCACATAGAGGGACCGGTCGGTCTCGTACACGATCGGTGTCGCGTCATCGCTGTCCTCATCCGTCTGGAGCCTGGTTCCCTTTGCGATCCCCAGTCCCGGCACGGTATCGTCCACCATGCGGAAAACGACGATGCTTCTGGCCGGGATCGCCGGACGGAGCGTGAGATCGAGCATGTTGATGAACTCGGTGTGGTAACGCTCCACGATGTTGTTCATCAGATCGACATTTTCCTCCATCTGTCCGGCAAAAATACCGGCGATGGTGGAGCCGATGTCGGGCTGCTGCTCGGTATAGTTCCACTCGGGGACATAAGAGGATGCGAGCGAACGGATCTCGGCCCGGATGGACTCGCCCGTTCTGTGATTGATTTTAGGATTCTTCCACGTCGGTTGGCTCATAGACTTCTAACTCTTCTTCCTTTTCCGGTTGCTCGGCTTCCACATTGAGATAGAACGGAAAGACAAGGTTGTCGCTGGTATTGCTGCCCTGCAGGGTATAGTCGATATTGATCAGAAGCACGCCCTGACTGTCACGCATCTCGGTGGTGATATTGACATCCGCGATCCGCGGCTCCTGTGAGAGGATGGCCTCCGTGATCTCGCGGACGAGAATGTTGGTGGTGGTCGCGTTGATGTCCATAAAGGTGTAGCTCATCAGATTGCAGCCGAAGTCCGGACGGACGAAACGTTCGGTCTGCTGGGTCATCAGAATGATATAGATGGATTCCTTGACGCTCTCCTCGAGGGACGATGTCTTGAATCGCCCGGTGACCACATCGATCTGCGGCGGGAACTTCATCCCTGTACCGAGGAAGCTCTTATCGGTTGTACTCTGTGCCATTTTAATCTCCTGAAATTTGTGCTTCTATCTGCGCCCTGTGTACGCCTGCGGGGGCATATATATCCGCTGAGGGACGTCCGCAGCGTCGGTCCTTGGCTCGCGTACTGTGCGAGCCTAGTACCGCTACGCGAGGACACCGGCGATAGCGAATCCCGAACGCGGATATATAGGTCACCGCAGGCTGGATCAATACGAGATACAGGAGCCGGTAACAGGTCCTCTGCTGATGCCTGTCAACCCAGCTTTACAGGTGTCCCCTGAAC
>JAFYEE010000046.1 GCA_017544405.1 Lachnospiraceae bacterium
ATCCGGTCCGGCCTGCGCCCGGATCCCGAGGACGCGGGAACGAAGCTCCACATCCTCCGCGCACAGGGAAAGCAGAGTCTGCACATCCTCCGCTTCCGGGATCCGAAGCCGGAAAAAAAAATCCATGTACTGCCGCTTATATGGTTCGTCCCGCAGCAAAAAAGTGAAGGCGGCGCCGCATCGGTGCTTCTTCAAAAAAGCGAGCATCCACTCCGCGTGGTCCGGGAAAATACGCATCCTCTCATAAATCAGATGTACCTTCTCTTCCCGTTTTTTTTGGACAAATGCATCCACATCGTTTTCTTCGCCGTCGTAATCTTCTTCCCCGCCGGCCAGGAACGGTGCAAAGCCTGCATCATCCGGCTCCTCCAGATAAGCGGAAAGCAGCGCATCGAAAGGATCCTGAAAAATGCCGCAATCTTCTTCCTTCTCTGCCTCGATTGCCTTCCGGATCAGTTCCTGCGTTCCGGCCGGCCAGGCACGCACGGAAAGAGCAAGCAGGTGGGAAATCTGTTTGTCCGGGTCACCCGGAACGGGATCGGATGCCGGAAAAATATGTATCTCCCGCAGGGCTTCACATCCGGCAAATGCCTTGGAGGAAACACTTTCGATCGTATCAGGAAGTGACACTTTCGTCAGATTTTTGCATCCTGCATAGGCCCAGTCCTCGATCACACGCACGCCGGCCGGGACGATTTCCTCCCGGAGCGTCCGGTCATTCAGATGTGCTTTTTTCGGAATCCAGTAATCCATTCGGTTTCAGTACGCTCCGCCTGATTTCATTCATGACCACGCGTTTGTTACCGCTCCACAGAGGTGCGATCAAAAGCCGCTTATCCCCGTCGCCGGTCAGCCGGTGAATCACCATAGATCTCGGGATCAGCGGCACCAGCTCTCCGAGTAGCGAAATGTATTCGTCCTGCTCCATGACACGCACCCGCCCGGCTTCATACTCCGCTGCCAGATCCGTCCCCTTCAGGATATGCAGAAGCTGCAGCTTGATGCCGTCCGCCCCCGAAGCCGCCACATAGCGGACCGAGGCCTTCATATCCTCATGTGTCTCTCCCGGAAGTCCCAGGATCAGATGTGTGACCACGGTGATCCCCCGCGCTTTCAGCTCCCGCACCGCCCGGTCATAGACGGGCAGCTCGTAGCCGCGCCGGATGTATCTCGCACTGTCCTCCCGAATGGTCTGAAGGCCCAGCTCTACCCAGACCGGCTTCTCGCGGCTTAAGCGCTCCAGCAGATCCAAAACCGCCTCCGGCAGACAGTCCGGCCGCGTTCCCACGGAAAGCGCCACGACATCTTCCGGTCGCATGGCCTCCCGAAAAATATGCTCCAGATATTCCGGATCCGCATAGGTGTTCGTATAGCTTTGGAAGTAGGCAATGTACTTCGCCTCTCCCTTGATTTTCCGGGCAACGCGCTGCTTCGCCTCCCGGATCTGCTGATCGATCGGAAGATCCGCCCGCGCCGCGAACTCTCCCGAGCCGCCCGCCGAGCAGAAAATGCAGCCGCCCGTTCCCAGCGTCCCGTCCCGGTTCGGACAGGTCACCTTTGCCGAGAGGGAAAGCTTGTAAACCTTGCATCCGTATGTTTTTTTCAGATAGTCTCCCAGCAGCATTCCGGCCCCTGTCATCCGATCGGCATGTCAAAATGGCGGAGACGCTCAAAGAGCAGTTCATCCTCCGTCTGAATGTCCTCGCTTTGCTCGATCTGTTTCCGGATCTGCAGCATCTCCTCATCCGTCCGCGCGATGGTCTCCGCCGACTCCTTCAGACGCCGCATGATCTCCTCCTCATTCTCCACGGACTGCTTGTACTTCAGCTGATGCTCCAGCGAAGCCCACCAGTCCATGGCGATCGTGCGGATCTGCACCTCCACCTTCATGTCCCGCTTACCGGTCGCGAAAAATACCGGAACCGTCACGATCAGATGCAGGCTTCGGTACCCGTTCGGCTTGGGATTCTTGATATAGTCCTTCTGCTTGACCAGTGTGATATCGTCCTGCTGGATCAGGGCATCCGCCAGAAAATAAATATCATCGATATAGGCGCAGACCACCCGCACCCCGGCGACATCGTTCAGGCTGCGCTCGATATTGTCCACCGTCGGCATCAGCCCCTTGCGCATCATTTTCTCCATGATGCTCGTATTGCGTTTCAGCCTCGTGGTGATGGATTCGATCGGATTGCGTTTGTGGCTGATCTGGAATTCCGTGTTCAGCACGTCAAATTTGGTGCGCACTTCCTTGATCGCGCAGGTATACATCATCATCAGATCCTGATAATCCACCATGTTGCCCAGCATCTGTTTGGTCTGACGGTAAAGCATGTCCGCGGAGACCTGCTGCAGCGGGGACAGATTCGCAGGGAGGTTCCCTCCCAGGGCCTGCTCCATGGCTTCTTCCATCATCTTTTCCAGGGATTCTCCCATCCCGGGATCCTTCTGATCACTCATTTTCGTGTCCTTCTCTCAGTCTTTGGTTGCTTTGGCCAGTTCAAAATGATACCGCACAATGCCCAGATCCACCTTGCTGAAGACGCCGCCGAGATCGGTAAAATTGACACTTCCGTCATCTTTTAACTCGATCCGGAACTTCTGCTGGTTGATGGCAGTCGGGGCCAGCAGGGCATATTCCACGCCCTTGCGGAACCATTCCGGCGAAGCGGCCGTTACATTGCTCACCTGCTCTGCGGTTTTGGAACGGTGCGCTTTGCCCGTATCCCTGCCGTATCCGATGGCGATCACGATCACCAGGCGCTCTCCTTCCGCGATCTGCGCCGGAACGTTACCGGCATTGAAGGTGCCTGCCCAGCAGGTATTCAGTCCAAGCGTCTGCGCCAGCAGGACGATCTTTTCTCCGTAGAAACCGATGCGTTCGTCCAGATCCTGCCCCTCAGGCCCGACCATGGCGATGACGCTCGGCGCGGTGGAAAGACCCATCGCACGATTCAGCAGGCGATTGAAGGTCTTGCCCGCATCCGCTAGTAGCTGCAGATGCAGATTACCTGCCTGATTGCATTCCGCGATACAGGCATTTAAGGCATCCAGCTTTTCCTGCTCGATGGCCTTCTCCAGGTAATTGCGGACGGAGTGCCGCTCTTTCAGTGCTTCCAGTTCTGTCATGTTCACTTCCCCTTTCGATTGTGTTTTTTCAGATGTCCCCTCATCTTCCACATGTTATGATACACGGCTACAGACAATTACGGCCGTTGATCCTCAGACCAGTAGATCCTCCAGGCTCCGCTTCGGCACATAATGAATGCCCGCTTCGTCCCGGTAATAATTCGTGCTTCCGTTTTCCGGCACCTGTGTCAGAATGATCTCCTCCGCCGGCTTGCCGAGCGCGATCACCAGATTCGGAGACAGATGCTCCGGCAGCCCGATGGCTTCGATCAGATCCGCCCGTTTGAAGCTTCCGATCATGCATCCGCCAAGGCCCTTCTCCGCCGCGCCCAGAAGCATGGTCTGTGCCGTGATCCCTACATCCCGCACAAACACCGCCTCGTTCGGCGCAAGCTGCGTATCAATGCAGATCACGATAAACGCGACCGGCTCCGTCCCGGGATAGGGAAGATGCAGCTCCGGCAAAGCCCCCGCCCACATGGTGGTCGGCTGGATCCTTGCGACCTCCTCTTCCTCATATGCGATGTGGAACTTCAGGACCTGACCGTTTTTGCTCGAGGGACAGATCCGCGCGAGATCCACCAGCTCCAGCAGTTCCTCCTTCGTAATTTTTCTGCTTCTGTCATATCCACGGTAGCTTCGGTTCCGTAATACCAGTTCTCTTAAATCCGACATTCCGCCGCTCCTTTCCGCCCTTGCGGGTCATGGTTTTTCCATCTCGCTCTCGCCCGTCGCATAATCGATTTTGATTCCGGGCTGAACGTTATATACAAACACATTAAAACAGATTCCCTCTCCGTTATCCTCCATAGAGTAAGCCTCCATATGCACCCCTCTGACGAGAAGCTCCTCCCTGTAAAAGCACGGTGTTACACGATAAAGAACATGATTCCCGGTGTCTTCGATATACGCCAACACCTGCATCTCAAAAAACAACATTCCACCGTGATTCATATACCGTGTTCCGGTGATCAGGTTTTTCTCGTTCGCATTTTCTCCGGTCAGAGCATATGCAATCAGGTGACTGCGATTGTACAGGTAATTATCCTCAATCAGATCCGGATATTTGATGGTGTGCCAGCCGGTGGGACGGACCGCACCGATCTGACCTCTCGGTTCCGTCGGCATCAGTGCCTCGCACAGATTCGCCGTGGCGACTCCGCATCTACCGAGCTCATCCAGATCACTGTAATACTCGAATTCCG
>JAFYEE010000001.1 GCA_017544405.1 Lachnospiraceae bacterium
CATCAGCTCGCGGACGCTGGCCTGGGTCGGCTTGGTCTTCATCTCCTGGGAAACCTTCAGCCAGGGAATCAGTGTCACATGGATCATGATGGCATTGTCATGGCCGATGTCATGCTGAAACTGCCGGTATGCCTCAAAAAAGGGCTGGGATTCAATATCGCCGATGGTGCCGCCGATCTCCGTGATCACCACATCCGCATTTGTCTTTTTTCCGACCTGGTAGATGAACTCCTTGATCTCATTGGTGATATGGGGAATCACCTGCACCGTGGAGCCCAGATATTCGCCCCGTCGCTCCTTGTTCAGCACATTCCAGTAGACCTTGCCGGTGGTAAGATTGGAGTATTTGTTCAAATCCTCGTCGATAAAGCGCTCGTAGTGGCCCAGATCCAGATCTGTCTCCGCTCCGTCCTCAGTGACATAGACCTCGCCGTGCTGATAGGGGCTCATGGTGCCCGGATCCACATTGATGTAGGGGTCCAGTTTCTGGGCTGCCACCTTCAGTCCCCGGGCCTTCAGCAGCCGCCCCAGGGACGCTGCCGTGATACCCTTGCCAAGACCGGAGACCACGCCACCGGTCACAAAAATATACTTTGTCATGCTCGGGTGCTCCTTTTCTGTTCTATATTCCGCTCTCGCCATAGTTGGAGAGAACACGGGCAGACGGGTCATCCACATTGCAGCCTTCCCAGGCTTTGTTGGGCATCCAGAAGTCTGCGATCATCTCAGCCTGCCCGGGATAATACTTCTCAAAGATTTCCCGATACAGGAGCGATTCTTTGGTAAAGGGCTGCGCATGGCGGTACTTTTGCCGTTTCTCCGCAAAAGCCTCGTCAGAATACTGCGCTTCCGCGTATTCCTTCAGATCATCCACCATGGAGTGGCCCACCGCGTCAGAGAAGGCGGCCTTCTCCCGCCACAGAATCTGTTCCGGCAGATAGCCAAGGCCCTCGAAGGCGTGGCGGAGCAGATATTTGCCCTTCCCGTAGCGGTTGATTTTCAACTCCGGATCCAGACACATCACATAACGGACAAAGTCCAGATCTCCGAAGGGCACCCGAGCTTCCAGGGAATTGGCCGAGATGCAGCGATCGGCGCGGAGCACGTCATACATGTGCAGCTCCCGAATCCGCTTCTCCGCTTCCTTCTGGAACGCTTCCACCGAAGGGGCGAAATCCGTGTACTTGTAGCCGAAGAGCTCATCCGAGATCTCCCCGGTCAGGATCACCCGGATGTCCGTGTGCTCGTGGATCCATTTGCAGACCAGGTACATACCCACGCTCGCCCGGATGGTGGTGATGTCGTAAGTCCCCAGCAGCGCAATGACCGCCTCCAGGGAGGAAAGCACCTCCTCCTTTGTCATATAGACCTCGGTATGGTGGCTGCCGATGAAATCCGCAACCTGCCTTGCATATTTCAGATCAATGGCATCTTCGCTCATGCCGATTGCAAAGGTTTCAATAGGTACATCATGCTCCCGCGCCGCGATGGCGCAGACCAGGGAGGAATCCAGCCCGCCGGAGAGAAGGAAGCCCACCTTTGCATCAGAGACCAGGCGTTTTTTCACCCCTGTGATCAGCTTCTTGCGGATCTTCTTGCAGGCGGTTTCCAACTCGTCATGGCAGACCGTTTCGACCTGTGCAATGTCACAGTAACAGGTAAACGTTCCGTCCTTGTAATAGTGCCCCGGCGGAAACGGCCGAACCTTCTCCGTAAGGCCGACGAGGTTCTTGGGTTCGCTTGCAAACAGAATGGTCCCGGCTGCGTCATAGCCGTAGTAGAGGGGACGGATTCCGATGGGGTCCCGTGCCGCCAGATACGTTCCGGTCCTCCCGTCAAAGAGAATGCAGGCAAATTCCGCATCGAGCATGGAGAACATTTTGACGCCGTACTCAAAATACAGGGGGAGGATGATCTCGCAGTCGCTGTC
>JAFYEE010000047.1 GCA_017544405.1 Lachnospiraceae bacterium
AGGAAGTGGCACAGAATCCGGATTCCTACACCGGCCAGTACATACGCAAAATGCTGGAAAAGAGCGGCAGAAAGGTTTGAGAGCCATGACGCTGGAGTATCTGGTCTCCGCCGTGAATCAGGAGGAGACCCTTCCGGAAAAAATGCATCTGGACGCGGATGCCATCGTGATCAACCAGGGCAGGGACTATGCGTTCCGTGAATATGAAAGCGGCGGACACCGGATCCGCTTCTTTTCCATGCCGGAAAAAGGAGTGGGGCTGAGCCGCAACACCGCACTGCAGCGGGCGGAGGGCGACATCATTCTCTTCGCCGATGAGGATATCGTGTACGCGGAAGGCGCTGCGGAGAAGGTGCTGCGGGCCTTTTCGGAGCATCCGGAGGCGGACATGCTCCTCTTCAACGTGGAGGTGACCGAGGAGCGCAGGACCTATCGAATCGATTCCTTTCGGCGGGTGCACCGCTACAACTGCGGGCGTTACCCGGCCTACAGCTTTGCGCTGCGCCTTCGGAAGGCACGGGAATGCAATCTGTCCTACCATCTCTGGTTCGGCGGCGGTGCCCGGTTCTCCAACGGAGAGGACAGCCTGTTTATCAACGACTGTCTGAAGGCCGGAATGAAGGTATATGCCGTGCCGGTCACCATCGGGGAGGAGATTCCCCGGCCCTCGACCTGGTTTCACGGCTACAACGAAAAATTCTTTTATGACAGAGGTGTCTTATATCACTACCTGTACGGGCGTCTTGCGCCTGTGATGGGCCTTCGCTTTCTTCTGCGCGGCCGGGACAAGATGTTCGGAGAGCTCTCCTTCGCGGAGGCAAAGCGCCAGATGAGACTCGGCTACCGGCTCGGGAAGGAGGCAAAGGAGTGAAGCCAAGATTTTCCGTCATTACGGTCTGCCTCAATTCCGGGGAAAAGCTTCGGGAGACCGTGGAGAGCGCCCTGGGACAGGACTTCTCCGATTTCGAGATCATCGTCAAGGACGGCGGCTCGACCGATGGCTCCGTGGAGACCATCGAGCACAGGTATGCGCCGGCCGGAAGGTCGTCGGACCAGCCCGGGCAGGAGCGTGCAGGGGATGCGGCGGCTCCCTCCGGGCAGGCGAAGGCGGGAGATGCCAGGGTTCGGATCGTGAGGCGGCAGGATACCGGCATCTACGATGCCATGAACCAGGCGGTGAGCGAGGCGCGGGGCGAGTATCTCCTCTTCATGAACTGCGGTGATTTTTTTGCGGATGAGAAGGTGCTGGGTGCGTTGGATGCGGCCATCCGGGAGGACGGGTCTTCCGGGCCGCTCCGGATCTATTACGGGGATCGCTATGCGCGCCTTACGGGTTCGGTGGAGTATTCCGCACCGAAGATCACACCGCTCGTGTGCTACCGCAACATTCCCTGCCACCAGGCCATTTGCTACAGTGCGTCCTGCTTCGAGCGCCGCGGGTACGATCCGAAGTACAAGGTGCGCGCCGACTACGAGCATTTTCTCTGGTGCTATTTTGCGGGGAAGGCCGCGTTTTGTCACGTTCCCGTCACCATCGCTTCCTACGAAGGCGGCGGCTATTCCGAGACGAAGCAGAATGCGGAGCGCTCCGCCCGTGAACACGCCGAGATCACGCGGCGGTACATGTCCCCCTTTCAGCGCTTCTATTGCCGCGCCTACCTGATCCTCACGCTCCAGCCGCTCCGCCATGCCATCGCCACCAACCCCCGCCTCTCCGGCTTTTACAACGCGCTGGTCCGGAGGCTGTATCGTAAGCACTGAGCATTCTTAATTTCCACATGCACTTTTCCAGAACAAAATATTCTACGAAGGGGTTAAGTTACCCCCGGATCCGTCCGATATATCTCTTGAAGTGACGGAACGGATTCCGAAAGAGACTCGCAGGGACGCAGATGACCATCGTGCGCCCCTTTCTTTTTGGAAAAAATAACCAACACCGACGTGCATTTCCGGCCGCCCGACGTCATATTTCCCACTAGGAAAATCACAGGCAATCGGTTATAATATACTTTTGGAATTGTGATTTTTGAAAGGGGATTTTATGGCTACGACGGATATCGGAATTGATTTGGGGACTGCCAGCGTACTCGTGTACGTAAAGGGCAGAGGCGTGGTGCTCAAGGAGCCCTCCGTGGTCGCATTCGACCGCAGCACCAACAAGGTAATGGCCATCGGCGAGGATGCAAGACTGATGCTGGGAAGGACGCCCGGCAATATTCAGACCGTCCGCCCGCTGCGCCAGGGTGTCATCTCGGACTATGAGGTGACCGAGAAGATGATGAAATACTTCGTGCAGAAGGCCATCGGCCGCCGCACGTTCCGCAAGCCCCGCATCGCGGTCTGTGTACCCAGCGGGATCACCGAGGTCGAGAAGAAGGCCGTCGTGGACTCCGGCTATCAGGTCGGAGCCAGAGAGGTCATCATCATCGAGGAGCCGATTGCGGCAGCCATCGGTGCAGGCATTGATATCAGCAGACCCTGCGGCAACATGATCGTGGACATCGGCGGCGGCACGACCGACATTGCTGTCATTTCTCTCGGCGGCACCGTGGTCAGCGAGTCCATCAAGATCGCGGGAGATGATTTTGACGATGCCATCTCCAAGTACATTCGGAAAAAATACAATCTGACCATCGGCGAGCGGATGGCAGAGGATGTCAAGATCCACATCGGATGCTGCTACAAGCAGCCCGAAGTAACCAAGATGGAGGTCCGCGGACGTTCCCTCGTGGAGGCACTCCCCAAGACGGTGGAGGTCACTTCCGAGGAGATGGAGGAAGCATTGCACGAGCCTGCTTCCAAGATCGTGGAAGCCATCCATTCGGTTCTCGAGAAGACGCCCCCCGAGCTCTGCGCGGATATCGCGGAGCGCGGCATCGTGCTGACGGGCGGCGGAAGCCTTCTGAAAGGCCTCGAGGAGCTGATCTGCAACAAGACCGGCATCACCACGATGACGGCGGAGGATCCCATGACGGCGGTGGCGATCGGCACCGGCCAGTACGTGGAGTTTATCTCCCAGTACCACGGCGACAGAGACTGATCCGCCGGGAACCGGCACAGGAAGGAGCGTTCCATGGTTAAAGGTTTATATACCGCTTATACCGGCATGTTGAACGAGCAGCATCGCATGGATGTGCTCAGCAATAATATGGCGAACGTGACGACGGTCGGTTACAAGAAGGAAGGCACGACCAGCCAGGCCTTTGACGATGTGCTGACGCTGAAGATCAAGGACTCCACGGTCGGTTACAATCTGGCGCAGCGGGAGGGGATCAACAACCGCGGTGTCAAGATCGGCGAGAATTACGTGGACTGGTCGCAGGGCTCCTTCCGCATCACGGAGAATACCTACGATCTCGCACTCGGCGGACCCGGATTTTTCCAGGTGGAATTCACCAACAAGTCCGGCGAGACGCAGACCCTCTATACCAGACAGGGACAGTTCTCCCTGAACATTGACGGGTACCTCGTCAATGACAACGGCGATTACATCCTGAACACGGCAGGCAACCGGATCAAACTGAATACGCTGACGGATTCGACCATCGACCAGCAGGGCAATATCTGGCAGAACGGTCAGAGAGTCGACCAGATCGGCGTGGTGGATTTTGCGGATTACGATTATCTCGAGCGCTTCGGGGAGACCTACTTCACGCCCCTCGAAGGCGCACAGATGACCCGTTCGGATACGAAGATGTACAGCGGATATCTGGAGATGTCCAATGTGCAGACCGTCTCCGAGATGGTCAATCTGATCGCAATCTCCCGGCAGTATGAAGCCAATCAGAAGATCATTCAGACCATCGACGGCAGTCTGGAAGTCGCCGTCAACCAGCTGGGTCAGGTCTGATGCGCGGATAGCGGATCGGATCGGGCGCGGGCAGGATAAAGGAGGTACGCTATGGTAAGAAGCTTATGGACCGGTGCAACCGGAATGCTGGCACAGCAGACCAGCCTCGACAATATCGCGAACAACCTGGCCAATGTGAATACCACGGGCTACAAGGCACAGACCATCGAGTTCAAGAGCCTGCTCTATCAGAACCTGCAGACCAGGACGACCTCCGCCAACGGAGAGACCAAGCCCGGCAGCGCGCAGGTGGGACTCGGCGTGCGCAACTCCTCCATCAATACGGTTTTCACGCAGGGTGCGCTGCTCGCATCCGAGCTCGAGACCTCCTTCGCCATCGACGGCAAGGGATTTTTTGCGACGCGCGGTGCGGATGGCAATACCTACTACACGAGAAACGGTAATTTCCAGTGGACCACGGGGGCCAACGGCGGCAATATGCTGGCGACCACCGACGGTACCCCGATCCTCGACACCTCGGGAAATCCGATCATTCTGAATTCCAGCTATTCCATCAGCTCGGTCCGGATCGACAAGGACGGAACGATCCTGTATCCCGACACGCAGAACAATCTTCAGTCGCTCGGGATCCGGGTCGGACTCTGGCAGTTCAACAACGCGAACGGCCTGTACCGCGAGGGCGACAGCCTGTACTCCGTGACGGCGGCCAGCGGTGTGCCGATCAATGAGGCGACGGCGAACGGCATCGAGAAGAGCCGCGTGATCCAGGGCTACCTCGAGGGATCGAATGTGCAGATCGCGGACGAGATGGTGAACATGATCACCACGCAGAGAGCGTATGAGCTCAATTCCAAGGTCATCACCACGTCGGATACCATGCTGGATCAGGCGAACAATCTGAGACGTTAATGGGACGATGCATAAAGAAAGGGAGGCGCCATGGATTTTTCCGGTATTAACAGCGCATACAGTGATTATTATATGGATGCCGCGAAAAATGCCGCGTCCGCAGACCTTTCCGAAAAGCTGAAAAATGCTGCGTCGGAGGCGGCTACGGACGAGGAGCTGATGGGCGTCTGCAAGCAGTTTGAGTCCTATATGCTCGAGCAGGTTATGAAGCAGATGCAGAAGACGGCGACCGTTTTCGGGGAAGAGACCTCCGATACGACGCCGCTGGTGGACTTTTTCAAGGAGCAGACGATCCAGGAGGTGGCGAAGCAGTCCACGGAGACGAATTCTCTCGGGATCGCGCAGATGCTTTACGAGCAGCTGCGGGTGAACATGGGTCTGGCGAAGGACATGATCACACCCGAGCAGCTTGCGGCGCGGGCGGAAGCGGCCGAACAGATCGCATCCGCTGCGGAACCTTCCGCGGAGGAGATCGCGCAGAATGCGGCGGCCAGCGGCGCAGTGGCGGAAAGCTGACGCATCCTTCCACGAAAACAGTTGCGGAGAAACACAGGAGCGTGCTACACTTTCGTAGAACGCTCTTTTCTTTTATCAGTTTGTTCCGGGCAGATCTGCCCGAGTTTCCAGGAGACCGGAAGAATGAGAGGACGGGCCACGGCCTTCGGGCGCGGAAAGCCCGGATGTACGGAAGGAATGTTAAAGTCATGAAATTACCGGAAGCGAAAGAAATCAAGGGGTTTGTGGATCATTTTATCTATCAGAACCCGGTGAACGGATATAAGGTCTTTGTCCTGATCTCCAGAGGGAAGGAGGTCACCTGCGTCGGCAATTGCAGGGATCTCGAGCAGGGGGAGAATCTTGAGGCCGAAGGGGAATATGTGCTGAATCCGACCTACGGGCCGCAGTTCGCCATCCGCACGTACAAGGTCGTACCGCCCGCCGATGCCGAATCCATGGAACGTTATCTCGGCTCCGGCGCCATTAAGGGCGTGGGAGCTGCGCTGGCGGCCCGGATCGTGAAGACCTTCCGCGACGAGACCTTCCGGATCATCGAGGAGGAGCCGGAGCGCCTGGCGGAGATCAAGGGGATCAGCATGCGCAAGGCGATGGATATCGCGGTCCAGCTGGAGGAGAAGCGGGATCTGCGCGATGCCATGGTCTATCTCGGAAAGTATCACATCTCGCAGGCTCTGGCGGTCAAGATCTACGAAAAATACGGCACCGATCTCTATGATGTGATGAAGGAAAATCCGTACCGTCTGGCGGAGGATATCAGCGGCGTCGGCTTCCAGACGGCGGACCGGATCGCGATGGAGATGGGAATGCCGATGAACGCGCAGTTTCGCGTGCGCTGCGGCATCCTCTATACGCTGCAGCAGTCGATCGGGGAGGGGCACTGCTACCTGCCCGAGGAGGAGCTGGTGGAGCGCTCCGCTGCGGAGCTTCAGACGGAAGGGGACCTTGTCCGCGGAGAGCTGCAGGGGCTGGAGATCGAGAAAAAGCTCTACCGTCTGGGCGACCGGATCTACACTTCCCTGCTCTACCACACGGAGCTGGGCGTGGCCCGGCGTATGCAGGAACTCCTCGTTACCTTCCCGGAGCCCGGCGAGCGGGAGGAGGAGCGCATGGAAAAGGAGATCGGGACGCTGGCCGTCTCCGAGGGGATGACCGTGGATCCTCTGCAGATCCGCGCGGTGACGGAAGCTGTGCAGAACGGGATTTTCCTGCTTTCCGGCGGCCCCGGCACGGGCAAGACGACCACGATCAATCTGATGATCCGTTACTTTATGTCCAAAGGGATGGACCTCCTGCTGGCGGCTCCGACCGGACGCGCCGCCAAGCGTATGAGCGAGGCGACCGGTTTTGAGGCGGTTACGATCCACCGGCTCCTGGAGGTGGGCGGAGGCATGGGGGAGGACACGCATGCCGTGTTCCAGAAAAACCAGGACAATCCGCTGGAGACGGATGTGGTGATCATCGACGAGATGTCCATGGTGGATGTACTGCTGTTTCACGCGCTTTTAAAGGCGATCATCCCCGGAACCCGCCTGATCCTGGTGGGGGATGTGGACCAGCTGCCGAGCGTCGGCCCGGGCCAGGTGCTGCGGGATCTGATGGAGAGCGGGATGTATCCGTACATCCGTCTGGAGAAGATTTTCCGTCAGGCTACAAGCAGCGATATCGTGGTCAATGCGCACAAGATCAACGCGGGGGAACAGATCCGCCTGGATACCGATTCGAAGGACTTCCTGTTCCTCGAAAGAAAGGACGCGGATGTCATCAAGCAGATCACGGTCTGGATGATGCGCGACAAGCTGCCCGGGTATGTCCACGCGCAGGTCAGCGATATCCAGGTCCTCACCCCGATGAAGAAGGGGCCGCTGGGCTGCATCGAGCTCAATGCCTTCCTGCAGTCGGTGCTGAATCCGGAGGCGCCGGGCAAGTCGGAATGCCTGGCGGGGGATCACCGCTTCCGCGAGGGAGACAAGGTGATGCAGACCAGGAACGATTACCGCATCGAGTGGGAGATCCGCGGAAGCTACGGACAGGTGATCGACAGTGGTCAGGGCGTGTTCAATGGTGACATGGGTGTCATAAGATCCATCAGCGAGGCGGCCGGCAGCATGGAGGTGGAATACGACGACGGCAAGATCGTCACCTATCCTCTGAACGCACTGGAGGATCTGGAACTCGCCTACGCCATCACGATCCACAAGGCGCAGGGAAGCGAGTATCCGGCCGTGATCCTGCCGCTTCTCGACCCGCCGCGCATGCTCCGCTACCGCAATCTGCTCTACACCGGGATCACGCGCGCCAGATCCTGCGTCGTGCTGCTCGGAAGCTCCGATACGATCCGCCGGATGATCGAGGAGACCGGGGAGCGGGAGCGGTATTCTTCCCTGCAGGACATGATCCGCGCGCTGAAGGAGGAAGGCTGATATGGCAGGAAAAATTTGGAAGCTGATGCGCCAGCTCCTCTTCCCGCTGCGCTGTCCGGTGTGCGACGGCATCGTCACGCCCTTCGGCGAGAAGATCTGCACGAAGTGCATCCCGCTCCTTCCGCCCCTCGCACCTCCCTTCTGCCTCAGATGCGGCAAGAAGCTGCAGTCGGCGGGGGAGCTCTGCGAGGCCTGCAGCTCCGGACATCCGCTCTTTGTGCGGGGACGCGCCCTTTTTGATTACGCCGGGGCGGCCCTTCCGATCTATCGTTTCAAGTACGGCGGACGGAGAGAATATGCGGATTTCTTCGGGGAGGAAACGGAGCGGGTCCTCGGCGATTATCTCCGACAGTCCGGCACGGAGGCACTGATTCCGATCCCAATCCACAAAAGCCGCGGGAAAAGCCGCGGATACAACCAGGCGGCGGTCTATGCCCGGGCCATTTCCCGGCATACCGGAATCCCGGTCCGGGAGGACTGTCTGAAACGTGTCCGAAACACCGCTCCGATGAAGACTTTGAGCCCGCGGGAGCGCCAAAATAATTTGAAAAAGGCTTTTATTGTACCCGGAAATGAGGTAAAATTGAACAGAGTAATGCTTGTGGACGACATCTTCACGACGGGTGCGACGATGAACGAGGCGGCAGGCATTCTCCGCGCGGCAGGAGTGAAGGAAATTTATTTTGTGACGCTCGCTGCCGGAACCGGTGTATGAAAAGGAGCGCAGAATATGAACGTAAGGAATTGCAGAAAATGCGGTAAGATCTTTAACTATGTCACCGGACCTGTCATGTGTCAGGCCTGCAGGGAGAAGATGGAAGTCAAATTCCAGGAGGTCAAGGCATACATTCGCGAACACAAGGGCGTGGGGATCAATGAAGTCGCCGAGGCCTGCGATGTCGAGCCCCAGCAGATCACGCAGTGGCTGCGGGACGATCGTCTGGAGGTGACGGAGGATTCCGCCCTGATGCTGAACTGTGAGAGCTGCGGCGCGCCGATCCGTTCCGGCAAGTACTGTGAACGCTGCAAGGCACAGATGACCGGAAGCTTCCGTGCGATCACGAATTCCAACCGGCCTGCACAGCCGCAGAAGCCGAGCAGGGATCCCAGAGAGAATCCCAAGATGCGCTTTCTGGATTCCTGACGGAGGGACTTGAACTGTGCTGAATGAAGAACGCATCGCACTTATGACGCGGATGGCTTCCTATGAGGCGGGGGAAGGCAAGAGAAATATGCAGATCGGAAGATTTTTCCGGGGGGACTATGTCGCCATACAGGTTCTGAAGTCCTTTGTCAGTGCCACCATCTCCTTTCTCATGATTTTTGCCATCTATGTCTATTACAATCTGGAGAGCTTCATGGAGGAGCTCTACGAGATCGATCTGCTCGCCTTTGCGCGGGACATCCTGACAAAATATGCATGGTTTGTCGGCGTGTATATCGTGATCGCATATATTGTATGTACCGTGAAGTATGCGCATTCCCGCAGGAATCTGCATGCTTACTACAACAATCTGAAGAAGCTGGGTCACATGTACCAGAAGTAAGACCCGGCAGGTGTGTTATGGCAAAATTACTCGAGATACGTGAGCAAATTAAATCCGTCTACAGCAGACTGGAGTGGATCCTGATCCCGGTCGGAAAGCTGATTCTGGCAGGGATCGTACTGATGGTTCTGAACAATCGTATGGGTTACATGATCCGGATCGATAACGGGATGATCGTTCTCCTTGCCGCGCTTATGTGCGCCTTTCTTCCCACCGGTGCGATCCTTCTTTTCGCGACCCTTTTTGCGATGCTGCATCTCTATGCGCTGTCCCTGGAGGTCGCGGTACTGGGGCTGGTCGTCTTTCTGCTGATCTATCTGCTGTACCTGCGGTTTGCACCCGGCGAGAGCCTGGTGGTGGTCGGTACCGCGCTTCTGTGTGCATGGAAGATGCCTTACATGGTACCGATCGTCATGGGTCTGGTCGGAAGTGCCGCTTCCGCCGTCTCGGTGGCCTGCGGCGTGCTGGCCTTTGGTTTTCTGGATATCGTGACGGACAATGCGACGAATATCAGCACCATGGCGGACGAGGAGACACTGGTCAAGCTCCGCATGGTGGTGGATGCGCTTCTGGCCAATCGCCAGATGATGGCGTTGGCCCTGATCTTTGCAGCGACGACCATCGTGGTCTACCTGATCCGCAGGCTGTCCATCGAGCATGCATGGACGATCGCGATTGTGGCCGGCCTGATCTTTGACATGGTCATGCTGCTGGTCGCGGATCTGTTTTATGACCTTGAGCTTTCCTTCCTCAATATCTTTCTGGTATCGCTTCTGTCCTTTGTCGTGGCGATGGTTCTGCAGTTCTTCCGGTTCTGCGTGGATTACGGACGGACGGAACGGGTGCAGTTCGAGGATGATGAGTATTATTACTACGTGAAGGCGATCCCCAAGATGATGATGCCGCAGAGCAGCCGCACCGTGAAGCGGATCAATCAGACGCGCCACGGTGCGATGGTGACCGGACGCGTGGGCCGCAGAGGCAGCGTGGAGGAAGAGACCGGCACCGAGGAGGATTACGAGGAGTTCCATCAGGAATTTGCCCGTCGCAACTCCGGCCGGAGTGCGTCCGTGCTGGATGATGACGGCGGTTTTGGGTTTGAGTCTTTTGAGGATGTACGGCCGGCGGGCAGTCGCTACAGATCCGCTTCCGGATCGGGGCGGACGCGCTATGCCGGAATGGACGATGATTATACTTCCCGTCCCGAGGGAAGGGATGCCGACGATGCCGGGGACGGTGACGGGGCAGGAGATTACGAGGAGCTTTTTTAACGCAAGATGCAGTGGATCAGTCAGGCGAAGGATGCCTTCAACAATTTCACGATTTACAGGACGACGATGGGGATTGAAGATATCATCGAGATCATCATCATCGCCATCCTGTTGTATTTTATCCTGCGTTGGATGAAGAACACCAGGGCGTGGGCTCTTTTGAAGGGCCTGATCGTCATTGGTGTTTTTTTGCTGATCGCGATGGCGCTTCAGATGCAGACCATTCTCTGGCTGGCGAGAAATATCCTGCAGTTTGCGGTGATCGCGCTGATCATCGTGCTGCAGCCGGAGCTGCGCAAGGCGCTGGAGGATCTGGGCAAGAAGAATTTTCTTGGGGTGATCCTGAATCTGAATTCTCATGAATATGTGGACCGCACCTCGGAGAAAACCATCAATGAGATCGTCAAGGCCTGCACGGAGATGGCGAAGGTGCGGACCGGAAGCCTCATCTGCATCGAGCGGAAGGAGTCCCTGAAGTCCTTTGAGGAGACCGGGATCACGGTCGACGGCGAGGTCAGCAATCAGCTTCTGATCAATATTTTTGAGAAAAATACGCCGCTCCATGACGGAGCTGTCATTATCCGCGGCAACCGCGTCGCGTCGGCCACCTGCTACCTGCATCTGTCCACGAGCCTGACCATCAGCAAGGAGCTGGGAACCAGGCACCGGGCCGGGCTCGGACTCTCCGAGGAGTCCGACGCCGTGACGATCATCGTCTCCGAGGAGACCGGACGGATCGCGCTGGCGGTCGGCGGAGGACTGGAGCGTAATCTGACCGGGGATGTGCTGCGCAGTCGTCTCTGCGAGCTTCTTCTGAGCGTGGAACGGGAAGAAGATCCGAAGAATCACAGGATCGGAAGGAGGCGACACAAGAATCATGAGTAAGATCAAGAGCGCTCTCCATAAACTGCAGATGATGCTATTTCACAACTGGGGTCTGAAGCTGATCTCTGTGCTCCTGGCGGTCGTGATCTGGTTCATCGTAGTGCAGGTCAACAATCCGACGGACACCAGAAGCTACAGCAATATCCACGTCACCTGGGTGAATGCGGATGTGCTCGATGCCCAGAACAAGGTATACGAGGTGCTGAACAATACGGACGTGGTGCGTGTCACGGTGCGTGCGCCGCGCAGCGTCCTGGAGAATCTGAGCGAGGCTGACATCGTGGCCGAGGCGGACATGTCCAAGCTGACTGATATCAACACGGTCGCCATCCGGTGCTATACGACGACGGATGACACGGTCTATTCGGCAACACCCAATATTGAGTACGTGACCCTGAATGTCGAGGACAAGTCGAGCAAGTATGTACGGCTTACTTCGAACGTGAAGGGTGAGGTGGCGGAAGGCTATAAGTACAGCAGTGTATCCCTCGACCAGAATATGATCGAAATCTCCGGACCGGCTTCCGCCGTGCGCCAGGTATCGAAAGCCGGCGTGGAAGTGGATGTCACGGATGCCACCGGCAGCATGACCGCCAACATGGAGATCCTGCTCTATGATGCCGAGGGGAAAGTGCTGAACCTGAGCAATATCACCAAGCAGACCGATTATGTCCGCGTGTCCGTGGAGATCCTGGCGACTAAGGAGGTTGAGCTCTTCGCTTCCGTGACCGGGAAGCCGAATGCGGAATATAAGAATACCGGAGAGGTGCTGATCAGCCCCGAGACCGTGACGCTGGCCGGTGCGCCGGCGAGGCTCGCCAATTTCTCCCGGCTGACGATCTCCGATCCGATCGATATCACGGGGGCTACCTCCGATGTGACGGTGACGGTCAATCTGAACGATTATCTGCCGGATAACATGCTTTTTGCGGAGGATGATTTTGACGGACTCGTCACGGTGACGGTTCCGGTGGAGCCGCTGGAATATCGCAGCTTCTCCATTTCGCAGAGTGCACTGACCTTCAAGAATGTACCGGACAATGTCTCGGTTTCCACCGGCGGAGGCAATGTCAGTGTGATGATCGGCGGACTTGCCATGAAGCTGGATGAGCTGACGTCCGACCAGATCGCCGGAATGATCGATGTCGGTTCCTGGATGCTCGAGGAGGGTCTGACGGAGCTGGAGGAGGGCGCTTATGATATGCCCATCGAGTTCACGCTTCCGAGCGGGCTCATCGCTGCGGATCATGTGACGATCCGGGTCTATGTCATGGAGGTCTCCGAAGAGTAACACAAGGGTATTGAGTGTTGATTTAAAAAATGTTACAATATTGGAAACACAGGTGGACATCCATGTAACCGGAGACCCGGCAGGTGCCACGGAGGGTAAGATATGGTTAGTCAAAAGGTAGTCATCAAAAATCCTACCGGACTTCATTTGAGACCGGCAGGGATCCTTTGCAAGGAAGCCATGCAGTACAAGTCTTTGATCACGTTCCGGTTTCGCGACAATACAGCGAATGCCAAAAGCGTTCTGAGTGTGCTCGGAGCTTGCGTGAAATGCGGAGACGAGATCGAGTTTGTATGTGATGGCGAAGATGAAGAGGCAGCATTGAATACGCTGGTTGCAGCTGTGGAGAGCGGTCTCGGAGAATAACAGTAAGCCCGTTCCCGAAGGGGAGCGGGCTTTTCACATTCCCGGGAAGCCGGGGATATAAGAGGGGATGGAATGAAGCAAACGGAGATGGTCAGCATCGTCATACCGGTCTATGGCCTGGAACATCTGATCCGCGAGACCATGGATTATGTGCGGGCCCAGACGTATACGGACTGGGAGCTGATCCTGGTGGACGACCGGAGCCCGGACACCAGCGTCGACCTGATCGAGCAGTACTGCCGGGAATATCCGGGCTGCAGGATCCGCCTGCTGCGGCAGGAGCGCAACCGGGGGCCGGCCCTGGCCAGAAACCGTGGCGTGGAAGCGGCCGAGGGAAGGTACCTGGCCTTCCTGGACGGCGATGATATCTGGGAGCCGGACAAGCTCCGCAGAGAACTGGAGTTCCTGAAAGAGAAGGATGCAGCCTTCGTCTTTATGAGCTATGAATTTGCGGAGCCGGACGGGCACGGAACCGGGCGGATCGCGCATGCGCCGGAGACGCTGACCTACCGGGAGGCGCTTCGCAATACGACGATTTTTACTTCCACGGTGATGTTTGATCTGGAGAAGATTCCGAAGGAGAAGCTTCGGATGCCGGATATGAAGAGCGAAGATACCGCGCTGTGGTGGAGCCTTCTGCGGGAAGGCATCACGGCCTACGGGCTCGATGAGACACTGGTGCGCTACCGCAGACCGGCGCCCGGACAGAAGAGCCTTTCCTCGAACAAAGTAGAAGCCCTGCGCCGGATCTGGAATCTGTACCGGAAAGCAGAGCATCTGAGCGTTCCGCGCAGCATGGGGAATTTCGTCCTGTGGGCGGTAAATGCGGTGCGCAGGAGATTGTAGGAAGGAAGCCGTCCGCGCCCTGTAAGCCGTCAGCGGAAGAGAATATAATATCCGTCCTCCTCTACCCGGACCGGGATCACCTGAAGGCTCAGCTCCTCCGCGAGATACGAAAGAGCGGCCCGGTCGGTCCGTTCGCAACCGGGAAGGACAATGTAATCCACACCGGCGTCCAGCGCTGCCCTGCAGCTTTGGATGCCGTTTTTATTATCCCTGGCTTCCGCGATGGAGGCTGCGTCCGTATAGTACAGAGAGTCCCAGTCGAAGGCAAAGAAGAAGACGTCCTGAAGCTCTACGGCGTACATCCAGTCGTAGAGATCCTGCAGGGAATCCGGGTAGGTATCGTAGGTAAAGCCGTCCAGGGAAGGATCCCAGAAATCGCGTCCGTAGAGCGGGCGCAGATCGTTTGTGACCATCGGAAGATAGGTCATGACCTCGCGGGGCCCCCACACGACGGGCCGATCGGACCCTTCCGGCGATTGCTCCAGAAGAGCATTGGTCAGCTCCTCTAAGGTCGCACGATCCCCCGGGAGGGCGTAGGAGCGCCAGCTCTGGTAGCCTGCGTCTCCGCACAGAAGAAGGAGCAGCAGGAGGACGAGAAGGAGCAGGGGAGGGGCGTATTTTTCGCGGAAAGCGGTCGCATGGATCCCTTCCTTTTGCCACCGGCACAGGATCCAGGCAAAAAGCCGGGTCAGGAAAAGGGCGGTAACCGGCAGTACGGGGATCATGGACCAGAGAGCACGGTAATCATAGTATGCACTCTGATACCAGGACAGAAGAAGCGCGGTGGGCGGGAAAAGGCACAGCACGGCGAGCGCGCCCGAAGCGATGAGCAGGGGGCGGTTTTCTTTTCCGGCTTCCTTTCGTACCTGCGGGAAGGCCAGGGCGGCAAGCAGACCCGTCAGGAAGAGGGCTGTCAGCTTGGCGCCGCTTGTATAGGTGAGGTATTCCTGCATCAGAACGGAGAAGGATTTCATGAGGGCTGCACCTCCCTTCTGCGAAGGAGCAAGGTGGCCGCGATCAGAGAAAGCAAAAGAAGCAGGGTCATTCCGACGCCGAACCGGGTCCAGAGGATCACGGATTCCGTCAGGACCGCCAGCGCGCAGAGTACGAACCGGCGCTCACGGAAGGCTGCGATCAGAGCGGGGACCAGCACCCAGAGACGGATGGATACGCCGGTAAATCCGGCATGCAGGAGCGAAAACCCTTCGGTACCCGGCAGCGAATCGCTTGCCAGGACCAGAAAGGCGGCGAGGAAGAGAAAGATCCCGCGCTTCCTTCGCGCGTCCGCATCCGCTCCGGGGAAGAATATTCTCCCCAGATAAGCGAAGGCGCAATATCCGTTGACCCCCCAGAAGACAGGCATCAGCTGCCATACCACCGTGGTGGCGGGCAGGGAGAAGGCTCGGGCAAAAATTGCATAGAAGGAGGGAAGCACCAGAATCTTCAGCCGGGAAGGAATGCCGGCACTATAGGGCAGACCGGTCATGGGATTGGTTTCGTAGAAGGGAGCGCCGCTCAGGAGCGTCTGTACCGTCTCCGCAGTCATATCCCCGGTGATGGCCACATGGGAGCCCAGCGCGATATAGACAAGCTGCGCAGCGATCAGAAGAAACGCGGCCGCGCCGAAAACGGCAGTCACAGAGTCCGCGGGAGCCTTGTCCTTTTTGCGCTCTTTTGGTTCCGGCGAAGATTTCAGGGCACGCAGGAAGGTGCGCACCAGGGTGAAGAGATAGGAGACCGTGGCAACCAGGATCCAGAGGAGGCCGGCGGTCTTCAGACAGAAGGCGATGCCCTCCCCCCGGATCAGCGTCAGCAGATGCGCTGCCTCCGTCAGAAGTAGCAAAACAAGGCTTCCGGAGAGATATTTTTCCGGGAGCCCTGCTCTTTTTTTCTGTAGATCGTCGAGCGCCGCCATCAGTCCCTGCCCCGTCAGAAACGGGAGCAGAAGCAGCAGGACGGCCGCCAGCAGCAGATGAATCATAACGTGCCTCGTTCGGAAGTCAGAAACAGTTTTTCTCGTCCTTCAGATAGATGGGACGGGCTTTTACTTCCATGTAGGTTTTGGCCATGTACTGTCCGAGGATCCCGGTACAGAAGAACTGGATCCCGCTGATGAACAGGATGATGCAGACCATGCTCGGCCAGCCGGAGACCGGATCGCCGAAGAGAAGCTTTCGGACAATGATAAAGATGACCATGACAAAGGCCAGGATACAGAAGGTGACACCGATGACGGAACTGAAGACCAGCGGCGCCGTAGAAAAGGCGGTCATCCCCTCGATGGAATACTTGAAGAGCTTCCAGAAGCTCCACTTGGTCGAGCCGGCGGAGCGGTCCACATTTTCATATTCCAGCCATTTGGTCTTGAAGCCGACCCAGCCGAAGATTCCCTTCGTGAAGCGGTTGTACTCCCCCATGGACAGGATGGCGTCCACCATCTGGCGGGTCATGAGCCGGTAGTCCCGCGCGCCGTCCATCATCTCCGTCTGGGAGATCTTGCGCATGATCCGGTAGAAAAGCCGCGCGAACAGGCTGCGAATCGGCGGCTCGCCCTTGCGGGTGACGCGGCGGGTGGCCACGGAGTCGTAGCCCTCCTCCAGGGCAGCGAACATATCGGGCAGCAGGGAAGGCGGATCCTGCAGATCCACATCCATGATGACGACATACTCCCCCCTGGCATTCTGGAGCCCTGCGTACATCGCGGCTTCCTTGCCGAAATTGCGGGAGAAGCTGATCAGGTGAACTCTGGGGTCGCGCTCATGCAGCGCACGGACCTGTGCCACGGTACCGTCCCGGGAACCGTCGTCGATAAAGAGAAATTCCGGCTCCAGCTCTTTTTCACGGAAAAAAGGATCGTTTTTGATGATCTCCTCATAGAAGATGGGAACGGTTTCCTCTTCATTGTAGCAGGGCACAATGACTGTAAAAGTATGCATATGACAACCTCACTGGAAGATCCAATTTCGATAGGGCAGGAGCTTCACTCCTTCATCATACATCTGTAACAGCAGGAATGCAAAATAAAGGGTAAATCCGGCGATGACGGCCACGCGGACAAGTGTCTTCATCCGTCCCGGCTTCATGCCTTCGGTAAGCTCCGGGATCAGGAAGATCTGCGGGATGATGAAATAGTACCCGATGCGCGAGGTGGTCGGGATAAAGCTGCCGCAGAGGTATACGACCAGTCCGAACAGATTCAGCAGTCCGTAGAAGCGAAGGCGGGCCGCCTCCCCCGGCAGAAACTGCCGGAAGCAGAGCATGCTCAAGACGAGCACGGCAGCGCACCGCAGGATGTTGACATAGGAGATGTCCCCGTTGTCGAAGACGGAGCCCTCGTAGTAGGGGTAGAATTTAAAGATCAGCCACCGGTAGGCATCCTGCGCGAAGATCAGGCTGAGGACGAAGACGGTGAAGACCGCGCCGCCCACAGGCAGCATCCATTTCCGGTAGCGCAGATTGCTCAGGCCCCAGGTGATGAGATAGACCGGCACCACCAGAAGGACGGACTTGTGGAAAAACATGCCGAAGACGATGAGCAGGAGAAAACGCAGGTAGTCTCTGCGCAGCACAAAGCGGATCGACCACAGCGCGATGGCCAGTGCGAGATAGTACCGGATCGAGTTGAGGCTGTTGAAATAAAAGCCTCCCGTCATCAGAAGGAAGAGGGAGAAGGCGTAATATCTTCCCAGATGGCGCAGCGCGAGCATGAAAAAGAGGACCGTCAGAACGGAGAAAAACGCGAAGACCGGCAGGTAATTGTCATACCCGAAGAGGGCATAGAAGGCCTTCACGATCCACTGCATCCCGAGCTCGAAGGAGACATGCCGGTCCTGCGCAATGATCCGGAAGCTGTTCCGATAGCCCCAGTAGTCGTTGCCCACGGCGATGCGGCAGGCGGAGACTCCGGTCAGCAGTACATAGATCCCGATCATGGAGATCCGGTTGAAGCGCTCCTGCCGGGTGATCCCGGCGGTGGAGGGCAGAGTATTCAGTTCCCGATTGTCGATCTGCATGGCTATGGCCAGAACCAGTACGGTCAGGCAGACATAGACCAGAGCGGTTGCTTCCATCGCGCCTCCGGCACTCCTGTGGGAATGCATTCTGTAACTTATTTTTGCGCCTTCGGGCACCGAAGATGCCCGTATCATCATAGCACGGGCACCGTACGAATGCAAAGACCGGAAGAGGGGACGGACGGCAAAGGATGCTTTGACCACAGCAGCCGAATATAGTAAAATGTACTCTGTATGTAACCAATACAGATAACGGAGATACGCAGGGTGCTTCTCAAACGGGGACGCCCTGAGGAGGAATACGTGAATCTGATTTTCACAGCCTATACGCACGCGCCGAAGGTGCTGGGATCCCAGCAGCTTACCGGCGTCTCCGACGATGTGAAGCGCCGGATCTACGAGAAGAATATACTGGTGGCCCTTGCTTCCGCCAAGCGCAAGAACCCGGAGGATGAGGTGGCCCTGATCACCACGGACATGCCGGGAGAGCCGCTGGCCGGGGAGCTTTCCCGGGCCGGAGTAAAGGTGCTGCTCCATCCTTTTGACACCTATGTCATGCCTGAGGATTTCCGCTGGAAGCTCGCTTTTTACAAGCTCTGTGCGCTGACCTGGGCGGCCTCCCTACCGGAATATGAACGCATTTTGCTGCTCGAGTCCGATACCCTGACCATGGAGCCCTACGGGGATCTGTGGAAGGAGGCGGATGAGGGGTTGATGCTCTTTCCGCTGGGGCATACCTGGTCGCACCCGGACCGTCAGCCGATCCGCGAGACCTACCGGATCTTGTTCCCGCAGGAGGAGGACCTGGACCCCGCGGGCAGGACGGAGCCTCTAAACGACCCGATCCAGTATGGCGGGGAATTTGTCTGCGGACGCAGGGAACAGATGACGGATTTTACCGAAATCTGTCTGCAATTATATCAGCGGATCCTGCAGGCCGGAGACCGGATCCCGAAGGAGATCGGGGATGAATGCATTCTGTCCGTCGCAGCGGGGATCTATAACCGAAAGCTGCGGGTGCGCGATGCCTGCGCTTATGTGTACCGTTACTGGACGGATGCCTTTTATCTGGTAGCGACGAATACTTTCCAAAATCCGGTCTGTATCTGGCATCTGCCGGCGGAGAAGGACCGCGGGATGCTCTATCTGTATGCGTACTATCGCAGGCACGGAGACTTTCCGCCGAAGGAAAAGGTCGCGCGCGTCCTGGGAATGCCCGGGAAAAAGCGCCCGCTTCGGCTTCAGACGCTGATGATCCGGTATCTGAGAAAGAGGAGCCATGCAGGAAAAGATTAGCATCATCCTACCCATCTACAATGTAAAGCCCTATCTGGACCGGAGCCTTCAGGCGGTGTGCGGACAGACGTATACGAACCTGGAGATCCTGCTGATCGACGACGGATCTACGGACGGAAGCGGGGAGATCTGCGACGCGTATGCCAGGCAGGATGACCGGATCCGGGTGTACCACAAGGAGAACGGAGGATCCAGCACTGCGCGGAACCTGGGCATCGAGAAGGCGACCGGCGCGTATGTCGGCTTTCTGGACTCCGATGACTGGGCCGAGCCGGATATGTACGAGACCCTGTACCTTGGCCTGAGTGCCCATCCGGACTGTACGGTTGCCCAGATGATGAGCCGGGACTTCGACGCGGACGGGAATCTGGTCAAGGGGCCCTACAAGGAGGGCGGAGGAAGCTATGAGCAGACCCCGGAGGAATACTTCCGGGAGCTGATGCTCTACGTCGGGGACAGCTCCTTTTGCACCAAGCTTTTCCGCAGAGAATTCCTGCAGGGGTACCGTTTCAGCGAGCACAGACTGAATGAGGATTTTGAGCTTCTGCTTCGCATGACACCGGCCCTTGGCCGGATCCTGACGATCGAGAAGCTCGGATACAATATCGAGCTGCGCGCGGGGAGCAATACCCGCGGCAAATACAATCCCGTGCTCTATGAGGCCATGATCCGCAACGCGGAGCTGTCCATGGAGATGGCGGAGCAGTATTTTCCGGCGCAGCGGGAGGCGTCCAGACATTTCTATCAGGTGCAGTGCATGTGGTATCTGCTGCATGTGCCCGTGGAAAAGATGGGGACGCACGAGGAGCTGTACGTGCGCGTCATGCGGGGAATCCGGCCCATGCGCGGCGAGATCCGTCGAAGCAGACTCCTGCGGAAGGAGTACCGCAAAAATCTGTTACTTCTGACAGCTGTGTCACCGATTCCGGTGCGCAGACTGCACGGCCTCTGGATGAGGATCCGGGACGGAAGAAAGGAAGAAAATGAAACTGACCGGTCAGGAAAAATTACAGAGAATGGAAGCGTTCAAGCGTCTGATCAATCTGGCACTGGTGGCGGGCTGCCTGGCACTTGAGATCGCGGTATTTGCCTATCACTGGTACTTCCATTTCCAGCACAGCGTCGTGGAGGATCTGCGGCATTTCTACTTCTGGGGACATGTCCTGGAGGTCTCCATCTACGGGGTGGTGTTGATCGCCTTTTCCAACATGTACGGCGGGATGCGCCTGGGGTATCTGAAGAGCGCGGAGCTTGTTTTTTCCCAGATGTTTGCGACCCTGATGGCCTGGTTTTTCATCTATGTCGAGCTTTCCGTCATGGCCTTCCAGCTTTTCAAACCGCTGTATTTCCTGCATATGATCGCGGAGCAGTTCCTGGTCGTGCTGGTGTATATTTTCCTTGCGGACAAGGTGTACCGGAGTATTTTTCCGCCGCGGCGGCTTCTGCTGATCTACGGCGAACGGGATCCGAAGGAGCTGATCCGGAAGTTTGAGACGCGTTGGGACAAGTACCGCATCGCGGAGACGGCCTCGGCAGCCCTCGGGGAGGAAGCGCTCAAGGAGCTGATCCGCACGCAGTTCGAGGAGGGCAACTGCAATGCCGTGGTGATCGGCGACATGACGGAGCCGCAGCGAAAGCCGCTGATCAAGTTCTGCTATGCCAATTCGATCCGGTTTTATCTGCTGCCCAAGATCTCCGATGTCATTCTGATGGGGGCGGAGGAGCTGCATGTATTCGACAGCCCGATCCTTCTGACGAGAGAATTCAGCCTGACCATGGAGCAGCGTTTCCTGAAGCGTCTGATCGACATCGTGTGCAGCGTGATCCTCCTCGTGCTGACCTCTCCCTTCATGCTGCTCACGGCGCTGGCGATCAAGCTCTACGACGGCGGTCCGGTCCTGTACAGGCAGGTGCGTCTGACGAAGGATATGCGGGAGTTCCAGATCATGAAATTCCGCTCCATGCGCGTGGATGCGGAGAAGGACGGCGTGGCCCGGCTGGCCAGCAAGGGGGATTCGCGCATCACTCCGGTGGGGCGTGTGATCCGCAAGTGCCGTCTGGACGAACTGCCGCAGCTTCTGAATATTTTAAAGGGCGATATGTCCTTTATCGGCCCGCGCCCCGAGCGCCCCGAGATCATGGCCCAGTACATGGAGATCATGCCGGAATTCGCCTATCGGCTTCGCGTCAAGGCAGGGCTGGCGGGATTTGCCCAGGTATACGGCAAGTACAATACGACGCCCTATGACAAATTGAAGCTCGATCTGACCTATATCGAGAATTATTCGCTGGTGCTGGATCTGAAGCTGATGCTCCTGACGCTCAAGGTGCTCTTCTGGCCGGACAGCACGGAGGGTGTGGAATCCGATCAGGTGACGGCGCTGCGGGAACAGGTGGAACGGGAGCGGGCGAGCCGCGACCGGCAACGGACAGAACCGGACGGATCCACGGCGGAGACCGGACGGACACCGTCCGAAGCAGAGAAGGAAGGCGGGAACCGGGATGAGTGAAACCGGGATTTATCGGGGAAAGGAGCCGGCAGATGAGAGGCTCCTGCTCCTGTGTTATCTCAAGAATCTAAAGCGCCTTGTGGCGTTGATCCTTGCGCTGACGCTGCTCGGCGGAGGACTCTACTGCCTGCGCTATGTGGTCTTTGCGGAGGATCCCATGTACCGCGCCCAGAGTGATTACCTCGTGCACTATACCGTGCCGTACGAGGGAGACGGGGATTATTTTGTCAATTACTATACCTGGACCTCCTACCTTCAGTCGGACCGGTTTCTCCGGGAGCTGCGGGAGGAAGTGGGGGCCCTGTATCCGGATTCGAAGGCGCTCTCGCTGGAGGATGCGCAGCTGGCGCAGTATCTGAGCGCCGAGATCAAGTCGGATATCAATGTCCCCAGCTTCTATGTGACCTGCCGGGATGCGCAGCTGGCGGAGGAGCTTTCGAAGGGGATCGAGAAGGTATGGACCGGAGCCTACGGAAGTGAACTGATGGGCGTGGATTACATGGAGGTCCTGACAGGGACCAGAGTGGAGAATGTGTCGGAAGCGCCGCGTATCGCCAGAGCGTTTTTGTTCTCCCTGGTGGTGAGTGCCTTTTTTGTTCATCTGATCTATCTGCTCCGCGAGACGGCCGCGGACAGTATCTATCTGCCGGTGACCCTGCGCAGAAGATACGGGATCCCGGCGCTGGGAACGATCCACAGCCCGGAGCTTTCCGAGAATCTGAAGGCGGTCTATGCGGAGGATGGAAGCGCGCCTGCGGCGGAGCGTCCCGCGGGATCGGAGGAAGAGCTTTCGATCCTCGTGGTGCCCGCGACGGATCAGGTGGATTCGGAGGCGGTCTGCAGAGCCCTTCGCGCGGAGAAGGGAGCGGAGGCCTTCCGGTTTGTTCCCATGCCGGCACCGATGCTGGCCCCGGAAAGTGCGGAGCTTTTGCGCAAAGCGCAGCGGATCCTGCTGGCAGTGCCGGCGGGGGCGCATGTTGGGAAGCCCCTGGAGCGCACCCTGGCCTTTTTTGATACGCAGGGGATCCGAGTGGCGGCAGGGCTGCTCTGGGAAGCGGATGAAAAGCTTCTTAAGTGGTATTACAGGATTTCGAGTGAAAGGGATACCGAATGAAAGTCTTGTGGGTATGCAATCTCATATTGCCGGAGATCGCGGAGCAGCTCGGACTGCCCTCCCTCCCCAAGGAGGGATGGATCGAGGGGCTGCTTCACGGCCTGCTGGAGAGCAAAAACGCACCCGAGATCATGATCGCCTTTCCCGTGCCGAAGGAAGCAGGAGAGACTGCTCCCGGACGCGCAGGAGTCGCCCATCCCGAAGGGGAGGAAAGCGGCGCTGCAAAAAGGATCCGGCACCGCGGAAAGGCTTACGTGGGCGACACGGAAATCGCCTGGTTTGGCTTCCGGGAGGATACGCAGCACCCGGAGATCTATCGAAAAGCGCTCGAGCAGGAGATGCGGGATGTGCTGGAGCTGGCGCAGCCGGATATCGTCCACTGCTACGGTACGGAATATCCGCACACCCTGGCGATGGCCAGAGCCTTTGGAAAGCCGAACCACCTGCTGATCTCGATCCAGGGCCCGATCAGTATCTATGCGCAGCGGTACATGGCCCATCTTCCGGAGCGCGTGCGCGGCAATGTATCGTTCCGGGATCTGATCCGGCATGACAGTCTGGCACAGCAGCAGCAGGATTTTCTCCTGCGCGGGGAAAATGAGAAAAAAGCGCTGACCCTCACCGGTCATGTGGCGGGCCGGACCTTTTTTGACCAGGCGTTGGCGAAGCGCTGGAATCAGATGGCCATCTATCATCTGGCAGGGGAGACGCTGCGCGGGACCTTCTATGAAGGAAGCTGGGAACGGAGCGAGGCACAGCCGGGGCGGATCTTTATAAGCCAGGGAGATTATCCGATCAAGGGACTGCACTATCTGCTGATCGCGGTCGGAGAGCTTCTGCGGGGTGCCGATGCATCGCAGGATCTGCAGATCTATGTCGCCGGGCAGGATATCATCCGCTCGGATTCCCTGAAGGATCGTCTCAGACGCTCCGCTTATGCGAATTATCTGAGGGAGCTGATCCTGGAGTATGATCTGAAGGAGCGGGTGCATTTCCTCGGACGACGGAACGCGGAACAGATGAAGGAGCAGTACCTGAAGGCCAATGTCTATGTATGCTGCTCCGTGTGCGAGAATTCGCCCAATTCGCTGGGGGAGGCGATGCTGCTCGGCACGCCGGTGGTGGCGGCCGCGGTCGGCGGGATTCCTTCCATGCTGGGGAGCAACGAAGGGTGGATGTACGACTGCGATGTGGATTCGACTCTGGATACGATTGTGCAGGGGCTGAAGGATTCTCTGGCAGATGCGCTCTCGCAGCCGGAGGAAGCGGACCGGAGAGCGGCGCGCGCGAAGGAGCGTGCGCGGATCAATCACGATCCCGTCCGCAACCGTGTACAGCTTGAAGCGATCTACGGGGAGATGTATTCATGAAGCTCGTTTTTGTTTCCAACTATATCAATCATCATCAGATCCCTTTCTGCCGGGAGGCGCAAAGTCTCCTGGGGAGAGGGAATTTTGTCTTTTTCCAGACGCAGCCCATGGAGGAGGAACGCAGGGCCATGGGATGGCAGGAGGAGATCCCGGAGTATGTCCGTCCGGCGTACGGAACGGATGCGCAGGGGATGGACCTGAAAACGGCCGCTCTGTGGGAGATCAGCGGCGCGGATGTGGTCCTGTTCGGCGGCTGTGAGGACGAGAGTTACATCCGTCCGAGGCTGGAGGAGGGGAAGCTTACGCTCCGCTATTCCGAGCGCGTCTACAAGGAAGGGCAGTGGAAATGCATCACGCCCCGCGGACTGCTTCGCAAGTATCATGACCACACGGCCTTCGCCGCTTCGCCGGTGTATCTGCTCTGCTCCGGTGCCTATGTGGCTTCAGATTTCGGCATCTTTCGGGCCTATCCCGGGAAGATGTTCCGGTGGGGATATTTCCCGGAGATCCGCAGGCAGGATACGGAAGCACTTTTTGCCCGCAAAGCGGAGAATCCCGTGCCGATGCTTCTCTGGGCCGGCCGCATGATCGACTGGAAGCATCCGGAGGTCGCACTGCGGACGGCTGCGCGCCTTCGGGAGGCCGGCGCATCCTTCCGGCTGCGGATGGTGGGCGGCGGAGAAATGCTGGATTCGCTGAAGGAAACGACCCGCGCGCTCGGTCTGGAGGAGGTGGTTTCGTTTCCGGGATTTTGCACGCCGGAGCAGGTGCGCGAGGAGATGGAGGCGGCCGATTTTTACCTCTTTACCAGCGACCGTAAGGAGGGCTGGGGCGCTGTCGCGAACGAAGCCATGAACAGTGGCTGCGCCTTGCTTGCGGATGCGCGGATCGGCGCGGTGCCTTATCTGGTAAGGAACGGGGAGAACGGGATCGTCTACGACGGGAGAAAGAAGGGCTGCGCGGAGCTGCTGGCGCGGGAGATCCTGCGCCTTTTGGAGCAGCCCGGGGAGCGTCGCCGGATGGGCGAAGCGGCCTACCGGACCGTGAAGGAGATCTGGAATCCGCATGCGGCGGCGGAGCGTCTGATCCGGCTAAGTCTGGAGCTTCAAAAGACCTGGGGACTGGAGGACGGAATGCAGGGAAAGCCGGAGCAAAAAAAGCGCCCGGCAACCTTAGCTGCGGGCGCGGATCTTTTCTTTGTGTCGGACGGCGGACCTTTGACGCCGGAGCGCCCGCGCCCGGAGAGGAAGATCCTTCGGGAGGCGCTGGGGCATGTGTCGTCAGGCGGCAGGCCGGTCCAAATTTAAATCTGTTCGTTCTGGCGATGGATGGAGGGCTCTTCGTAGGCGTCGAGGAAGTCGGGACCCAGGCGGATGCTCTCGTCCGCGTAAGGAAAATCCGACATCTCTGTCAGAACGCCCACCGCTTTTTTGAAATGCGCGCCCGGCATAAAATGGAGCATCTCCATCGGAACCTTTTTGTCGATCTGGGGAATCTCCGGGAAGAGAGTCTCGTAGTCCAGCTCGTCTCTGGGGTGGGGCTTTAAAAATACGGTGCCTTCCTTTTGGTACCGTTCGATGAGATCGGTGAAGATTTGCTTCCGGATCTCTAAAGTGCACAGGGGCTCCGTCAGGAGGAGAATGCCGTCTCCGGCTTTGCTTGCTTCGGCAACGCGCTGCTCGAGGGCGGCTTTGTTTTTCAGGAAAACCTTCAGGATCAGCTCCCGGTCCGCGTCCGTCAGGCGATCGCGCAGCGGGAGTCTCGGAACCTCGATGTATTTCCGGAAGTCCTGATAGATCAGGCGGGAGCGGTCGTTGATCTCCATGTCGATGCAGTATTTGCCGTAGCCGTTCGGGATAAAGATCAGATTCAGGTGCAGGGACAGGAAGGCCTTGAGCGGAAAGTGCCCGCGGTTGTCGAAACGGGCGAGGTCGCCGTTGGCGATACAGTTGAGACCGTCCTCCACCGCATGGTAGCGGATGTGCTTCTGGTTGAGATACACCCCGATGGGGTCTGCGTCGCAGAAGACGTAGATTTGCTTATACTGACGGAAATCCACCGGGAGAAAGGGCTCCTGAAGCTGTGCAAAGCGGCGGGTCAGCCGGATGCGCTGACGCAGATTGCCGAGGCCGCTCCCCGTGTCCGAACGCAGGGAATCCAGCTCCGGGAAAAAACTCTCGCGTTTTTCGTCATAGTCCAGGATCTCCTCAAAGAGGCCGCATTCGGAAAGCCGTGTATGCAATTCTTCAAAATCGGTGGACATCTTCGAGAGGATGAGCGTAGCGTGCGGAGCCCAGCTACTCCCTTCCTCCGCGCGGATCTTCAGCTCCTTGAGGAGCGTGATGTAGACATGGTAATAGGTGTGGCAGACATAGATTCTTTCTTTCATGGATATTCTCCGTGGATGACGGCAGCGTTACTGTGCTGCGGTCAGGTATTCGATCAGGCCCCGCCCGATGCAGTAGCGTCCGGACTCGTTGTAATGCACCTGGTCACTGCTGAGCCAGTGGAAGGTGGAGATGTCGAGGCCGTAGACATCCTGTGCCAGGCGATAGACGGGAAGGCCATAAGCGGAGGCAACCTCCTCCGCGGCGGCGCGGTATTCCGGAAGGAGCGGATCCTCCAGCCAGACCCCGTACATGTCCTGCTCCGGATAGCAATAGCCGGGGGAGAGGACCAGAAAGCCGGCCTGCGGATACGCTTCCCGCAGCCTTGCGATCCCGGTGCTCAGTGCGCCGTAGTAGGTGGAAGTGTCCATGGGCTGATCCGCGTTTCGGACCGGACACTGATACAGATAATCGTTGATCCCGAACTCGATGAGAAAGAGGATCTCCTTTTCTCCGGAAGAAGCATATTTTGCCAGCGCTTCGCGCGCCTTCGCAAAGTCCTCCTTCGGTGCATCCGGCACCTCTGTCAGAATGGCATTCACGGACTGGCCGAAATCATAGCGCCCGGAGGCGTCGGAGGCGATGATCCCGCCGATGGCACAGTTGTAGACTTCCGCACCGGCCATGGACGCAAGGATGCCGGAGATGGACATGGAATCTTCAAAGATGCCGAAGATGCTGTCGCCGAGGACCACGATGCATTTGGACTGCAGGGCATCCGCAGGCGGGAGGGATGTGACCTGCGCGCGGAGCCAGAAGTCCCGTCCGGCATTCCAGTCTGCTGCGATCTCAGGAGTCACCTGAAAGCCACTGCCGGGGATGGTCCTGGAGATGAGGACCAGCGCTGCGTCGGCATTTACCGTGTAGTCCGAGACATAATTGCCGACATTGTCGATGATCCAGTCGGTGCGTCCGAAATCGTACAGCTCATAGCCGGAGCTGACGATGGTCTCGATGCCTTCATTGTAGGCGGCCGCGGTCTCTTCGAAGCTCAGACCGCTCTCGGGATCGGTCGCATCCAGAAGCTTTTCCCACCGGGCGACCGAAGGGTGCGCGGGGAGAAAGACCAGGCGGCAGTCGGGGAAGACTTCCCGGAAATGCGCAAGCTCACGGGAGGTCACCAGCGTTGCCTCGTCGAGCAGATCCGGGCGAAAGCCGAGGTATAAAACGGTCGGAGCGGTCTCCGAAGCGGAAGCGGCGCTCAGGTAGGTCAGCAGGCAGCGGGTGTCCGGGATGCGGACGGTATTTGCCGTCAGGGGCATTCCGAAGGTCTGCTCGATATCCGATGCGCGCAGCGTCGTCTCCGGTTCCATGGAGATCACCAGGACTCCGCCGGGCGCGGACCGGAAGCGGTCCCGGTCGGCCGAGGTCCCGGATCCGCCCACGGATACCTTGAAATACCGAAAGGCCGTAAGTCCTCCGACGGCCAGAAGCAGAAAGAGAATCAGAAGGATCCGGATGGCGGATTTTGGGAGAGATTTTTTCATGAAATCACCCTTCCGAAAGGTTTTTTAATACACGTTTCTATGATAAAATAAACGAAAAGGCAATGCAAGAGGTGCGAAATGGATCATATCGCCGTACTGATTCCCTGCTTCAATGAGGCGGTGACCATCGAGAAGGTGGTGCGCAGTGCCCGGGAACAGCTTCCCGAAGCAGTGGTCTATGTGTATGACAACAATTCAACCGATGATACCGCAGCCCTGGCCGAGAAGGCGGGGGCTGTGGTTCGCTATGAGCATAAACAGGGCAAGGGAAATGTCATCCGGAGAATGTTCCGCGAAATCGACGCGGACTGCTATCTGATGCTGGACGGTGATGACACCTATCCGCTCGAGTGTGCCCGTGAGATGGTGGATCTGGTGCTGGATCACAATGCGGACATGGTGGTCGGAGACCGTCTTTCCTCTACCTATTTTCAGGAGAACAAGCGCCTATTTCACAATTTCGGCAACTCCCTGATGCGACGGAGCATCAATTCCCTTTTCCGCTCGGACATCAAGGATATTATGACCGGATACCGCGCGTTTTCGTACGAATTTGTCAAGACATTTCCCGTTTTCTCGGAGGGCTTTGAGATCGAGACGGAGATGACGATTCACGCGGTGAATTACAATCTGCAGGTGGAAAATCTGGTGGTCGATTACCGGGATCGCCCGAAGGGCAGCAGTTCCAAACTCCAGACGATTCCTGACGGCCTGCGTGTACTTCACAAGATGCTGAGCCTTTACAAGAATTACCGTCCGATGAGCTTTTTCGGTCTGCTCGGACTGGCGCTGATTCTGGTGGCGGCAGCTTTCATGGTGCCGATCGTGACCGAATATGCGGCGACCGGTCTGGTTCCGAGATTCCCGACCCTGATTACCTGCGGGTTTGTGGCGATGGCCGGGATGATGTCGATTGTTTCCGGCATGATCCTGAAGGTGATCGACAGTAAGGACCGCAAGGATTTTGAATATCGTCTGACCAGAGTGCACGATCACTGGGTCAGTGAGAAGAGAAGAGGTTAGGCACATGGAAAAGATCAGCTTCATCATCCCCTGCTATCGCTCGGAGATCACGCTTCCGAAGGTGGTGCAGGAGATTCGGGATAAAATGGAGGAGCTCCGGGACAGGTATACCTATGACATCTTCCTGATCAACGACTGCTCCCCGGACGGGACGGAGGATGTGATCCGCAGGCTGTGTGAGGACGCTTCGGATATCCACGGCATCTCCTTTGCCCGGAATTTCGGACAGCACAGCGCGCTGATGGCAGGTCTGCGGTACAGCGACGGTGACCTGGTGGTCTGCCTCGACGATGACGGACAGACCCCCGCGAATCAGGTGGACCGTCTTTTGGACAAGATCGAGGAGGGTATGGATCTCGTTTATGCCCACTACGCGCACAAGCAGCACTCGACCTTCCGGAATTTCGGCAGCAGGGTCAATGATTATATGGTCCGCGTGATGCTGGGCAAGCCGAAGGACCTTACCGTTTCGAGCTATTTTGCGGCGCGCCGTTTTGTCGTGGAGGACATGATCCGATACCAGAACTGCTATCCTTATGTGATCGGTCTGGCGCTTCGCACGACGAAAAATATCTGCAATGTCGAGGTGGATCACAGAGAGCGGGAGGTCGGCACCTCCGGTTATACCCTGAAAAAACTCCTGAATCTCTGGTTCAACGGGTTCACCGCCTTCTCCGTGAAGCCTCTGCGCATGGCCACGGCTGCGGGCGGGATGGCTACAATTTTCAGCTTTATTTACGGGATCTACACGGTGGTTCGCAGACTCCTGAATCCGGCGGCGGTCATGGGTTTTGCCGCACTTATGACAGCGGTGATTTTTTTCGGCGGAATGATCCTGATCATGCTGGGACTCATCGGGGAGTACATCGGACGTATCTATATCAGTATGAATAACGCGCCGCAGTATGTGATCCGGGAGTGCTGGAACATGGAGCCGGCGGCGGACGGATCCGGGAAGGATGCCGGAGAGCGGGGACTCCCCGGGGGGACCTGTGGCCGGTGATTTCGGTGAGGGGTAGGAAACATGGCATTTGTTCATCTGCATACACACACGGAGTACAGTCTTCTGGACGGCATGAACCGGATCGAGGACTATGTGGCCCGGGCGAAGGAGCTCGGGATGACGGCCGCGGCCATTACCGACCACGGCGTGATGTACGGGGTACTCAAATTCTATAAGGCAGCGAAGGCAGCCGGGATCCATCCGGTGCTGGGGTGCGAGGTCTATGTGGCACCGGGCTCCCGCTTTGAGAAGTCGAGCGCAAAGGGGGATGTCCGGTATTATCATCTTGTGCTGCTGGCCGAGACCAATCAGGGCTACGGGAATCTGCTCAAGATCGTCAGCAAGGGCTACACGGAGGGCTTTTATTTCAAGCCGCGCGTGGACCTGGAGGTGCTGCGGGAATACCACGAGGGGATCATCTGCCTCTCGGCCTGTCTGGCGGGCGAGGTGCCGCAGGCCATTCTGTCCGGGGATATGGAGCATGCCCGCGCGGTGGCAAAGGAGTACCGGGAGATCTTCGGACCGCGGAACTATTTCCTGGAGATGCAGGATCACGGGATGGCGGATCAGCGGACGGTCAATATGGGACTGATGCAGATCTCCAAGGAGCTCGGGATCCCGCTGGTGGCCACTAACGACTGCCACTATACCTACCGCGAGGATGCCGACGCGCACGATATCCTGCTCTGTCTGCAGACCAACCGGACGCTGAACGATCCGGACCGCATGACCTATTACGACGGGCAGTTCTATGTCAAGAGCGAGGAGGAGATGCGGCAGCGCTTTGCCTATGTTCCGGAGGCAATCGAGAATACGCAGAAGATCGCGGACCGCTGTCAGGTCGACATCGAATTCGGCGTCACCAAGATCCCCGTGTATGAGGTTCCGAAGGGATATGATGCCTGGAGCTATCTGAACGATCTGTGCACGAAAGGTCTTGAAAAGCGCTACGGAAGAGATGACCTGCCCGCGGGGGACGGGCGGACGCTGCGGGAGCGTCTGGACTACGAGCTCGGGGTCATCCGCCAGATGGGCTATGTGGAATATTTCCTCATCGTCTGGGATTTTATCAATTACGCGAAGGAACACGGGATCCTTGTGGGACCGGGCAGAGGCTCGGCCGCAGGGAGCATTGTTTCCTATTGCCTGGAGATCACCAATATCGACCCGATCCGGTATCAGCTGCTCTTCGAGCGTTTCCTGAACCCGGAGCGTGTCTCCATGCCTGATATCGATGTGGACTTCTGCACGGACCGTCGCCGCGAGGTCATCGAGTATGTGACGCAGAAGTACGGCAAGGACCGTGTGGTGCAGATCACCACGATGGGTACCCTCGGTGCGAAGGGCGTGGTGCGTGATGTGGCGAGGGTCATGGATCTGCCGTATTCCTTCGGGGATGCGATCTCGAAGAAAATCCCCAGAGAGCTGGATATCACGCTGAAGAAGGCCCTGGAGATGAATCCGGAGCTGAAGAGTCTCTATGACGAAGACGAACAGGTCCGCAGCGTGATCGACATGTCCATGCGGCTGGAGGGGATCCCGCGCAATACCGGAACCCATGCGGCCGGTGTCGTGATCTGCCAGAAGGCGGCGGAGGAATACGTGCCGCTGGCCATCGGTACGGAGGGCGGCGTCGTCGCGCAGTTTGACAAGGATGAACTGGAGAGCCTGGGCCTTCTGAAGATGGATTTCCTGGGCCTGACGACGCTCGATGTCATCGGCAACGCGGAAGAATTTATCCGGAAGGAGACCGGACAGACGGTGGATTCCGCACATGTGGAGATGAACGATCCGAAGGTCTTCGCCGCACTGTCCACGGGACACACGGAGGGTGTGTTCCAGCTCGAGTCCGCGGGAATGCGTTCCTTCATGAAGGAGTTGCAGCCGGAGAATCTCGAGGATGTCATCGCAGGCATTTCCCTGTACCGTCCCGGCCCGATGTCCTTCATTCCGAAATACATCGAGGGCAAAAACAACCGGCAGAGCATTACCTATGACTGCCCGCAGCTCGAGCCGATCCTGGCGCCGACCTACGGGTGCATCGTCTATCAGGAGCAGGTGATGCAGATCGTGCGGGAGCTCGGCGGGTATTCCATGGGGCGGAGCGATCTCGTGCGCCGCGCCATGAGCAAGAAAAAACAGTCCGTCATGGAGATCGAACGGGAGATCTTTCTGCACGGCAATCAGGCGGAGATCGAGGAGGCCGAGCGCGAGGGCATGACGCCGCCCGCTCCGGTGCCCGGCTGCGTGGCCCGGGGGATTTCCGAACAGATCGGCAACAAGATCTATGATGAGATGATGGATTTTGCCAAGTATGCCTTCAACAAGTCCCATGCGGCTTCCTATGCCGTCGTCGCTTACCAGACGGCTTATCTGAAGCTGTATTACCCGGTGGAATTCATGGCTTCCCTGATGACTTCGGTGATCGACAACCTGCGTAAGGTGTCGGAGTATATCTATACCTGTCGCAGCATGGGGATCGAACTCGTCCCGCCGAGCGTAAATGCGGGCGAGATCGGATTTACCCCGGCGGGGGGCAAGATCAGCTACGCGCTGACCGCCATCAAGGGCGTGGGCGTGCCCGTGATCGCCGCGCTGGTGGCGGAGCGGGAGCTGCACGGCCCTTACCGGAGCCTGCGGGACTTCCTGGAGCGTGTGCAGGACAAGGAGCTGAACCGCCGCGCCGTGGAGGCCCTGATCAAGGCGGGCGCCCTGGACTGCCTGGGATGCACCAGACAGCAGAGCATGCGTGACAGCCAGCTGATCCTGGACGATCTGCAGCGCGAGCGCAAGACGCAGATCTCCGGGCAGATGACCTTTGACGATTTCTTCGGGGAGGATACATCCTCCGGTTCCGAGAGCGGGTTTCCTCCGCTTCCCGAGTACGACCGGGAGCAGCTTCTCGCAATGGAAAAAGAGGTCTTGGGTCTGTATGTCAGCGGGCATCCGCTGGACCGGTACCGCAGCCGGATGGAGGAGATCGTGACTGCCACGAGCGCCGATTTTGCGCTGGATGAGGAGAAGGGACAGGCCAATATCGAGGATGAGAGCTTTGTGATCTTCGGCGGCATGATTTCCGACAAGAATGTCAAGTATACCAAGACGAACAAGGTGATGTGCTTCCTGACGGTGGAGGATCTGATGGGTCCGGTGGAGGTGATCGTCTTCCCGCAGTCCTATGAAAAATACGGACCGATCCTGCAGGAGGAGGCTAAGGTCTTCATCCGCGGACGTGTCAGCGTGGAGGAGGACAAGGATGCGAAGCTTCTGCTGGACGAGGTCGTGACTTTTGCTGACGCGGAGGGGAAGACGGCGGCGCAGCTTTTCCGTTCCACCGGCCGCTTCGGCAACCGCGGCGGCTATGCGGGCGGGCGAAGCTGGGGCAATGCCCGCGGCCAGTACAATACATCCTCCTCTTACAATACCGGCTCCGGCTATGCGGAGGACGGGCGAAGCAGAAAGGAGAACGCTTCCGGGGATCCGGCCCGGGCGATCACCATCCCGGAGCACGGGCTCTTTGTACAGTTCCCGGATCCGGAGACATACCGGGCCAGAGAGAAGGAACTGCTGGATCTTCTGGCGGATTCCGACGGCGACGGAGATGTGGTCATCTTCATCCGTTCCACCAAATCCGTGCGGGTTCTGCCTCCGAACCGGCGAGTTGCTCTCGGGCAGGAACTTCTGGATCGTCTGATCCCCGTTTTCGGCGAAGAAAATGTGAAGAACCGTTAAAAAAATGTTGAAATACGGCCGAAAAGAGAATAAAATATTGCCGATTAAGTTTGGAGGATTTTGTGATGGCAAATAAAATGGAAACAATCGGTGTTCTGACCAGCGGCGGCGATGCCCCCGGAATGAACGCGGCGATTCGTGCCGTGGTTCGTACCGCCATTGCCAGAGGCCTCAAGGTTAAGGGAATAAAGAAAGGCTACATGGGTCTGCTCAATGAGGAGATCATCGACATGCAGCCCAAGAGCGTGTCCGATATCATTCAGAGAGGCGGTACCGTTCTCGGAACGGCGCGCTGCCTGGAGTTCAAGACGCCCGAAGGACAGAAGCGCGGCGCTGAGATCTGCCGCAGACACGGGATCGACGGCATGGTCGTCATCGGCGGCGACGGTTCCTATCGCGGTGCACAGGCTCTGTCCCGCAACGGGATCCACACCATCGGTCTGCCGGGCACGATCGAGCTGGATATCGCCTGCACGGATTACACCATCGGTTTTGACACGGCTGTCAATACGGCGATGGAAGCCATCGATAAGGTCAAGGATACTTCCTCTTCCCATGAGCGCTGCTCCATCATCGAGGTCATGGGGCGTCATGCCGGATATATCGCTCTCTGGTGCGGTATTGCGAACGGCGCCGAGGATATTTTGATCCCCGAGCGGTACAATTTCAACGAGCAGGACATCATCAACAATATCATCGAGAACCGCAAGAAGGGTAAGACCCATCACCTGATCATCAATGCCGAAGGTATCGGCCATTCCGCATCCATGGCACGCCGGATCGAGGCGGCTACGGGCATCGAGACCCGCGCCACCATCCTCGGCTACATGCAGCGCGGCGGCAGCCCGACAGCGAAGGATCGTGTGTATGCATCCATGATGGGCGCGAAGGCAGTGGATATCCTGATCGAGGGCAAGACGAACCGCGTGGTCGGATATCGCGGCGGCCAGTATGTCGACATCGATATCGAGGAAGCACTCAACATGACCAAGGATATCAGCGACTACGAGTGCGAGGTTGCAAGACTCCTCTCCCTGTAATCAGTAAAATAATAGACAGGCGTCGGATCCGGAAAAGCGGATCCGTTGCCTGTCTTTCTTTTTGTCCTCCAAGGCATGTGCTACAAAGAACTTTCCGGCTGCGCGAAGGCTCTTGCGCGATAGGCCTCATACATCAGAAGCGACGCGGCGACCGAAGCATTGAGGGATTCCGCGCGGCCGGCCATCGGGATCTTCAGATAGGTATCCGCAAGGGAAGCCAGATGGTCCGACAGTCCGTTCCCCTCATTGCCGATGAGGAAGGCGGTGGGACCGGCAAAGTCCGGCTCGTGGTAGAGGACCTTCCCCTGCAGATGCGCGGCGTAGGATGTCACCCCCACGCTTTTCAGCCGGCGCATCAAAGCGTCTCCATCCTCCCAGAGGAGGAAAGGCACCCGGAAGATCGCGCCCATGGTGGAGCGCACCACCTTGGGACTGAAAGGATCCACACTGTCCGAGGAGAGAAGCAGTGCCGAGACCCCCGCTGCCTCCGCGCTGCGGAAGATGGTACCGAGGTTTCCCGGATCCTGCAGGGTCTCGCAGATGAGAAAGAGCGGATTTTTCACGGAAAACACATCCGATTCGCTGTATGAGGGGCGATCCAGGACCGCCAGAACGCCCTGCGGCGTCTGTGTGGAGGAGATCCGCGGGAAGAGATCATCCGCAACGGTCTCACAGGGGACGCTGCGGACGAGTAAGGCAAGCTCCGGGACGTCCTGCGCGGCCAGATGCTCCGACAGATACAGCTTCCGGACCAGCTGCGGCGGCGCTTCCGATACCAGCCGAAGCCCTTCCGCCAGGAAGATGCCGTCCTCTCTGCGGGCGGAGGCTTTGGACTGCCATTTTTGCAATTGTCGGATCTGCGGATTGGATGAGGCGGTTAGCATGGAAATATCCTCCCGGACGTGGTAAGGTATTAAAAGTGGAGCTGAGCATATTATAACATGAAAAAGAAAATTCTATGGACAATTGATCTGATCCTGCTGGCGCTCCTGGTGATCCTGGTCGGAGCCCTGCTGATCCGGGACCGGAAGGGAAAGGGAGCGGACGCATCGGTGGGGCAGGAGAGCCCGGGAGCGTATGCCGCGGAAGGAGCGGCACCTGACCGGCCGTCCACCGTGAGCGGACTGACGGCAGAGCCGATCCCCAAGCCGGAGCCTGCAGACGGCGCGGATGGGACCCCCGGTGGGACGGAAAGCACGCAGGATGCGGCAGATGACGCGCAGAATGCGGCCGGGACGGGGACGGACCCGGAGAGTGGGACAGACGGACTGCAACAGGATGATTTTGCTGCAGGCAGTGGGACGGAAGATGTCGAAAGCAGATCGGAATATACGATCCTCTACGGAGGGGATGTCTGTGTACAAAACAGCATTCAGGTAACCTATGACGCGAAGGGAACGCCCGGAATCGTTGGTGAGAACCTGCTCGCGGAGCTGACCGGCGCGGATACCACCGTGCTCAATCACGAATTCTGCTTCAGTGAACGGGGCGAACCGGCGCCGGACAAGCAGTACACCTTCCGGGCACATCCCGGGTACGTGCGTCTGCTGCAGGAC
>JAFYEE010000006.1 GCA_017544405.1 Lachnospiraceae bacterium
ATCTGAACACGCAGCTTCGCATCCAGGTTGGACAGAGGCTCGTCCATCAGGAATACCTTAGGCTCACGGACGATAGCACGGCCCATTGCAACACGCTGTCTCTGACCACCGGACAGAGCCTTGGACTTACGATCCAGCAGAGCGGTCAGATCCAGGATCTTTGCAGCTTCCTTAACCATGCTGTCGATTCTGTCCTTGGGAACCTTTCTCAGCTTCAGACCAAATGCCATGTTATCGTACACGGACATATGAGGATACAGAGCGTAGTTCTGGAAGACCATTGCGATATCGCGGTCCTTCGGCTCTACATCGTTCATAACCTTGTCGCCGATTCTCAGCTCGCCGGAGGAAATATCTTCCAGACCTGCGATCATACGAAGGGTGGTGGACTTACCACATCCGGAAGGACCGACGAAGATGATGAACTCCTGATCCTTAATCTCAAGATTGAAATCCTTAACTGCTTCGAAGCCGTTCGGATACACCTTGCAGATGTTCTTTAAAGACAAACTTGCCATAGTGATTTACTCCTTTCAAAGCTACATTGACTGAGTGATCGAGACCCTACGATCTCTTACTGTGCTAGTATAAGACAGCTGCCGTCTGCAGCGCCATACCACATTTATACAAAGATTATTCTTTTTCTTCGTCATTTTGTCCATCCAGCTCATCGTAGAAGGTAAGCCGGTTTTTGCCGTTCTTCTTGGACTTGTAAAGTGCGGCGTCCGCACGCTTGTACATGCTGTCAAAGTCCGCTGCATCCACCGGGAAGATGGCTGCACCGAGGCTGCCGGTGACAGAATACTTCACGTATTCTCCCACCTGGAAGCCCGCGAAGAAGGTGATGATCTTGCCAGCCTCGCGCTTCATGATGGCAGGATCCTTGACATCCTTGAGGAATACCATGAACTCGTCGCCGCCGATGCGCCCGACGACGTCCGTGACACGATAGAGCGTCCTGAGCCGCAGGCCGAGCTGGCGCAGCACCTCGTCTCCGAAGGCATGTCCCATGGTATCGTTGATCTTCTTGAAGTTGTCCACGTCGATCAGGACCATGACACCGCCCCCGTTCGGGTGCGTCTCTATATATTCCTTGATAATGCGCTCGGTGGCCAGCTTGTTGGTCAGACCGGTCAGCTGATCGGTATCCGCCTTGTTCTCCAGGTTCTTGTGCTGCTTCTTCGACACATTCGAGGAGATGACATAGACCGCCACGTACAGCGCCAGCGCACCGACAAAGATGAGGATCAGTTCCATCTTCATCCGGCGATAGGGCTCGCTCACCGCTTCGATCTTGTTCTGATAGTATGCGTGCGGCACACCGTAGATCACCGTCCATCCCGCGCTCTCGAGGGGCTGTGCGTAGAGGATGTACTCCCCGCCCTCGGTCTTGACGATCGTGGAAGTACTCGTCCTCGAGCGGATGTTGCGGTTAAAATTCGCCCAGCTGTAGGAAGTGTCCGCATAGACGGCTCCGTTCTCGAAGAAGTCCCCGCTGAGGAGCTTCTCGTCCGTGCGCGTCCCGCCGTGGAACAGAGCATTCTGGGCGCCGTCCGCCATGACATAGAAATAGGCCTTGCCAAAATCGGCATCCTTATTGGCTTTGGATATGATCCTGGGATCGAGATAGATGATCAGATGTGCGTAGAGCTCGCCGTTCTTGGTCACGGGAGCAAAATACACGATGGCGTCGGATCCGGTGACCAGATCGTCCTCGACATAGGAAAAATAGAATGCCGAACTGGACAGGGCACCGGAATAGGCATCCTCGGGAAGCTGATGCACATTGCCGTTCTGGTCGAAGGCGGTGCCGTCCGTCGTGCAGTACATGGAAAGGTAGGCATTGCAGGTCTTGTTGATATTGGTAAGGAGTGTGGTCGTAGCACTCTTCCCGTAATATCCGTTGCTTCCGAGGCTGGCCACCGAGGTGAACCCGGCGATGGAAGTCTTCTGGAACAGCAGGTCGATCTCTCCCGTCTCCGAGAGCATCAGCGTCTCCACCCGATCGCTGACCATCTGCTCCGCCTGGGCAAAGCTGGCATTGGAGTGATGCACGACAACAAAGCCGGCGATCAAAGCAAGCAGCGCCAGAACACACCCCCCATATAAGAACAGCTTCTTTTGCCCCTTCTGTTTGCCAGCCATCCCCATTGCCTCAGTAAGACAGAAAAAAGAACACCTTCTGCCGAAATTATCAGATATTGTTTTTATTTTGTCACATTTTGTCTTTTATTACAAGATTTCTGCGAAACTTCCCCAAATATTTTAAGTAAATCAGGCCTTGTCCCCGTCTTTGGCCCCTTCGTCCGTATCCGGAAGGATCGGCGCATCGCTGAAGATCCGCACGCCGTCGTCCTCCTCCTGCGGCTGCTCCTCGGGATGCTCCTCCATGTAGCGGTCCTCGATCTTTTTGAAGGTCTTGTTGTACAGCATCGCACCGACATAGGCCGGCACCGAGAAGCCAAACAGGAACACGATGGGGATCACCTGGTAGAACATATATCCGAGTACAAAGGGAACGACCATCAGCACGAGGTACGCGAAGGTTCTCGGAAGCTGGGCGATCGCCACTGCAGTCGTCAGCTTGATGGTGCCCCGGATCGGATTGGCAAATTTGGCCTGCACGGGAAAGATCATGATCATGACGAGCATCACCAGCAGCGCAACGCCCAGAAGCAGCATGTTGGTCCAGCTCGGAAGGTTCACCAGCTTGTTCAGGATCAGATAGAAATCACCGATGAAGATCAGGACCACAAGCAGCATGAGCAGCCAGAGAACCGTGGCCTGTCCGAAATTTTCCTTGAAGGATTTGAAATACGATTTGGTGATGTAGCACTCCTCGTCGCGCACGATCTTCAGGCAGACATAGTGCATGGCGGTAAAGGCCGCACCGGCCGTGACGATGGGAATGCACAGGATCAGCGTCAGGATATTGACCCACATCAGGTCCGCCACCTTGCCGAGAAATACCATCAGGGGGCTGTCAATGTTCAGAAATTTCATAAAAACTTACACCTCACCGTTTCCCGAAAACGCGCTCCATCGGAACGACGCGGATGCCGGAATGATCCTGCTCGGCCGACGTCGCGAGGAACCCGCATTTTCGGTAAAAATTCACAGCTTCGGGAGCCGCCGTCACCGTGATGGAACTCTCTCCCGCTTCATTTTTCAGATACTCACACAATCTGTCCAGCAGTCCGCGGCCGATCCCGCGCTTCTGGTACCCTTCCTCCACAAAAAGAAGACTCAGGCGGTTGCCGCTTCGCAGCGTCCCCACGCCCACCATCTCTCCGCCGCACAGGGCGAGCAGCATCTGATATCCGCCGTTCAGAAAGGCGGTGTAGATATCATCATCCGTGATGAATTCAAAAAAGTGCCGGACGCCTTCCTGCGAGTAGGTTCTGCCCTCGGAGATCAGAAAGGTTCTCCAGACCAGTGCCATGGCCGGTTTCCATTCCTCACGGCGCGCCCAGCGATACGTGATCTCTTCCGGAGTGCTCAGATCTTGCTCATGATCCATTGATACAGGTCCTCTTTCACTTCTTCCCGTGCATCCTCATTCAGAATCTCATGGCGCAGTCCGGGATAAAGCTTCAGGGTGACATCCTCTGCGCCGTATTTCTGCAAAGATTCCAGCGTAAGCTTCGGTCCCTTGCCGTAATCGCCCACCGGATCCTCCTCACCGGACACGATCAGGATCGGCAGATTCTTCGGTACATTCTGCAGATTCTTCGGATCCTGCAGACGGTCGATCAGCTCAAAGAGGGTCTGAAACCCGTTGACCGGAAAAATAAAGCCGCAGAGCGGATCCATCAGGTACTTGTCCACATTTTTGGTATTGACGCTCAGCCAGTCATACTCCGAGCGGGGATTTTCGATCCGTTTGTTGTACGCGCCGAAGGCCACCGAATTGAGGCCGCGCGCCACATGCTTCCCGCCGAGGAAGAGCTTCTGAACCGCCGCGATGCATTTTGACACCTTGATCAGCCCGCGGGGCTGCATGCCGGTGCCCATGATGATCGCCGCCTGAATACCGGTGCCGTACCGGAAAATATAATTCCGCATGATGAAGGATCCCATGCTGTGCCCGAGGATCACATAAGGCTTGCCGGGATAAAGCTCCTGCGTCATCTTCTTGAGGCGATGCACGTCACGCACCACCACCGTCGCCGGATCCACCGGGCAGAAGTACCCGGGTACACCGCCCACCGGGATGGACTGGCCATGTCCGAGATGATCGTCACCGACCACTACCCAGCCCTTGCCGGTCATGTACTCCGCAAGATCCTCGTAGCGCTCCACATACTCCGCCATCCCATGGATGATCTGGAATACACCGACGATCTCCCCCTCATCGGGTTCCCACCGAACCGCGTGAATCTTGTTCATACCGTCTCTCGAATCGTAGAAAAAACTTTCTTTCTTCATGCGATATCCCCCTTGTGATTACGGTTCGTCAACAGTTGCTTTCGGATGCCTGTCGCAGATCAGCCGATCGGAGCACCCGCAGGCATCTCCTTCTCCGGCGTCATCAGCGCCAGATTCCCCTCCGCGTCCTCCGCGCACAGAAGCATACCCTCGGAGGTCAGTCCCGCCATCTCGCGGGGCGCAAGGTTCACCAGCACCATCACCTTCTTGCCGACCATCTCCTCCGGGGTGTAGTGCGGACGGATCCCGGAGAGGATCTGCTTCGTCTCGTTGCCGATCTTTACCTGGCTGCAGAGCAGCTTTTTGGACTTCGGCACCGCCTCGCAGGACAGGATCTCTCCCACCTGGAACTGGCATTTGTCAAAGATGTCGTAACTGATGGTCTCCTTCGCTTCCACCTCCGGAGCCTTCTTCTCCTCTGCCTTCGCCGCGGGCGCGGTTCCCTTCAGCTGCGCAAGCTTCTCGTCCGCCTCCTGCTGCGTCATCTTGCCGGCCTTTACCAGATTTGCCGTCGCCTTCTCCTGATGTGCGATGAATTCCTCTCTCTGGCGCTTCTGGATCGCAGCCGCCTTCTCGAGGATCTCGTTTTTGTCCAGACGGGCAAAGAGGATCTCGGGCGCATCCGTCACTTTGCTTTCGCTGTCGGTGCGCAGTCCGAAGGTGCCGAGCTGATCAAAGGAGCGCAGATGCGTACCGAGCTGGGATGCGATCTTCTGCGCAGTATCGGGCATGAAGGGCTCGAGCAGGGAAGCGCCGATGATGATGCCCTCTGCCAGATTGTACAGAACCGTTGCGAGGCGGTCCTGCTTGGCCGGATCCTTCGCCAGCACCCAGGGCTCGGTCTCGTCGATGTATTTGTTGAGGCGCTTGAACACCGCGAAAATCTCGGTCAGCGCATCCGCCACATGGAGGGTCTCCATGCATTTTTCCACGCGGTCATACGCGCCGGTCACCACCGCCTTCAGATCCTCGTCGATGGCGGGATCGATCACGCCCTTATCCGTAAGCGTACCGCCGAAGTACTTGTTGCTCATGGCGATCGTGCGGTTTACCAGATTGCCGAGGGTATTGGCCAGATCGGAATTGACACGCTCCGTCACCAGCTCCCAGGTGATCACGCCGTCATTTTCATAGGGCATCTCATGCAGCACAAAGTAGCGCACCGCGTCCACACCGAAGAGCTCCACGAGGTCATCGGCATAGATCACATTGCCCTTGGACTTGCTCATCTTCTCGCCGCCCTGCAGCAGCCAGGGATGTCCGAACACCTGCTTCGGAAGCGGCTCGCCGAGTGCCATCAGGAAGATCGGCCAGTAGATGGTATGGAAGCGGATGATGTCCTTGCCGACCAGGTGCAGATCCGCCGGCCAGTACTATTTGTACAGATCGCTGCTGCCGTCCGTATCGTAGCCGATGCCGGTGATGTAGTTGCTCAGCGCATCGAGCCACACATAAACGACATGTCTGTCATCAAAATCCACCGGGATGCCCCACTTGAAGGAGGTGCGGGATACGCACAGATCCTGCAGACCGGGCAGGAGGAAATTGTTCATCATCTCATTCTTGCGCGAGACAGGCTGAATGAATTCCGGATGCTCGTTGATGTACCGGATCAGTCGGTCCGCATACTTGCTCATACGGAAGAAATACGCTTCCTCCTTGGCAGGATGCACCTCGCCGCCGCACTCGGGACACTTGCCGTCCTTAAGCTGGGAGGAGGTATAGAAGGCCTCACACTCCGTGCAGTACATGCCCTCGTAGGCTCCCTTGTAGATATCGCCCTGCTCATAGAAGCGTTTGAAGATCTTCTGCACCTCGCGCTCGTGGTCCGCATCGGTGGTGCGGATGAAACGGTCATAGGAGGTGTTCATCATATCCCACAGGTGCTTGATCGTACCCGCGGTCATGTCGACGAATTCCTTCGGGCTCATGCCCTCCTCGATCGCACGGGTCTCGATCTTCTGCCCGTGCTCGTCGCTTCCGGTCTGGAAATGCACATCATAGCCGTCCGCGCGCTTATACCTTGCCACACTGTCCGCCAGCACGATCTCGTAGCTGTTGCCGATATGCGGCTTGCCGGACGTGTATGCGATTGCCGTCGTCAGATAATAGGGACCTTTGTTCGTCATTTTTCCTCTCCTTGCAGTGAAAATTATTACTCTCCATTATATCGAAAAAACGGGCCTTCGTCAAAATGTGGCGAGTGCCTCCTGGTACTGCTCCTGGATCTCGACGAAAATCTCCTCGCTTCCATTGCCGCTGTCCGGGTGATACACCTTGCAAAGCTCGCGGTAGCGCCGCTTGACGGATGCCTCGTCCCTGCATCCGCGGAAAAATCCGCCGGGGTCCGGAAGGGCCTCCCTGCGTGACGGCCGCTCCTCTTCGTAGTCATCCTCGAGGAAACTTCTTGCACCGGCGCGGTAAGCATCCTCCATCCGGCGCTGCTCCTGCTCTCTTCCGGCGGCCCGTCCGCGTTCGTAGCCGCTGTCGTACCCGCTTCCGTAGCCGTTGTCATAGCCCTCTCCGTAGCCGTCCTCGTAGTCGCCGCCGTTGTACCACTCCGGCGCCTGCCGGCTCTCCTCGATCACGCGCCTGCGAAGGCTCCGGTAGCGGAGAAAATGCCACAGATCCATAACCGGTCCGCCCAGCAGCATCACCGCCGCAACGCCCAGCTTCTGCGGATCGCTCATCATCGGAGAAAATTTCACCGCCGCCCAGACCAGTGCGATGCCCGCCACGATCCCGAACAGCGCATGATGCATCAGCCGAATGAAAAAATACAGATAGCTGCACGCGCCGTAGATCGCGACAAATCCCAGCACCTCCACGAGGGGGCGCTCTTGTACATAGGTCAGGATCTCCTGCGGATCGGCCGGACGACCGGCCAGCAGATAATTAATCCCGGCCAGCAAAAGCACGCTCAGGATCAGCTTGCCGGGGATGGCGGAGAGCTTGGCACGCAGCTCCGCCACCTTGATGATTCGTAATTCGTTCATTTACGGGTTCTCTCTTTCACATCCCCGGATCCCCGTCCGAGGTAATACTCGCCCAGCCCAAGCAGCAGATACATCAGCGGAAGGGTCAGGGCTGTGCGGAAGCTGACGAGATTGTTGGCCGTATAGGCCAGCAGACAGATCCCGCAGCAGGCGGCCGGGACATTGCCCCTTCGCCCCGCGCGGAGCAGGCGGAAAATGCCGGTTCCCATGAGTCCGGCGAAGGATGCGCATCCCAGGATCCCGCCATTCGCCAGAAGCGTCAGATATTCATTGTGGGCATTGGTGAGGCGCAGGTAGTCAAAGACCTGATCCGAGAAGCGCTCGAGCCACTCGGCCGCCCCGTCCCGCAGGAAGGGGAAAAAGCAGTCGGGCCCCACGCCGACCAGCTTGTGCAAAAAGTCCTGCTGCAGGAAGATCTGCCAGCCCACATACCAGGTGGCGCCGCGGTTGCTTCCCCAGCCCGGCGTGATCCGCACGGCCAGGATATAGATCCCGAGTGCCAGCGTGCCGAGCAGCATTGCGCCCAGCACCGAAAAATACACCAGGTCCGCTGCGGAGACGGAAGCTTTCCCGCGTTTCGTTCGCACGACCGGATTCGACTGCACCCCACGCTTCGGCTGCATGGCCGGCTGTGATTTCGACTGCACCTTCCCGTCCGCAGATCCGTTCATTCTGCAGTAGGCAATCGCCATCCCCGTGACCATCATGCCCGCGGCCCCCACCGGCGTCCGCGTCCAGAAGTCCGCGAAGCTGTCCCGGTAATTGATGCCATCCCCGAAGTAGCAGAAGGTCCAAAGCAGCATGGCGCCGAGGAAGAAAAGGAACAGAAGCTCCAGCAGGCGCTGCATCCGGAGCAGGTCTCCCCGGGAGATCCCCCAGAGTCCCATAAAGGCAGCCGCAAGTGCGAGAATCCCGCTTGCACTGCCCTGGATCATCATCGCCATGAAGGATAAAAGCGACGTGATCGTCAGAAAAATCACGCCCGCCGTGCGCAGCGCTTTTTGCTTCCCGCCGGATCCCTGCGCGCTGCAGATCTCTTTTTCACTGCCTCTCCCCCACAGAAGGACCGCGGCGGCAAACATCAAAGTTGCAAGGTAGCCGCAGTACCAGTTCATATTGCCGATCGTCGCCAGCTTGGTCGGATCCTCGGAGGGCACCACCCCCAGGCGAAAGCGGCTCAGGATCCCCAGCAGGCTCTCCGCGGCCAGCGTCGGAAGCAGGATGAGCGGCAGCACGCGCGGGCCGTCATAGACATACGCAAAAAGAAAAAAAGCCGCCGTTCCCATGAGTTCGGGCAGGAGGCCCATGTACCATCCGCGGGCGCCCCAGAGGGCTTCCCCGCGATACCGGCTGCAGAAAAAGGACAAAAGCAGTGACACGGTCCAGAGCGCGCCGAAGAGGCCGGCCGTTCCGATCCTGCCATAGAGCTCCCGCCACACATCTGCGATCGTTCGGCGCCGGTTTCCTTTTGCCGGGCCGGCGGAAGAGAGCCGAGCGCGGGAGGCGGTCTGCGGCGCGCGCCCCGTCAGCTTTTGCACCAGTTCGGTGATCTCATAGGCCAGCAGCACCAGGAGCAGGAGCCCTCCGCAGAGGAGCCCAGCGCGCGCGTAAAAGTTGGATTTATCCGTTCCGGCCAGCGCAAAGCGGTCCGAGAGGTAAAGCGGCTCCACGGCCCCCACCCCAAAAACCCACAGTCCGAGGACGCCACCTGCCAGTCCGCGGAATCGCTTATGCAATTCAAAAGATTGAGAAGGCTTTGCCCTGCGGTTCAATTCTCTGCTCCAGTCTCTTTTTCGTTTTCGGATTCAGCACTTCGATATAGTCCGCGCAAAGGGACACGCCGTCGTTTACGCCGAGCTCGTCGGATTTCCTGCGGCTTTCGTCACTTCCGTATTTTACGTCGCCGAGCAGAGGAAGCCCGGAATCGGAGAGCTGCAGCCGGATCTGATGGAAACGCCCGGTCTCGAGGCGCACCTTCCAGAGGGTGCATCCGTCCCGGGTCGCCACCTGTTCCAGATTCAGGATCGACTCCCTGCCCTCGGGATCCGAGGCGTCCACGGCCGCTCCCACACCGGCTCCGACCTTGCGCAGGAAGGTCCGCAGCTTCCAGCCGGAAGTCATCCGCTCAATGCGCGTATGACCGACATCCGTCACCTCCCCCGGGGCCAGATCTCCCCAGATCTCTCCCGGAGTCCCGTAGCTGACCGCGCGGTATTCCTTGCGCACCATGCCGTCCTGCATCTGGGCGGTAAGTGCCGCCGCCGTCTTCCGGTCCTTGGCAAAGACGAGCAGACCCTCCACCGGCTGATCCAGACGGTGGATGACGCCGATATAGGGACTGCGCAGGTAATTCTTGAGCTCCCCGACCACATCCTCCTGCATCAGCTGGGACGTCTGGGTCGCAAGCCCTGTCGGCTTGTAGATGATGAGAAGCTGCGCATCCTCATAAAGAATTCTGGTTTTCATTTTCTCAGCCCCCTCGGATAGTGATTTTTTAACATTCCGCCGGCATTTTTCCCCCAGCCGAGCGAATACTCCCCCACGCAGACCAGCGTCCAGCCCTTCTCTCCCTCCGCCGGCAGCGTCAGTCCTTCCAGATAGCGCTGCGCATCCTCGAGCGACAGCTTCAGGTGTCTCCGCACCTGCTCCGGGCGCAGCGAAAGCGCCAGCGCGTGCGCAGGCTCGAAACGGTTCTTCTTAAAGCTCCCCAGGCACAGACCGGGACGCAGGACCTTAAGGCCCCGCAGATCCGGCATATCTTCCGGTACCTCGTACAGATTCTCCCCGAACAGGAGAAAGCCTTCGGCCGGCGTGCCCTTCCCGGCCCCCTTCAGCTTCCGCGCGCGGTCGTAAAGCGGGGACTCGGGCGTAAGCGTATCCTCCGCAAACTGCACAAAGTCCTTCAGAAGAGAGGCGTCGCACCCGCGCACCCTCGGGTTCTCCGGTGCCGGCGCATCCCCCGCACGCCGCAGCCGCGCGGCAAAATGTCCCTCTCCCTCAGCTTTGTGCGGCCAGATCCGCTCTTCCTTCTCCCTTACAAAATCCGGATGGCGCTCCAGGAAGGCGCTTACGCTTTCCTCGTCCTCCTCCCGCGCGAAGGTGCAGGTGGAATAGACCATCACACCGCCCGGGCGGAGCATCTTTACCGCATCGTCCAGGATCTGCGCCTGGCGCTGCGCGCAGAGCGTCACATTCTCCGGGCTCCACTGCCAAATGGCTTCCGGATTCTTCCGGAACATCCCCTCTCCGGAGCAGGGCGCGTCCACCATGATCCGGTCGAACCAGAACGGAAAGCGCTCCGCCAGACGCTCCGGCGACTCGTTCGTGACAAGCGCGTTCGCGATCCCCATGCGCTCTATGTTCTCCGAGAGGATCTTCGCACGGGCCGGGTGGATCTCGTTCGTCACCAGGATCCCGCTTCCTGCCATGGCGCCGGCGATCTGGGTGCTCTTGCCGCCGGGCGCGGCACACAGGTCGAGGATCCGCTCTCCGGGCCGGGCCTCCAGAAGCTGTGCGGAGATCATGGCGCTGGGCTCCTGAATATAGTAAAGACCCGCCTCGTGGTACGGATGCCGGCCGGGCGCCGCCTCTTCGCTGTAATAATATCCGTTCTCCGCCCAGGGCACCGGACGCAGGCCCCAGTCTTCCGTCCCGGGCAGATCCGCCGCCGGACCTTTCAACGGGTTAAACCGCAGACCGCGCACCGGAGGAAGCTCATAGCCGGCCACGAAGGCAGCATACTCCTCCCCGAGCATTTCTTTCATTCGATTTGCAAAAGCCTGCGGCAGATGATTTTCCATGTTCTTATTGTAAGCCCGAAACGCACGAATTACCACGGGCAAATTTTCCGCATCGTTTCCATCCGAAAGGTGGTACTATGACCGAATATGTGGTAGTATGGGAATCGTACTTTTATTCGTTACCGTTCTAAAGTATCCGCGCAAAGCGGAAGATTGTGAAGAGAGGGAGAAACATGAGTCTGCTAGTACATGATCTAAGCAAAAAGTATGGGGAGAAGACGGTTGTCGACCACATCAGTTTCGAGATGCCCGGTCCCGGCGTCTACGCCCTGTTGGGCACCAACGGAGCAGGCAAGACCACCACGATCCGCATGATGCTCGACATGCTCGAGAAGGACAGCGGCGAAGTCCTGTGGCAGGACAAGCCGCTCAGCTTTACCACCTGCAACATCGGCTATCTCGCCGAGGAACGCGGACTGTATCCGAAATATCCGATCATCGACCAGCTCCGCTATTTTGCGCAGCTGCGCGGCGTCCCCGCCGGGGAGATCGATTCCCGCATTAAGATGTGGGCGGAAAAGCTTCAGGTGGAGGAATATCTTTATCCGGAGAAGGCCGCTGCCCTGGAGGCGGAGGCCAAAGCCGCAGAGCGCGCAGCCAGAGGGCAGCAGATGCCCGAAGCGCCGGCAGGCAAAGCGGCCGCCGGGAGAGCCGCCTTCGGCGGAGCACGGAAAAAGGAAAAGCCCAGGACACCGGATACCCTGTCCAAAGGAAACCAGCAGAAGATCCAGTTCATGATCGCCATGATCTCGGATCCCGATCTGCTGATCCTCGATGAGCCCTTCTCCGGTCTCGATCCGGTCAATTCGGACATCCTGAAGAAGGTCGTGCGCGAGCAGATCGACGCGGGCAAATACATCATCATGTCCAGCCACCAGATGCAGGCCGTGGAGGAATTCTGCACGGATATCACCATCCTGCACCGGTCGAAGGCCGTGGTGTCCGGCAATCTCAACGATATCAAGAAGAGCTTCGGCCGTGTGAACCTGAGCCTGAAGGTGGAGCAGGACATCACCTCCTACGTCGAGGCGATCGGCGCGCAGATCCTGCGCGAGAAGGAATTTGAATATGACATCCGCGTCACCGGAGACGATCAGGCCAACGCTCTGCTCAAGGCCCTGATCAGTGCCGGTGTGCAGATCGTCCGTTTTGATCTCCGCGAGCTTTCGCTCCACGAGATCTTTGTGAAGGAGGTCGGTGCGGACAATGAAGAATAACCACCTGCGCGGTCTGCGCGAGGTCTTTCTCTTCACGCTTCGCGAGACCTTCAAGGACAAGAGGTATCGCACCTCTTTCATCACCTTTGTCATCATGATGACCCTGATGCCCGTGATCATGCTGATCTCCGGAAATGCCGGCGTGAACGCGGCCGAGACTACCTTCATCGACGAAGTCACCCCGGAGAACCTTGATACGGAGCAGCTCTACATCTGCAACCTGACCGAGGTGGAATTCGGTCCGGCGGATCTGCCGAAGGACGACGAATTCCTGCCGTTTATCGAGACTTCCTTCCGGGACGCGTCGGAGAAGGACGCGCTGCTGGAAGGTCTGACGGAGAAGGACCTGCTGGTCCTGATCGAGCTGTCCGAATCCGGCCTGCTGCCGACCTATGATGTCTGCACGATCACAGCCGACGAGAGCGAGATCAGCTCCAGCGAACAGCATACGCTCGGAAGCCGCGTCTCGGCAGCCTTCGACGAGGCCAGACTCGGCGGCATGAACCTGAGCGCCTCCGCGATCTCCGGCATGCAAAGGGGCGTCAGCATCGCCTCCCCCGTCACGGAGGAACGCTTCCGCGCCGGTGACGAGGGTGTCACCAACCTGGATATGATGGGCGTGTCCATCCTCTATGCGGTCATCGTGCTGGTCATCGTATCCGTCACCGTCTCCTTCATCATCACTTCCCTGGTGGAGGAAAAATCCACCAAGCTCGTGGATATGCTGCTGAGCTGCGTCGATCCGGCCGCCCTCGTCATGGGCAAGATCTTCGCCATGATGGCCTACGTGCTGTCCATGATCGCCCTCGGAGGCAGCGGAGCGCTGATCGCCTCAAGCATCATGCGGAAGGTCACCGGCTCCGAAGCTTCGGCGGAGATCTTCAGCATTTTTGACCTGCATATGTTCATGAATCTGCGCAGCATCCTGGCGATCCTCGTCAGTGTGGTGCTGACCTATCTGATCTTTGCCGTCATGGCCGGTATCGCCGGAAGCGCCTGCGCGACCGTCGAGGATTCCCAGTCCTCCACCGGCACCGTGATGATGATCAGCATGGCCGGCTATCTGATCGCGATGTTCGTCCCGTCGATCACGAATCACACCGCGCACGTGGTCTGCTCCCTGATTCCGATGATCTCGGTCTATATCGCGCCCGCGCTCTATGCGGCAGGGAAGATCTCCCTGATCGTCTTCCTGCTCTTCCTGGCCATCAACGGCGCTTTCCTCGTGCTGCTGGTCACGATCTGCGCGCGGACCTACCGCAGACTTGCCATGAACGATTCCGGCAAGGTGCCTTTCCGTGAGATCCTGCGTATCGCGTTCCCGAAGCTCGGGGCCGGAAAGGAGGCACAGCATGTTTAAAGGTTTTCAGAAAGTATTTTCCTTCACCTTCCGAAACCAGCTGAAGGGAAAAGGATACCGGGGGGGCACCATCACCATCGCGCTGATCCTGCTTCTGGCGCCGCTTCTGATCCTGCCCTTATCCGAGCTGTACAAGAAAAATCACAGCGACAACATCGATCCCTGCAACGCGCAGAAGATCTATGTCGTCAACGAGGTCCGTCCCGAAGCGGATTTTAACAAGCTGAACGACCTCGGCATTGAGAATTACACGGATCTGCAATACGTCTCCGCGACCGGTGTCGAGGAGACCCTGGACCGGATCAATGAGGCGAAGGAGCCCGCACTGGTGCTCCTCGTAACGGCGACGGACAGCGCACCGCGGCTTCAGCTGATCGTGCCGTCCGAATCCGGCCTAGGGCGCAGCGACGCTTCGCATCTGGAGGAATTCCTGCAAAAGCAGTCGCAGGTCCTCACCGGTCTCCTCGTCAGTGAAGAGCAGAGCGGCGAAGAGATGCTGCAGATGATCGCCCGCACCGACGATTCCTATTACACCGTCAGCGACTACCGCTCCGGCGGCGTCGACCAGGCGGCCAAGGCCCAGTCCACCCGCGACAGCATCATCGAGGGCCTGAGCTTTGCGCTTCCCTATGTCAGCATCATGCTCATGTATTTCCTGGTGATCCTCTACTGCAGCGGCGTCTCCATGAGCGTCGTGCTGGAGAAGGAATCCAAGCTGATGGATATGATGCTGGTCAGCGTCCGTCCGGAAGCCATGGTCCTCGGAAAGCTCCTCGCCATCGTGGCCTCCGCCTTCATCCAAATCGCCACCTGGCTGGTCAGTGTGGTGGTCGGACTCATCGGAGGGAGCCTTCTGGCGCTCATCATCAATCCAGCGCCGCTGGTCAACCTCTTCTCCCTGGCCGGATCCTCCGCTACGGCGCAGTCCTCCGCGGAGCTGGCAGGAGCCGTGGAATCGGCCTCGACCGGCATGACGATCTTCTCGCCCGGCGGATTTGTGATCGCAGTCCTCTTCTTCCTGGGCGGATTCCTTCTGTACTGCTCGCTTGCGGCCATCTTCGGATCCTTCGCAAGCACCAAGGAGGAGGTCGGCAGTACCAATTCCGGATTTACTATGATCCTGCTGGCAAGCTTTTTCCTGTCCATGTTCGGAGGCGGTATGTCCGCGGGCTCCACGCCCGTATGGATGTACATCTTCCCCTTCACGGCCGTGCTGGTCGCTCCCGCGGGGGCGATCCTGGGCACCGCACCGCTCTGGGCGATCCTTCTGGGCCTGATCCTCACCTACGGTCTGGCGCTCGTTCTGACCGGACTGTCGGGACGCGTCTACCGGATGATGAGCCTCTACAAGGGAAATGTTCCCAAGTGGGGACAGATCTTCAAGGTGATCCTCGGACGGGATCTGACACAACCTTAAGCATATGCAACATCTGATTTTCGATTTCACAACCACATACCCCGAAGATCTGCAAAGCGCCCTGCCGGGCGCGGTCCGTATCGATATGACAGATCTGTCGGGAACGGACATGTACTGTGACGACGCGGCGCGGGAGGAGATCCTGCGCCGCATCTCTCCCTATGGCATCCGTGGCATCCATCTCCTGGATTCGGGCAATTACCACTACATGACCGCCCTCCTCGCAGGGCAGATCGCGCAGCCCTACCGGCTCGTCTTCTTTGATCACCACACCGACTGCAAGAGCGCCATGTTTGATCTGCTCAGCTGCGGCAGCTGGGCGAAGGTGCTTCTGGATACGGACCCGAACCTGCGGCAGATGATCCTCGCAGGTCCGCCCCGTCGCTCCATGGAGGAGCTGGGGGACGCGCTCCGTTCCTATCTGGATCCGGACGCTTCCCCAAGGAAGCTTTTCTTCCTCCCGGAAGAAGATCTGCAAGAGCGCGGCACGGAGGCCCTGAAGGAGGTGCTGCGGGAAGCGGCGCAGGATCCCCCGGGGAGCCCTCTGCCGGTCTATCTTTCGATCGACAAGGACATCCTGTCGGAGACCGAGCTTCCGACCAACTGGGACCAGGGACAGATCTCCATGGAGCTCCTGGAGGAATGTCTTCAGATCGTAACCGGCGACCTCGCTTTGCCTTCCGAAAAGCCCCTGCTCCTCGGCGCCGACATCTGCGGCCTGCTGCCGCTTATTGGCAGCGGCGCCCTCTCCTGCGATCCGCGGGAGCTGTCCACCGACCTGCGACTGATCCGGCTCCTTTCCCCATTTTTTCCCTGTGACCGATAAATAAAGCACGCTGCCTCTCTCCGGTGAGGGCGTGCTTTTTTTGTTCAAAAAGTGCTTGCAAAGAAGAAACGCCCGTGGTATCTTAATCGTATCAAGTGTATCGTTTGTGTTAATACACTTAACTATGTTTTTACGGATGAGGCTTTTTTATGATTATTCTGGATTACCGGGACAAGCGTCCCCTCTACGAACAGGTTACCGAGAAAATGATCCATCTGATCGTCGGCGGCGCGATGCAGCCGGGCGACAAGCTGCCGTCTGTGCGCAATCTGGCCGTGGATCTGTCGGTGAATCCGAACACGATCCAGCGCGCCTATGCCGCGCTCGAGCAGGACGGTTACATCTATACGATCACCGGACGTGGCAACTATGTCTCGGAGAGTTCGGAATGGAAAAGCGCGCACGATTCGGGGCTGGAACAGCAGCTGACTCAAGTCTTGCACCAGGTGCGCCAGGGCGGACTCACCGAAGCACAGGCACTCGCATGCGTGCGGAAGGTATATGCTGCGCCGGACGCGGAAAGGGAATGAGGGAGAGGACAGTATGATCGAAATAAAGAACGTCAGGAAAAAATTCGGCGAGGTGGAAGCCCTCGCGGACATCAGCCTGAAGATCGAGGATGGTCAGATCTTCGGACTGATCGGAACCAACGGTGCCGGCAAGAGTACCCTTCTTCGGTGCCTGAGCGGCATCTACCGCCCGGACAGCGGGGAGGTTCTGGTCGACGGAGTGCCGGTCTATGAGCACCCGGAGGTAAAGGCGAACCTGTTCTTCATCTCCGATGACCAGTACTTTTTCCAGGGCGGCACGCCCATGGAAATGCTGCAATTCTACGAGACCTTCTACCCCGGCTTCGGCAGGGAGCGCCTCCTTTCGATGATGGAGATCCTGAAGCTCGATCCGAAGCGCAAGATCAGTACCTTCTCCAAGGGCATGAAAAAGCAGCTTTCCCTGCTGTTCGGCATCGCTTCGGGCTGCAAGTATTTTCTGTGCGACGAGACCTTCGACGGGCTCGACCCGGTCATCCGCCAGGCCGTGAAAAAGCTCTTCTTCAGCGAAGTGGAGCAGCACCGTCTGACCCCCATCATCGCATCGCACAATCTGCGCGAGATGGAGGATCTGTGTGATCATGTCGGGCTCCTGCACAAGGGCGGCATCCTGCTCTCGGAGGATCTCGACGCCCTGAAGCTCGGCATCTACAAGGTGCAGGTCGTATTCCGCGAATGCGAGCAGAAAGCAGCGCTCGGCGAGATGTTCAAGATCCTCAATACCGAGCAGCGCGGATCCCTGTACACGCTCACGCTGCGCGGGGAACGGACCCGCATCGAGACCGCGCTCTCTGCGATGGAGCCTGTATTCTATGAAATCATTCCTCTGACGCTCGAGGAAATCTTTATCAGTGAAACGGAGGTGCTTGGCTATGACTTCAAAAATCTCGTTTAAGTCGCTGGTGCTGGAGGATTTCCGGCATCGCCACTGGATGCTGGGATTTTCCCTGCTGGCCGAGCTGATCGCGGGACCTGTGCTCCTTTTGTTTTTCATCACCCTCAACCCGGCGGACCCTTACGCGCCATACGATGCCACCGTTCAGGCGATCGTCCGGTTTTTCCACGGTGCCTATCCGATGCTCCTCTGGACGATCGCGATCGCTTCGGCCGTCACCTCGGCGCTTTTCGGATTCCGGTTCCTCTTCACGAAAAATATGACGGACCTGTACCACAGCATGCCCGTGCGCAGGGAGAGGCTTTTTCTCTCGATCTACCTGGACGGGCTGCTGCTTTGGCTGGTGCCACTCCTGGTCTGCTGGATCCCCACCTTCGTGATCGGATATTTCCGCGCGGCCGGATCGCGCTTTCCGGAATCCGCCCACACGGTGGCCGTAAGCGCATGGTCCACGCTTGCCTTCAGCCTGCTGATCTTCCTCATCGTATACCACCTGTGTCTGGTGGGGGTGGTGCTCTGCGGCAATGTCCTGAACTGCATCTTCTGCATCGGGTTCCTCGGTCTCGTCGCCGTCGCCAGCTGGGGACTGATCGTGCTGCTCATGGAGGAGTTCCTTTCCACCTTCCTCCTCCCGTCTGACAGCCTCGATCATATCCTGTGGCTCTCTCCGCTGGGCGCGCAGATCGCGCTGCTCTATGGCTTCCTGAATACGAGCGGGAGCATGCTTTCTCCCCTCGGAAATCTGTTCGATCAGTTCCCTGTCACCCTGATCGGAAGCACGGTCCTTATGCTGCTCGGCTTCGGAGCCGCACTCCTTCTGTACCGCAAACGCAGCAGCGAGGAAGCGGAGGGAGGTCTCTCCTCCAAATGGGTGCAGAGCATTTCCCGGGTATGGGTCTCCGTCCTGGCAGGGCTTTTGACCGCCTGGATCGTCAACACCATCGTCGGTAACCGCTTCGACGTGGTCTGGGACATCTTCTTCTGCGTCCTCGTATGCATCCTCACGAGCGGTATCCTGGACAGTATCTTCCAGAGAGGCTTTCGCGCCTTCTTCGGGCACAAGCGGCAGATGCTGCTGGCCTCGGTCCTGGCCGTCGGGCTGTTTATCTGCTTCCGCTATGCGCTGCTTCCGTACGATTCCTACCTTCCGAAGCGCAGCAATATCCTGTCCGCGGAGATCGAGCCGATCGTCGGTCTGCAGGAAGGCAATTACTTCTGGGTGGTAGGAGAGGACGGAAAGATGAGCCGGCCGGACCGAACCAGCACCGTGCATCTGACGGATGGGGATCTGATCTACCGGCTGCTTTCGGATGGGGTGGAATACGCCGACCGCTACAACCGCCGCACGCTCTTTAACAAGCATACGGAAGCCG
>JAFYEE010000048.1 GCA_017544405.1 Lachnospiraceae bacterium
GGGACAACGAGGCCGGCATCGGACAGGAGACAGACGTGCGGGTGCGTATGCGCGGCCCGGCCGGCGGGAATCGTTGCGAAGGTGTGTCCGGCTGTGGCATAATGGTATCGGTCCGTCCGAAAGCGGGCAGGAAAGGTCCGGCGAAAAGGGAAGGGACCGGGGAGAACGGAGTTGAGAATATCGGAGATTTTGCAGGCATACGGATACGGGAAGATTCTGGGATTTGCGCTGTGCGTGATCCTGGCGGCGGCGCTTTTGGTGTTTTTCCGCAGAAAAATATGGCAGAACCGGGCGGTGGTTTTTCCTCTGGCCGGGATTTTTCTCCTGAGCGCCCTTCCGGCCCTGCTGAGCCGTCAGGTGATCCCCGGACATGACATCATGTTCCATATGATCCGTCTGGAATCCCTCGCGCAGCAGCTTAAGAACGGCGTTTTCCCGGTGCGTATGGACGCGCTCTGGATGGAGGGGTACGGATATCCCGTGCCGGTTCTGTACAATGACCTGTTTTTGTATCTGCCGGCACTGATGCGGATCGCCGGCCTCAGCCTGAAGACGGCCTATAAGACCTACCTTCTGCTGGTCAATCTGGCCACCGTCCTCCTTTCCTGGCGGTGTTTTACGCAGATTTTCCGGGACCGGGCGATCGGGGGACTTTTGTGCCTTCTGTACTGCATGTCGACCTACCGGCTGCTGGACCTTCACACGCGGGCGGCGGTCGGCGAATACAGCGCGTTTGCCTTCTATCCGGTGCTGGCGCTGGCAATCTGGGAGATCTTTGACCGTGAGCGCGAGATCGGCGTCCGGCAGATGCTGCTCCTGGCGGCCGGCATGACGGGGATCGTATCGGTGCACAACCTGAGTATCGGCCTCGCCGGGATCGGAATGCTGGCGGCTTTTCTCTCCCGGCCCGGCATCCTGCGCAAAAAGCACCTCTTCCCGGTCATCGGGGGCGCGGCCAGCCTCTGGCTGCCGGTAAATGCGTATTTTCTGGTTCCCTTCTTCGACTACATGAAGACGGTACCGATGTATATCAATTCCGGTCCGCAGCACGAGGTGCCCTTTACCGGGTACGGCGGAACGGTGGAGGTGCAGGCGGTCTTCCGGCTGTTTGACTCGATCTTCGGAAGCGAGGGGCACATCCATGATTATCTGCCGATGACGCCGGGACCGATCCTGCTTCTGGCGCTGGTGGTGGGGGCGGTGCTCCTGATCCCGGAGCGGAAGAACGGACGTCTGCTTTTCCTCTGGGTCTGGTCTGTCTTTTTCCTGGTGCTTTCCACCGCGCTGGTGCCCTGGGGAAAAATCGTTGCGGTTTTCCCGGCGGTGCTGCTCCTGGATACCTTTCAGTTCTCCTGGCGTTTTCTGACCGTCACGGTGGTCCTTCTGACCCTGCTGGCGGGAGAGTGCCTGGTGCTGCTCCGAAAGCGCTTCGGGGAAGGACGCGGCATCCGGTGGGCGATCTGCGGGATCGCGCTGGCGCAGGTTCTCCTGGCACCATGCCTGTATTCCGGCCTGGATCTGGTGGAAAAGCAGGAATTTCGGGGGGAGGAGGATCTGGATCTTTTCTTCGTGGGGGGCGCGGAGTACCTCCGCTACGGGAGCAGTATTCCTACGGAAATGGGGACACCGTACTTTCAAAACGCGGAAGGAAGGGTCACGGAGAGCGTGGGCAGTACCCGGCGCGTGCAGGTGGACCGGGCCGGTGCGGACAGCTTTCTGGAGCTTCCTGTCTTTCATTACAAGGGCTATGTGGCGGAAAATCCGGCGGACGGGGGCGCCCTGCCCATCACGGATGGCACGGGTTATGTGATCCGTGTGCTCCTGCCGGAAAATTACAGCGGAGAAGTGCTGGTGCGCTTCCGGGAACCCTGGTACTGGAGAGCGGCGGAAATCCTCTCCCTGATGAGCCTCCCGGCACTTGCGGCGCTCGTCCTCCGCGGACGGCGCAGGACAAAAGCGGACGGAGCGAAGCAATGACCGTATAGAAAGCAACCCGAACCCGTGCATTGTTTTTTCGGTTGACAATCCGGTGGGAGGGTTGCTATACTTATCTTACTTGAGCAACCGATTGCGCAACGACGGAAAACGCATCGGAAGAGAAGACGGTAGAAGCGCAGAAGCAGGAGGAAGGCATGGAAGACAAGTTTATCGTAAATATTATCCACCGGCCGGAAATGGTACCGGAGTATTCCGCCACCATCACCGGACAGGGCAAGGAGGAGGATATCGGAGATGAGAAGCTCCTTACGGAGTCGCTGGATATCTTCAAGACGCAGCAGCGTCTGGCACATGAAAACGGCCTGAAGGTGACCATTCAGATGACCTATGCATCGCTTTTCAACGATGAGGCCGTGGAGATCGCGAAGCATGACCACGAGGTCTACGGCGATGAAATCGCGCTCAGCCTGTTGGGACTGCCCTGCGAGGAATTCCGCGAGAAGTATAAGACGAAGGATTTCTGCATCTGGATGTTCTCCATGGAGGACAAGAAGACCATCGTGCGCGATGTCTTCGGAAAATTCTATGAGCGCTTCGGATTCTACCCGGAGTCGACCGGTTCCTACTACCTGGACGCGGATCTGATCAATTTCATCAAGGCGGAGTACCCCAGTGTCAAGTGCGCCGTGGCGACCTGCTGGGAGGAAGGTCCGAAGGCCTACCACACCTGCAACAATTCCTGGTATACGCTCTTTGACGGAGGCCCCTGGGCGCCCTGGATTCCCTCGAAGCAGAACACGCATGCCCCCGCAGCCAATGAGGAAGAGGATTCCGGCATCGTCGCGATCCCGCACCTTTCCAGGGATCTGATCGCCTGCTACGACGGGAACGGTTCCAATTTCGGAACCCATCCGCAGAATGTCCTGCGCGGGATGATCTACGACAGCAAGACCTGGGAATTCCCCTACCTCTTCAATCTGATCGACCAGTACCGTGCTCTGGCAAAATATAACAATGGTTATGCTTACAATATGATGTTCGTCGGCCCCGGCTGGATGAACAAAATGGGACGCTGGGAAGCCCCCTATGAGCTCCTCTACAAGTCCTACAGCGAGGGCTGCAAGTACTACGGAGATCTGAAGAAGGAGGGCAAGCTGGTCGACATGACCATGTCCGAATTTGCCGACTACTACCGTGAGAAGAAGAGCTACACCGAGCCGGAATGCGCGCTCTGGAGAGACATTCTCTACGGGTCGGACAAGCAGCTTTTCTGGTACTGCGATCCCTACATGAGAGCCTGCGTGAACATGGACCAGGGCGGCGCCATCGTGGATCTGCGTCCCTATGCGGCAAAGCTCGAGTGGCCTGTCGGCATCGGCACAAAGCATGTCCAGGATGCCTCCTATCCCTTCCTGATCCAGGAGAAGTACCGGGCCGGATACTTCACCCATTATGCCGGAGAAGGCACCGTGCGCAGCGCAAAGCTAAGCTATAAGGGCGAGGAAGTCGACCTGTGCCTGTGCCCGACCAAGGCACATTTTTCGCAGGAGGGCAAGACACGGATCCTGACGCTCGATCCCGTGACCATCGAGTTCCGCGGCCTGACCGTGAAGCTGCAGACGAAGGAATATTTTGAGGAGGGCTCCTCCGCGATCAAGATCGAGCGGAACATCCTCGAGATGAGCGATCCGAACGCGGAAGTCTTCCTGAACGAGTACATGGTGGCCTGCTACGGAACCACCGAGTATCCCGAGGATATGACCTGCATCACGCTGAAGGCGGATGCGAAGGAGATCAAGTACGAATACAAGTGCCGCGAGGAAGCGGTGGCGGACGCGAAGGAAGTATCCGCTGTGATCCCCGCCATCGAGACGAAGGTCTCCATGACCCAGACCGGCGGAGCGGAAGGCTATATTCGCGAAGGATATGCCTTCTCGCCCATGTTCACCCTTGGATATCGCAAGCAGATTGCAGATAAGGAGGTATTTGCGACATGGCTCAACTTACAAAAGGCAAATTAAATTACAGGTGTCCTTCCTGCTTTATGCGCGATCTGGACATTGATATGTTCTACAATAAGGAGACCGGCATCTACAGCTGCATCCGCTGCCAGTACCGCGGCACGGAGGAGGATGTGCTGGCGAAAAACGAGATCGTGCGGATGCGTTACGGTGCGATGAAGAAGCGGTTCACAAAATTTGATTTTGACTGACACGGCAAGGTGCGGAGCTGCTCCCGGGGAGCGGCTCCGCTTTTTGGAGTGCGAAGGCGCGGCGTATGGCTGTCTGCGGAAAGGGCGACGGAAGATGAGGGAATTTATCAGGGGGGTGGACCTGTCCACCATGCTCGAACTGGAGCAGTGCGGGGCAAAATACTACCGGAACGGAGAGGAGAAGGATCTTCTGGAGATCCTGAAGGAATGCAGGATCGATACGATCCGCCTCCGTCTCTGGAACGATCCGAGATCGGAAGAAGGAGCGCCTTACGGCGCAGGCGGCAACGATCTGAAGGTGACCCGTGAGATCGGAAGGCGCGTGAGCGAGGCTGGCTTCGGCGTACTTCTTAATTTCCACTACAGTGATTTCTGGGCCGATCCCGGGAAACAGATCAAACCCAAGGCCTGGCAGGGACACGACGCTGCGCAGCTCGCGCAGGATGTGTTTAATTACACGCGTTACGCATTATCCTCTCTTCTGGCGAGCGGTGTTCATGTGACCATGGTCCAGGTCGGAAATGAGCTGACCAACGGACTTCTCTGGCCGGAAGGGCAGAAACCGGAATATAAAAATATCGCCCGTTTTGTATGCGCCGGCATTCGGGCCTGCCGGGAAACAGCGCCGGAGATCCCGCTGATGATCCATCTGGACAACGGCGGGAACAATGCGATGTACCGCGACTGGTTCGATCATTATTTTGCGCTTTCGCCGGAGTTTCTGGGCGGGGCGGCGGACTTTGACTATATCGGCCTGTCCTATTATCCCTTCTGGCACGGAAGACTGCAGCAGCTCAGCGACAACATGAACGATCTTGCAACCCGCTATCACAAGGATCTGATCGTTGCGGAGGTCTCCATGGGATATACCATGGAGGATTATGCTTCCTATGAGAAGCTCCGCCCGGAGGAGCGGAAGGGCTATGCGACCAGACCTGCGCTTCTGGAAAATCTGGACTATCCGATGACGGTTCAGGGACAGACGGATTTTACGAAGGATTTCTTACGCCGTGTGGCCTCCGTGGCGGAGGATCGCGGCAAGGGCTTCTTCTGGTGGGAACCCGCCTGGATCCCGGTGCCCGGCAGCGGGTGGGCGACGCCGGCTTCGCTGGAATATATGCACGATCCGGGGCCCTGCGGCAACGAGTGGGCGAATCAGGCGCTTTTTGACTATAAGGGGAATCTGCTCCCGGCGCTGGAAGCGATCAGGGACTTTGAACCATAAGCAGGGGTGTGCTATGATACCGGTATGGAAAATCTGATCTTCAGTCTGAACGCGACTCTGCCCATCTTTCTGCTGATGCTTCTGGGCGTCTTTTTCCGGAAGATCGGCTGGATGGAAGAGGGCTTCGCCTCCAAATTAAATACCTTTGTCTTTCGCGTGGCTCTGCCGGTGCTGGTCTTCGAGGATCTGGCGACGGTCGATTTCTCGCAGGTCTGGAGCCCACGCTTTGTGGGTTTCTGCTTCCTGGTGACCCTCTTTTCCATCGCGCTGGTGTCGGGACTGTCGCTCCTTTTTGTGGACCGGTCGCAGCGCGGGGAATTCATCCAGGCCTCCTATCGCAGCAGCGCGGCGCTTCTGGGGATTGCCTTCATCGAGAATATCTACGGGAACTGCGGTATGGCGCCTCTGATGATCATCGGGAGCGTGCCGCTGTACAATATCTTCGCCGTGGTACTGCTCTCGGTCTTCCGGCCGGCGGATGCGGGTGCGATGGCGGAAGCCGGGGATGCAGAGACGCCGAAGGACCAGCCTTCGGCGCGCCGTCTGGCAAAGCGGACGCTGCGCGGCATCGTGACGAACCCGATCCTCATCGGCATCGTGCTGGGGCTGCTCTGGTCGGCGCTCCGGATCCCGCTTAAGGGCATTCCGCTTCGCATGGTCAGCAGTCTCGGAGCGGTGGCCACCCCCATGGGACTGATGGCGATGGGGGCGACTTTTGATCTGAAGAAGGCCCTGGCGAGCCGAAAGGTATCGATCGTGGCAGCTCTGATCAAGCTGGTCGGGCTCTCCGGCGTCTTTGTTCCGGCCGCGATCGCGCTGGGCTTCCGGGAGCAGGAGCTGGTCGCGATCCTGGTCATGCTCGGCTCCGCCACCACGGTCAGCAGCTTCGTCATGGCCCGGAACATGGGGCATGAGGGCACGGTCAGCAGCTCGGTCGTCATGCTCACCACGCTGCTCAGCGCGTTCACGCTCACCGCATGGCTCTGGATCCTGCGCAGCGGCGGGTGGATCTGAAGTAAACCTGAAGTGAATCTGAAATAAGAAAAGTCCCGGAGATAAGTATCTTCGGGACTTTTGTATGTATATGGTCCGGAGTGCGACAATGTATATGGTCCGGAGTGCGACAGGATTCCACAAGCGCGACGTCCGCAACGCCGGTCCTTGGCTCGCGTACTGTGCGAGCCTAGTACCGCTGCGTGAGGACACCGGCGATAGCGAATCGCGCGGTGGAACCTGTCGTGATTCGGACCATTTATGTGCTTCGCATTAGGATTGGCGATAGCGAATCGCGCGGTGGAACCTGTCGTGATTCGGACCATTTATGTAGCATATGCTCATGTTACTTAGCGATCGGGGCTGTGCGGATGCGGATCTCGGGCAGCTCCGTCAGCGTATAGTAATAGTTGATGGCCCAGTCCTCCCCCTGCGAAGGATCATTTTCCCCGGAAGCGGGGGGCGCGAAGAGATGCAGCGTAAGGTCGGCAGGGCCGCTCAGAGGCTGCTCGAAGAAGGCGCTCATGAAATCGACGCAGGTTACGCCGGGCGCTTTGCAGAACCACCGTCCGTTCAGCTCCATCAGGAAATTGGCTTCCTTCAGTGCGTCGGAGGTAAAGTAGGCTTCGCAGAAGTGCGGATCCGCGTCAAAGTGCAGGGGGATCGAAATCCCCTCCGCATCCTCGGAACCGCCCCAGCGCAGACGCACCGGAAGCTGCACCTCCTCCGCCTCCTCCAGGGAGGGGGAGAAGAACGGATCCCGGATGATCTCGCGGAAGGTCTTCATCAGCGGCTGCTCGATCCCGACATTCCGGTTGTTCGGATCCTCGATCTCGAGGCCGAGCCGGCCCCGGTCGCGGAACTGGTACAGCGTGAAGGCATCCAGCCAATGGTCGGGATCCTCCTTCACGAGCTGTGCGAATTCCTTCATCATATCTGCCTGCTCGCGGGCACCGGTCACATCGCCGTCGGCGTTCAGCTCCGAGAGCACCATGGGACGCTTCCGGCCGCTCAGCTCCTCGTAGCGCCGGCAGCTCTTTTTTGTCAGGGCATAGATATCCCGCACCTTGTAGCGCGCGAAGGTCGTGCCACCCTCCTCGGCGACATCGTAGGGCCAGCCCCAGTGCAGGGCAAGATACCGGTCCACGGAGACGATATCCGCCGCCCGGATCGCAGAGAGGAAATCGTCCTCCTTCTCCATCTTCTCATCGTCCGCATTCCGATACCCGTCCAGACACAGGATCAGCTTGATATGCGGCGCTTCGCGGTGGAAAATCTCACATACATGCGCAAAAAAGTCGGAGACCTCCGGGTAGGAGGCGCGTTTGTTGAAGGAAAACCAGCCGCCGGTGGCCTCGTGATTGACACGCAGCTGCATCCGGCCGAAGGGGCGGAGCTGCCGCGCAATGGCGATGATATGCTCCTCCGGAAGCTTCGGATCCATGGTCAGCGTCAGGATCACATCCATCCCGTGCCGGCGGATCTCCCGCATGAAAGGAAACGGTTCGTCCTCCGTATTGCCGTCCGGGCCGCCCCGGAACGGGAAGTAGTCATCGTACGGATAGTCCCAGGCAAAGCTGGTTTCCATGTCCCGGAAGGCCTCGCTGGCGCGCAGCGGCCAGCCCCGGTCCAGCGGATAGTAGCAGTACATCAGACTGATGCCGCGCATGGGACGACCCAGTCGCTGCAGGATATAGTCCTGATCCACATATTCGCCGCGCTCGCTTCCGTCTCCGAGATCCACCGCGCAGTTCGCGGGTCCCAGCTTCAGAGCGCGGATCTTTGTATTTTCCGTTTGATTCAATTTCCTGTACCTCCCCTGAAAGTGTGGATAATCCGGTATTCCCGGCCGGGCGGGTCCGTCCGGACGAAGAATCACTCACAGTTTATCGAAGGATCCCGCATTTCGCAACCTTAAAATCGCGACATAAAATATCCTAAAAAAGGTATGTTTACAGGGAGAGACTTTGTGCTACAATGGAAGACGGTTGTCCGTTCCGGGAGGAATGCATTGCTTTTGCCCTGTGCGAGGGCAGTGTATCGCCGGTGTCTCGGTGCACGTTTTGAAGACAATCCCGGAGAACACGCGGCGGCGGAGAACCACTAGAAAAAGTAACAGGTATGTGAGGAAAGGAAAAATCAAATGTATTCTCTCGATGAAGTAAGAGCAGTTGACCCCGAAGTGGCAGAGGCCATCGTGGCCGAGATGGAGCGCCAGGATTCCCACCTGGAGCTGATCGCCTCCGAGAACTGGGTCAGCAAGGCCGTCATGGCAGCCATGGGCAGCCCCCTGACCAATAAATACGCGGAAGGCTATCCCGGCAAGCGCTATTACGGCGGATGCCAGTGCGTGGATGTGGTGGAGGATCTCGCAAGAGATCGCGCAAAGCAGCTCTACGGCTGTGAGTATGTCAATGTACAGCCCCACTCCGGTGCACAGGCCAATCTTGCCGTTCAGTTCGCGGTCTGCAAGCCCGGCGATACCATCATGGGCATGAATCTGGATCACGGCGGACACCTTACCCACGGCAGCCCGGCCAATATCTCCGGCAGCTACTTCAAGATCGTTCCCTACGGCGTCAATGACGACGGCTTCATCGATTATGACGCGCTCGAAGCAAAGGCGAAGGAGTGCAAGCCCCGCATGATCATCGCGGGTGCCTCCGCTTACGCGAGAACCATCGATTTCAAGCGGTTCCGCGAGATCGCGGACGAGGTCGGCGCCGTCCTCATGGTGGACATGGCGCACATTGCGGGACTGGTGGCAGCAGGCCTTCATCCGAGTCCCATCCCCTACGCACATGTCACCACCACGACCACGCACAAGACCCTGCGCGGACCCCGCGGCGGTATGATCCTGTCCAGCCAGTCCTTTGCCGATGAGTACAAGCTGAACAAGGCCGTATTCCCCGGCATCCAGGGCGGCCCGCTGATGCATGTCATCGCAGGAAAGGCCGTATGCTTCAAGGAAGCGCTGGCTCCGGAGTTCAAGGTATATCAGCAGGGAATCGTGGACAATGCACAGGCACTTTGCAAGGGCCTGATGAGCCGCGGCATCAAGATCGTCTCCGGCGGCACTGACAATCACCTGATGCTGGTGGATCTGACGCCCTTTGACCTGACCGGCAAGGAGATCGAAAAGCTCCTCGATGATGCACATATCACGGCCAATAAGAACACGATCCCCAACGATCCCAAGTCTCCCTTCGTCACCAGCGGCATCCGTCTCGGCACCCCTGCGGTCACGAGCCGCGGCTTGAACACGGAGGACATGGACCGCGTGGCCGAAGCCATCGCCACCGTTATCAAGGAAGGCGAAGCAGGCGTCTCCAAGGCACGCGCCATCGTGAAGGAACTGACCGACAAGTATCCGCTCAATCAATAAGCGTCCGCTCTTAAGGAGCGCGGAAGCACAGCCCCCGGAAAGCCGGGGGCTGTTTTTATGCAACTTGCACACGCATTTTTTCAAAAAAATGCGGAAAATAGGAAAAATATTGGTTGTTTGAGCGAAGGGGCTGTGTTATCATATCTTTCAACGGCATACAACTGTACGCCGTACAGATACAAACAGGAAACCTCTGAGCGGATGCTCTGCAGGCTGCCATGTTCCGTGAAAGGAGCAGCAGAGCGGAAAGACAGGGTAGGAAAATGAGTGAAGAATCGACATACTATGTGGTGCGGCAGAAGGCAGTGCCCGAGGTGCTGCTGAAGGTCGTGGAAGCGAAGAGGCTTCTGGAGACGGAAAAAGTGGATTCCGTTCAGGACGCGACGAATGCGGTGGGCATTAGTCGCAGTTCTTTTTATAAGTATAAGGATGATATTTTTCCGTTTCATGATAATGCGCTCGGGACCACCATCACCCTGACCTTTCAGATGGATGATGAACCGGGGTATCTGGCGGATGTCCTTAAGACGGTAGCGGATTACAAGGCGAATATTCTGACGATCCATCAGAGTATTCCGCTGAACGGGATGGCTTCCCTGACCCTGAGCGTTCAGATCCTTCCGAGCACGGGAGATATCTCCAGCATGATTTCCCGGCTCGAGGGGCAAAAGGGAGTGCATCATGTCAAAATACTGGCAAAGGAATAAAGGAGCAGAAAAAATGATCAGTGTAGCAGTATTGGGGTACGGAACGGTCGGAAGCGGTGTCGTGGAAGTCATCGAGGGCAACAATGCCCTGATCGCGCAGCGCATCCACAAGAACATTCACGTAAAATACATTCTGGACCTGCGGGATTTTCCCGGGGATCCGTTCGAAGAAAAAATCGTCCACGATGTGAACATCATTCTGGACGATCCCGAGATCTCCGTCGTCTGTGAGGTCATGGGCGGTGTCGGCGCGGCGTATCAGTTCTCCAAGAGCGCGCTTGAGCGAGGCAAGAGCGTCTGCACCTCCAATAAGGAGCTGGTCGCGGCGCATGGCACGGAGCTTTTGCAGATCGCAAAGGAGCACGGCTGCTACTACCTCTTTGAGGCGAGCGTGGGCGGCGGCATTCCGCTGATCCGTCCGCTGGTGCGTTCCCTGGCCGCGGAGAAGATCGAAAGCATCGTCGGCATCCTCAATGGAACGACCAATTACATCCTGACCAAGATGGATCGCGAGGGCGCCCAGCTGGAGACGGTTCTGAAGGAAGCGCAGGAGCTCGGATACGCGGAGCGCAATCCGGAGGCCGATGTGCAGGGACATGACGCCTGCCGCAAGATCTGTATCCTGTCCAATCTGATGACCGGACATTTCGTGGACAGCGCCGAAGTGCCCACCGAGGGCATCATGAATATCAGCGCCGAGGATTTTGCGCTGGCGAATGTCGCGGGATACACCATCCGCCTGCTCGGCGTCAGCCGCGTGGAGGAAGGGGGACGCCTGTCCGTGTACGTGGCGCCGCACCTCGTGCCGCAGGATCACATTCTCGCGGGTGTCAGCGATGTGTTCAACGGGATCATGGTGACCGGCAACATGGTCGGCGATACCATGTATTATGGCAAGGGCGCGGGGAAGCTTCCGACGGCCAGCGCGGTGGTGTCCGATGTCATCGATGCCGTGCTCAGCGAGGGAAGCGAGATCCCGGGCGGCTGGGACAGCGAGAAGGTGGAGCTTTGGCCCCTCTCCGAGACGAAGAGCAATTTCCTGCTGCGCGTCGATAAGTCCCTGCTCGGGGAGATGGAGAAGGCCTTCCCCGACGGCAGCATCATCACCGTCAGCGGAATGGAGCAGCAGGCGGGCTATCTGACCGGCTGCGTGAAGACCGGTGATCTCGAGCAGGCCCTGGACGGATGGAAGGAAAACGTGCACGGGGTGCTTCGCATCCTTGCGTAAGTCCGAAAGGAAAGATCAGTGCCGGATGAGAGGCGCCGGAAAGCGGCGGCAAATCATCCGGTGCTTCAATTATGGGGTGGTAATCCCGAAGCGGAAAGTATAAAATAAATATAAACTACACAGAAATGAGGATGAAAAAATGTCGAAGGTTGTAAAGTTCGGTGGAAGCTCTCTGGCCAGTGCGGCCCAGTTCAAGAAGGTGGGCGATATCATTCGCAGCGATGCGGACCGCAGGTTCGTGGTTCCTTCCGCACCCGGAAAGCGGGACGCCCGGGATACCAAGGTGACGGATATGCTCTATGCCTGCTACGACCTGGCGGAGAACGATCAGCCCTTTGAGAAGGAGCTGGAGGACATTCACGCAAGATACAGAGAGATCATCAAGGGCCTGGGACTGAAATGTTCGCTGGATGAGGAATTTGAAGTCATCGCGAAGAATTTCCGTGAGAAGGCGGGCAGCGATTACGCGGCTTCCAGAGGAGAATACCTCAACGGGATCCTGATGGCGGAATACCTCGGATATACCTTCATTGATGCCGCATCCGTCATCTGTTTTAAGTCCAAGGGCGAATTCGACGCGGACAAGACCAACCGGGTGCTCGGCAAGAAGCTGAGCGGAATGACCAATGCCGTCATCCCCGGATTTTACGGGGCGCTTCCGAACGGGCGTGTCAAGACCTTCTCCAGAGGCGGATCCGATATCACCGGCTCCATCGTGGCGAAGGCGATCCACGCGGAGGTGTATGAGAACTGGACCGACGTGTCCGGCTTCCTGATCGCGGATCCCCGCATCATCAAGAGTCCCCAGAAGATTGAGACCATCACCTACCGTGAGCTGCGCGAGCTTGCCTACATGGGAGCCAGCGTGCTCCACGAGGATGCGATCTTCCCGGTGCGCCAGGAGGGGATTCCCATCAATATCCGTAATACCAACCTGCCCGAGGACAGCGGCACCTGGATCGTGGGCAGCACCTGCCAGAAATCCAAATACATCATCACCGGGATCGCCGGCAAGAAAGGCTTCTGCGCGGTCAACATCGAGAAGGACATGATGAACACCGAGGTCGGCTTTGGCCGCAAGGTACTGCAGGCTTTTGAGGAGAGTGATATCTCCTTCGAGCATCTGCCTTCCGGGATCGACACCATGACCGTTTTTGTCCATCAGGACGAGTTCATGGACAAGGAGCAGAAGGTCGTGACCGCGATCCATCGTCTGGCGAAGCCGGATACCATCGATATCGAGTCCGATCTGGCGCTGATCGCCGTCGTGGGACGCGGCATGCGTTCCACCAGAGGTACTGCGGGACGTATTTTCTCCGCGCTGGCGCATGCGCATATCAATGTGAAAATGATCGATCAGGGATCTTCCGAGATCAATATCATCATCGGTGTGGCCAACAGTGATTTTGAGGCCGCGATCCGCGCCATCTATGACATCTTTGTGGAGACGAGACTGTAAGCCCAAAAGCCAGGGATAATTGCGAAAGGACCGGAGAGGGAAGTTGAAGCAGACAGAGCTGTTTAACAGATTGAATTATGGCGTGCTCGTGGTCGTGACAGCTTTGATCCTGGCGATCATTGCTCTGAATGGGAGCCTGTTTTACCGCATGACCAACGAGCAGGCGGAGATCATCGGGCGCGAGCAGCTTGAGACCGTGTCCGGTCGTCTGCAGGGCGTCCTGAAGGAGGCCGAGGTCTATCTGTGGCAGGCGGAGAGCGAGCTTGAGAGCCTGCTCCAGCAGGGGGCTTCCGAGGAGGAGATCCTGGACTTCTGCAATCGCTGGAAGCAGGTGACCGGTTCCGTGAACGGCACCAATGTCTATGCCGCAGGCGATGATTGGTTTGTGATTCCGGACTTTGAAGAGCCGGAGGGTTTTGATGCAAGAGAGCGGGTCTGGTTTCAGGGGGCCCGCAAAAAGGGCGTGGGAAAGTTGTATATTTCCGCGCCTTATTTAGATGCGGTCACCGGAGATATGTGCTTTACCGTCTCCGTGCTGCTCAGAGACCGGGATGCCGTGCTGGGGATGGACTACACCCTCAGCTCCGTGCAGGAATCGATCCATGAGATCGCGGGCGAGGACGGCGGAGACGCGCTGATCATCAGTGGTTCCGGTCAGATCGTGGGTTGTTCGGACGAGCGTGTGATCGGACAGCTGGTCTCGGAGGCGCTTCCGCAGTATACCAATGTCTTTCAGCGGATCCTGTCCTCCGGCGAGGACAGCATGTACTTCAGCGCGGAGATCGAAGGCACGAAGAGTACGATCTTCTACAGCTGTACGGCCAACGAGTGGTACCTGATCTCCACCGTCAGCAACTGGGATCTCTACCGGAGCAGCTATATCCAGCTGATCCGCAATTCCATTCTGAACATGCTTCTGGTGGCCGGGATCATCGCCCTGTATCTGGTAAGTTATCGCAGCCGGATGCGGGTGGAACGGCAGCTGCGCGCAGAGCAGGAAGCCTTTGAATCTCTCTCGTCCGAGCTGGATCAGCCGATGCGCAGGCTCCTGGAGCTGAGCAGCTACGAGGAGCTGCAGGAGAGCGGCAATCAGCGGGAGCACATGGGGCTGATCCGGGAATCCGCCTTTGCGCTGGATCATATGATCTCCGGGCTGCACTCCTTTATCGGCGCGGGAGAAGCGCAGAAGGAAAAAACGCAAAAGCTCTCCCCGAAGCCCCGGAGAGAACTGAGCGATCGGAGCAGTCATATCTTCCTGCTCGGGATCCTTGCGATCCTGTTGGTTACGATGCTGATCTCCATTCTGCTGACCTCGCGCATGATGCGTCAGGACGGAAACGACCGGATGCAGATGGAGGTCAACAATTATGCGCACGAGCTGAATCTCTGGATCGCCGAGCAGAAGAGCATACTGGATATGTTTGTGAGCGCGATCTCCTCCGATCCCGGGATCCTCGAGGACTACGAGGCGGCCGTGCAGTGGCTGGACGGGATCACGCGGCAGTATTCAACCATCTCGGTGACCTACATGACCAATCCGGAAGCGGAGCATACGGTCATCATGAACAACGGCTGGCAGCCGGATGAAGGCTGGAAGGTGGAAGAGCGGCAGTGGTACATCGATTCGGTTACCTCCGAGAAGGAGGACGGATTCAATATCTCCGCGCCCTATTACGATGAGCAGACCGGGCTGTACTGTGTGACGCTCTCCGAGCGCGTCTATGACCGAAGCGGTGAGTTTCTGGGCATCTTCGGTATCGATTTTTACCTGGATAAGCTGACGCAGATCCTCAATGCGAGTTACTCGGACGACGGCTACGCCTTCCTGGTCGACAGTAACGGACAGATCATCAACCACCCGAACAAGGAATACGAGCTGAACGCGGGGAGAAGCGTGTCCGTGGAGCGCGGAGGCTATCTGGAGGCGGTCTATTCCGAGGATCCCGTCATGCTCAGGGACTATGACGGCCGTTGGAAGGTCGCCATGGCCACCATCGACCCGACCTCGAATTTCAGTATCATCGGCATCAAGAACTGGAGCGTGATCTACGGAAGCATCGTGACCTATGACCTCCTCTTCTTTGTCCTTTTCGGGATCTGTATGGGGATCATTGTTCTCCTGGTCAATACCATGATACACTGGCAGGAGAGAGCCAACGAGCTGCTCAAGGAATCCGCGGAAGCGGCGAGACGCGCCGGACAGGCCAAATCGGACTTTCTGGCGCAGATGTCCCATGAGATCCGGACCCCGATCAACGCGGTTCTGGGCCTGAACGAAATGATCATGCGCGAGAGCAGCGAGACGGAGATCCAAAGCTACGCGGAGAACATTCAGAATGCCGGTCGGACGCTTTTGTCCCTGATCAACAGCATCCTCGATTTTTCCAAGATCGAGGATGGCAAGATGGAAATTCTTGCCTATAATTATGATACCGTATCCCTGATCAGCGATCTCGAGAATATGATCCGGGACCGGGCGGCCAAGAAGGGGCTGGAATTTATCATGGAGATATCGCCCGATCTGCCGCAGACCATGTTCGGAGACGATGTGCGGATCCGGCAGATCATCACGAACCTTCTGACCAATGCCGTAAAATACACCGAGAGCGGATCGGTGACCCTGCGGATCGAGGCCAGGGAGCACACGGAGGACCGATGTCTTCTGCATGTGGAGGTGCGCGATACCGGCGTGGGCATTCGCGAGGAGGACCTGGAGAAGATCTTCCAGACCTTCCAGCGGCTCGATATGGGCAAAAACCGTACCATCGAGGGAACCGGACTCGGCATCTCCATCGTGCAGCGTCTGCTGAACATGATGAACAGCACGCTGGAGCTGGAGAGCACCTACGGTGAGGGCTCGGTTTTCTCCTTTGATCTGGAGCAGCGGATCTCCTCCAACAATCCGATCGGAGATTACAGAGAGCGCCGCCTGGGAACCGGGAACGATCACCGGGCCGGAGAGTATGTCTACGCGCCTGCGACCAAGGTGCTCTTTATCGATGACAATGAGACCAATCTGCTGGTGGACCGCGGACTGCTGCGCCGCAGCGGGATCCGGGTCGACACCGCGCTCAGCGGGCCCGAGGGACTGGATCTGGTCCGGCAGAATGTCTATGACATCCTCTTTATCGACCATATGATGCCCGGCATGGACGGGATCGAGACCCTGCGCGCGCTCCGTGAGCAGAATCTTCTGACCGAGCAGACCGCCGTGATTATGATGACGGCGAATGCCATCACCGGCGCCCGGGAGGAGTACCTGAAGGAAGGCTTTGACGATTATCTTTCCAAGCCGGTGGATGTGGACCGGATGGAAGACCTTCTGGAAAAATATCTGCCGCAGGAGAAGGTGGAGCACCGCCGGGTCGAAAAGGCGGAGAAGAAAAAGGAACGGGCGGAAGAGCCCGAGATCGAGGAATCCGTGCCCGGAAAGCAGATCAGTCATGAACTCGGACTGCTCTACTGCGCGGGAAGTGAGGAGATCTACCGGGCTGCGGCCCAGTCCTGGCTGGAATCCGACTTTGAGAACCGGCTTCAGGCGGCCTTCGATGCGTCAGACTGGAAGGAATACCGGCTCTGCGCGCACACGATCAAGTCCACGGCCCTGAACCTCGGAGCCAGAGGTCTGTCCGAGCTGGCCAAGTCCGTCGAGCAGCATCTGAAAAACAGCCCGGAGGACGAGGGAGTGTCGGCCCGCAGGCATGAAGCGTTGCTGAAGCTGTACCGGGAGACTTATGAAGAACTGAAACAGGATATGAATCCTTAAGCTTTTGCGGTGAAAACCCGAAGAGGGAGAGAGATGACAGAGAAAAAACGCATTCTGGTGGTGGATGATGATCCGGTGTACCGGATTACCGCCGGGAAGGTACTGGAACAATACGAGGTGGTCACCAGGGAGGACGGACCCTCGGCGCTTGCGTTCCTGCGGGAACAGGGATGCGACCTGATCCTGCTGGACATCAATATGCCCGAGATGGACGGCTTTGCGGTCTTTGCCGCACTGCGCAAGCTCCCGGGATGCTCGGAGATCCCGGTGATGATCCTGACCTCCGACGACGATGCCGAGACCGAGACCAAATGTCTGGAGCTGGGGGCGATCGATTTTATCGCAAAGCCCTTTGTCTCAAGCGTCATGCTGTCCCGTGTGGCCCGCATCCTGGAGCTGGAGGAGCTGCGCAGACGTCTGGCGGCCAATCTGGAGAAGAAGACGCAGGAGGTCTCCGACATCCGCGACAAGTCGACCATCGACGAGTTGACGGGTCTGCGCAACCGGCATTACCTCGAGGAGGTCGTTCGGACCCATCTCGGTTCCGGGGCTCCGGGCACGCTGATGATGTTCGATCTGGACAATTTCAAGGCCATCAATGATACCTACGGTCACGGCGCGGGGGATCAGACCCTTCGCACCCTGGCGGGGATCCTGCGGAAATTCTTCCGCGAGGAGGATGTGCTGTGCCGTCTGGGCGGCGATGAATTCGTGGTCTATGTAAGCAACGCGGTCTCCCGCATCGATATCGAGAACCGCGCGGCTGCCGTGATCACCGAGCTGATCCGCAGTCTGAAGGAGTATGGCTTTGAGACCAATTCCTCCGTTTCCATCGGGATCGCGCAGGCGCCGGATGACGCGGACACCTTTGAAGGCCTTTACGCCGCGGCGGACCAGGCGCTCTACCGCATCAAGCTGAGCGGCAAAAATGATTACTGCTTCTACGGAGACTGCCCCGAGACGGGAGATCAGTCCCAGGATGTCGTGACGGCTTCCTATCTGGATGCACTGCTTTTGCGGGAGTCCGTTGAGGGACTGCTGCATCCGGATTTCAACCACTTCCAGGTGATCTATAACTGCATCCACCGGGTGGGAAAGCAAGGCGTGATCTCGAGTCTAGTGCTTTTGACGCTGCCGGCGGGGATGGCGGCTGGTGACGCGGAACATGAACAGGAGCTGATGGAGAAGGCGGCGGATCAGACTTTGCCCTTAAGCGCGATCACCACGGGGTATTCCCTGCGCCAGTACATGGTGCTTCTGCCCGGAACGGATCCGGAGCATGCGGAAGCTCTCTGCAAGGAGCTTCTGTCACAATATACTTCGATCGGCGGATCGGTCTATCTGCAGATGCAGATCCATGAAGTGGGCGCAAAATAAGCGGTCGTTCCGTGTATCCGGGAAATGTCACAATTGCGCATACAATTGCACGAAAAGAAGTACAATTTAAGCATTGACTTTTCCGGATGCTTCTTGTATATTATTACTTGTCGCTGACATGAGCGACAAATGCGATAGTAGCTTAGTTGGTAAAGCGCCACCTTGCCAAGGTGGAGACCGCGGGTTCGAGCCCCGTCTATCGCTTGCATAAAAAATGACACACCATAGGGTGTGTCATTTTTTATGGAGCAAAGCGGAGCCACTCACCCGCGGTGCGGGTTAGGTCTCCGCTTCGCTCCGGTCGGCGCAAGGCCGACGTCCACAGGACGTCGTGCGCCCCCGTCTATCGCTTTGATAACAGAATGGCACACCACACGGTGTGTCGTTTTTATATGGAGCCAAGTGGAGCCACTCACCCGCGGTGGGGCCTGAGTCTCCGCTTCGCTCCGGTCGGCGCAAGGCCGACGTCCACAGGACGTCGTGCGCCCCCGTCTATCGCTCGGATAAAACAAAACCACATCCGCAAGGATGTGGTTTTTGTTTTATGTAAGCGGCCGAGGAGCCGCTCACAACGCGGTGACCGCGGAGGAGAATATCTGAGCAGAAAAAAGATCTGCGCCGGTGGAAAAAGAGGATGGATTGCGCTAATATATAAGGGATGTGAAACCTGCGTTTGACAGCTTAAGTAAGACGCAAAGGAGTGTGAGACAAGGCATGAAGAACAGACGAAGTCTTCGTGAGACGACCAGGTATGCCATCCTGATCTCCCTTCTGCTTATTGTGATGAATATGGCGCTTGGGGCAGCACTGGTGCACCAGTCCAAGCAAGCCATGAAGACCATGATTCAGAATCGTATGGTGGACATTTCCAGTTCCGCGGCGGATCTGGTCGATGGGGATGTGCTGGGACGCCTTCGGAAGGAAGATGAGGATACCCCGGAGTATCAGGAGACGCTTCAGATCCTGAAGGCATTTCAGGACAATATTGCGCTGGAATATATCTACGGGATCCGGGATATGGGTGACGGCACCTATACCTTCACCGTCGATCCGGCGGTGGAAGATCCCGGAGAATTCGGGGCGCCGGTGGCGGTCACCGAGGCGCTGGTCCGGGCTTTTACGGGTGTTGATACCATAGATGAAGAACCCTACTCCGATGCCTGGGGGCATTTCTACAGTGCCTATTCGCCCGTTTTTGATTCGGAAGGGAAGGTGGCCGGCGTCATCGCCGTGGACTTCAGCGCTGCATGGTATGACGGGCAGGTGCGAAAAAGCATCCTCACGGTGGTGGTCGGCTGCGTTCTGTCCCTGGTGGCGGGACTGGCCATCATGCTGGTGCTGACGGGGCGCATGCGCCGCAGATTCCGGACGATTTACAGCGATCTGAATACGCTGTCCGGAGAGATCGAATCGCTGAATGCCAAGGTAAGCGATCAGGAGATCGGCGTGATCGGCTTGTCCGGGCCGGAGGAAAATGCGAAAAATGCGGGCGAACATATCGATATCGGCCTGCTGGCGGAGAAGATCCGCATCATTCAGGATCAGCTCCATGCGTACATCTCCTTCCTGCGTTCGCAGGCGACCATCGACAAGATGACGGGCGTCAACAACAAAGCGGCTTACATGAAGGCGGAGGAGGACCTGGACCGCCAGATCCGGGAAGCGGATCCGGAATTTACCATCGGCGTCTTTGATGTCAACGGTCTGAAGAATATCAATGACAATTACGGACATGCCATCGGGGATCGCGTCATCATCGATGCCGCGAATGTGATCCGGCATGTGTTCGGCGGGAAGAATACCTTCCGTGTCGGCGGGGATGAATTCATCGTGGTCCTGAACGGAGCCGTCAAGCCGCGGACGCTGGAGCAGCTGTCGGAGAACATGGAGGAGGAGCTGCTCCGCTTCAACCGGCAGGAGCGGAGCTACCCGACCGATCTGGCGATTTCGGCGGGCTTTGCGTCCTACAGCCGCGGGAAGGATCAGAACTATCTCTCGGTCTTCCGGCGGGCGGACGAAGCCATGTACCGCAACAAGGCGGAATATTATGAAAAGCATGCAGATCAAAGGAGAAAAACGGAGACCTGAGCGAATATGAGGGGATGCGCACCGTCGCATAAAAGGAGGAAAAATGAGCCACACAACAGCTTTCAATCCGTACCTGCCGTCCTGGGAATTCATTCCGGACGGGGAGCCCTACGTCTTTGACGGGAGGGTCTATGTCTATGGGTCGCATGACCGCTACGGCGGACAGACCTTCTGTCTGAATGACTATGTCTGCTGGTCCGCGCCGGTATCGGATCTCGGTGCCTGGAGATACGAGGGCGTGATCTATGAGAAGACGCAGGATCCCCTGAACCCGGACGGAAGAATGTGCCTTTATGCGCCGGATGTGACGGTCGGACCGGACGGAAGATATTACCTGTACTATGTATTGGACAAGGTGAATGTGGTCTCGGTGGCCGTTTGTGACACACCTGCCGGAAAATATTCCTATCTGGGCAATGTCCATTACGCGGACGGAACCCTTTTGGGGAACCGCGCGGGGGATGAGCCGCAGTTTGACCCCGGCCTGCTGACCGAGGGGAAGGACACCTGGCTTTTCACCGGCTTTTGCGGACGCGGGGACAAGAGCCGTCACGGTGCGATGCTGACCCGTCTTGCGGAGGATATGCTGACCATCACGCGCGATCCCGAGATCGTGGTCCCCGGATCCTGCTATTCGGAAGGGACTTCCTTCGAAGGGCACGCCTTCTTCGAAGCGCCCTCGATCCGCAAGCGCGGTGATGTTTACTACTTTATCTATTCCTCCGAGGTGATGCATGAGCTCTGTTACGCGACCTCCGACCGGATCGAGGGACCGTACACCTACGGCGGCATCTTAAACAGCAACGCGGACAAGGGCATCACGAACGGCAAGCCGGCGGATCTGCCCATGGCTTACGGCGCCAACAACCACGGAAGCATGGTGGAGATCGCGGGCGACTGGTATATTTTCTATCACCGTCACACCTACAACACCTGGTATACGAGACAGGGCTGCGCGGAGAAGCTCTCCTTTACGCCGGACGGACAGGTGATCCAGGCGGAGCTGACCTCCTGCGGACTGAACGGCGGACCGCTTCCGGACCGCGGCGAATATCCTTCCTACATCGCCTGCCACCTCTTTACGGAGCGGCACGATCTCTACGTCGGAACCGATCCGGACGCGCCGCGCATCATCATGGACGGCAAGGACGGCGACAAGGCGACCGGCTATGTGGCCAACATCCACAAAGGGGTCACCATGGGCTTTAAATATTTTGCCTGCAAGGGCGTCACCGGACTGCGCATCCATACGCGCGGATACCTGAACGGAGATTTTGAGATCCGCAGCGCCTACGACGGGGAGGTCTTAGGGACCATCACCGTGCAGGGAGAAAATATCTGGTGGCCGTTTGAGGGGAAATGCTCCTTCCCGGATGGCGTTCAGGCGCTGTATCTTACCTACGCGGGCACCGGGAACGGCTGCATCCGCGGGTTTGAATTCCTGCATGATGAAATGCACTGACAAAATCTTCGAAACGCAGGGGAGTTTTGCTTTATGTCGGATCGTCTTTTTAAGGCGGAAAAGTGGTTTTGCCGTCTGGCAGAGCTGCTTTTCGCCGTCTTTGTACTGGGTATTCTCTATGTGATCATCGACAATCAGTACGATCACATTTTCCCTTACAACAATTACTGCATCGTCCCCAACCGCTACCTCTTCTACGGAGCGGCGGGGGTTCTTTGCGTGCTCTTTGTCCTCGCGCAGGGAATGCATCTGATCGCGGCGGCTAAGTCCAAGGCGCCTTCGCTTCCGAGGGCGCATAAGGAAAAGCAGACGGATTTCCGGAAGCTGATGCGTGTGCTCGGGATCCTGACACCGGTGCTTTTTGCGGCGCAGGTTTTCGTGTCCTACGAGATCTATTTCGAGAGCGGCTGGGACGTCTTCAAGATCATGAAGATGGTCTATGCGATGGTCTTTGAAGGGGCAAAGATCGGCAACGCGGATTATTTTTCCATGTGCACGAACAATTTCTTTCTGACCGGCATCTTTGCGGGAATCCTGAAAGCGGTAAATGCGCTGGGCTTTGAGGCAACCTATTTTCCGCTGATCGTCTTCGGCTGTATGCTGGTGGCCCCCACGGGCTGGCTGCTGGCGGACTGCGTGCGGATGCTGACCGGCCGCAAGGACCTCGTGATCGGCAGCTGGATCCTTTTCGTGCTGCTCTCCGGATTGTCCCCGTGGATCAGTATTCCGTATTCGGATACCTATACCATCTTTTTCCCGACCTTCGCCATCTGGGCCTTTTTGCGGATAAAGGAAAGCAATCATGTGCGGATGTGGTTCCTGATCGTTTTCCTCAGTCTGATCGGGTACTTCATCAAGCCGACGGTGATCCTGGCGCTGATCGTGATGGTCTTCTTCGCGGGGCTCCATTTTCTGTTTCACTTAAAGGACGGAAACCGCACGGAAAGGCTGCGCTATATGGGCGGGAATGTGCTTGCCGTCCTGGTGGCGGTGGTCCTCGCACTGCTGCTGCGCGCGGGGATGAAGCAGGTGACCGGGTTTACGCCGGATCCGGAGCGTTACCTTCCGCCGGCCCACTATTTCATGATGGGCTGGGGGTACGACTACGCCGGCGGCTACAACCAGGAGGACAATAATTTTTCCATGGATTTCCCGACGACCGAGGCGCGCGTGAAGGGCGATATCGAGGAGGGCATCCGGAGGATCAAAAGCTATTATCCCTACAACAAGCTCGTGCATTTCATCAGCCGGAAAATGCTGAACAATTTCAGTGACGGCACCTTCGCCTGGGGCTTTGAAGGCGGCTTTTACTATATTTTCCGGGAAAATAATACTGCCCCGGCCAAATTCTTACGGAGCATTTTTTACCACGACGGAAAATATTTTGACAGGTTTGTCGCTTTTGCACAGGCCCTCTGGATCCTGACGCTGTGCATGTGCGCCTGCAACCTCTTCGGCGGGATCCGGAAGCGGACCGGCCGGGACACGATCGTGATGATCAGCGTGCTGGCGATTTTCTGCTTCGTCATGGTATTCGAGGCGCGGGCAAGGTATCTGTATCTCTACACGCCGCTCATCTACATGGCCGCGGCGACGGGGGTCGCAAGGCTGACGAGCCCCGTTTTCGGTGAGGCCGAAGAGAAGTAATGGCGAACCATGGATGGTGAGCTATGGTATAATGATAAATGAGGCTGGGAGTACACTTTACGGGAGGCAACTATGAAGCTTGTATTTGTCGGTGCGGACCATGAAGTAACGGGGAGCTGTCACTATCTTGAGATAGGGGACAAGCATATTCTGGTGGATTACGGAATGCAGCAGGGGGTGGACATCTTTGAAAATGTTCCGCTGCCGGTTCCGGAAGCCCGGATCGATTATGTATTTCTGACCCACGCGCATGTGGACCATTCGGGACTCCTGCCGCTTTTGTACGCGCGGGGCTTCCGCGGACAGATCTTCGCAACGGATGCGACGGTGGATCTGTGCAGCATCATGCTGCGTGACTGTGCGCACATCCAGATGATGGAGTCCGAGTGGAAGGCACGAAAGGCAAAGCGCGGCGCCGATATCGCAGCGGTGGAACCGCTCTATGTCATGGAGGACGCGGAAGGGGCCATCAAACGCATGGTGGCCTGCCATTATGGGGATATCGTCGAGGTCTGCGACGGGGTGAAGATCCGTTTCACCGATGTCGGGCATCTGCTCGGATCGGCCAGCATTGAAGTCTGGCTCCGGGAAGGAACCACGGAGAAAAAGATCGTCTTTTCCGGCGACCTGGGTAATAAGCACATCCCGCTTCTGCGCGAGCCGCAGCGGACGGCGGAGGCAGACTATGTGGTCATGGAATCCACCTACGGAGACCGCCTGCACCAGACGCCGAAGACGGATTTTGTGACGGATCTGGCGGCGATCCTGAAGGAGACCTTTGACCGCGGCGGCAATGTGGTCATCCCCTCCTTCGCGGTGGGGCGCACGCAGGAGCTTCTCTACTTCCTGCGTCAGATCAAGGTGAACCGGCTGGTTCCCGGACACGAGAAATTCCCGGTCTACGTCGACTCTCCGCTGGCGGTGGAAGCGACGGAGATCTTCAACGCGAACCGTATGGACTGCTTCGATGAGGAGGCCATGAAGCTGGTGCGGGAGGGGATCAATCCCATCTCCTTCGCCGGACTGAAGCTGGCCATCACGAGCGAAGAGTCCAAGAACATCAACTTTATCGAGACTCCGAAGGTGATCATTTCGGCCTCCGGCATGTGTGAGGCGGGTCGTATCCGTCACCATTTGAAGCACAATCTGTGGCGTCCGGAGTGTACGATCCTCTTTGTGGGCTATCAGGCGAATGGAACGCTCGGCAGAGCGATCGTCGAAGGAGCCAAAGAGGTCAAGCTCTTCGGTGAGTCGATCCAGATCCAGGCGCAGATCAAGCAGCTTCCGGGACTTTCCGGACACGCGGATCAGTCGGGACTCATCTGGTGGCTGGAGGGCTTTACGGAGAAGCCCAAGAAGGTCTTTATCGTACACGGCGAAGATACCGTGGCGACTTCCTTTGCCGAGATGCTCAAGATCGAGCACGGACAGAGGGCCTATGCACCGTACAGCGGCAGCGTCTTTGACCTCGGCGCGAACCGTTTCAGCTACGAGGCGGAGCCGGTGCGCGTGCAGAAGAAGGCGAAGATTGCCAGCGGCGTCTATGCGCGCCTGGTGGCAGCAGGTCAGCGCCTGCTTGCGATCATCAAGAAGCTCGATGGCCTGAACAACAAGGATACCGCCAAATTTGCCGACCAGGTGCTGAACCTGTGCGACAAGTGGGATCCGGACAGAAAATAAAAAGAATTCGGAGAAAACGCATGAGTATTGCAGATCATATATTTATTGACATGTGCCGGGACATTCTGGAGAACGGGACCAGCACGGAGGGAGAGAAGGTGCGGCCCCACTGGCCGGACGGGACGAGCGCATACACGATCAAAAAGTTTGGAGTCGTGAACCGCTATGACCTGCGGAAGGAGTTCCCGATCCTCACGCTCCGCCGCACGGCGCTCAAGTCCGCGACCGATGAGATCCTCTGGATCTGGCAGCGCAAGAGCAATAATATCCACGACCTGCATTCCCATATCTGGGACGAATGGGCGGATGAGGACGGATCCATCGGCAAGGCGTACGGCTACCAGCTCGGGGTAAAGCATATCTACCGCGAGGGGGAGATGGACCAGGTGGACCGTGTGCTGTACGATCTGAAAAACAATCCCTTCAGCCGCCGGATCATGACCAATATCTATGTGCATCAGGATCTGCACGAGATGAATCTGTACCCCTGTGCTTACAGCATGACCTTCAATGTCACGCAGCGTCCCGGCGAGGATAAGCTGACGCTGAATGCGATCCTGAACCAGCGCTCGCAGGATGTGCTCGCGGCAAACAACTGGAATGTGGTGCAATATGCCGTACTGCTGCATATGATCGCGCGCCATGTGGACATGAATGTCGGAGAGCTCGTCCATGTGATCGCGGATGCGCATATCTA
>JAFYEE010000002.1 GCA_017544405.1 Lachnospiraceae bacterium
TACTTGCTAGAATGCGGAGTGTGGTGGCCGCGCGGAGGGGCTGGGCCACCGATACTCGCTAGAATGTGGAGTGTGGTGGCCGCGCGGAGGAGCCGGGCCACCGATACTTGCTAGAATGCGGAGTGTGGTGGCCGCGCGGAGAAGCTGGGCCACCGATACTTGCCGGAAAGTGGAGTGTGGTGGCCGCGCGGAGAAGCCGGGCCACCGCTGCCCGCCGGAACGCAAAGTTTGGTGGCCGCGCGGAGGAGCCGAACGGCCGCAAGTGCTTACTCTACTTTACAATCCCGCCTTCGGGGTGCTAAAATCACTTTATAGTGTTGTTTGAGGGGGCGCACCTTATTTTCTGCGCCCTTTTTGTTTCCTTTCCGACACCTTTGCGGAGGGAGGTTCCCGGTATGGTCATCTCTACTTATTATCTGATCTGCACAATCGTTTCCACCCTGCTTTTGCTCTCGATTCTCGCAATTACCAAACACCACAATGCTCTGCACATTCTGTTCTTTGTATTTGTGTGCATTTCGGACTTCGGATACCTTTTCCTTTCCGTCTCAAAGGATCTTAACGAAGCGATTCTGGCGAATAAGATATCCTACATCGGGTGTTTTCTGCCTTTTCTGATCATTCTGTCCAATGCGCGTTTCTGCAGGATTTCGCTGCCGAAGATCCTTGTAATCCTTCTGACGGCGATGAACATGCTGCAGCTCTTTTTCATCAATTCCATCGGACACCTGGATCTTTACTACCGTTCCGCCAAACTGGGCCATTTCCACGGGGCCACCTACCTCATCAAGGAATACGGCCCCGCACACAATTACTATGTAGTCATGCTGATCCTTGAGACGCTCTTCTCGGCCCTGCTCGTTCTCTATGCCTATAAGCGCCAGTCCAAGGTTTCCTACGGAACGGTGACCTTCCTCGGCCTGGGCGTCGGCTTTACGATCATCGTCTTCTTCGTGGAGCGCCTGATCCACCTGGAGATCGAGCTGATGCCGATCTCCTATCTGCTCATGTCCGTTTTCTATCTGATGGTCACCTACCGTGCACAGCTCTACGATTTCTCGGTCGGTATCATCTCCGTCTACGAACAGCAGAAAAATTACCTCTGCATCTCCTTTGACCCGCACCTTCGCCTGATGGATTACAACGACAATGCGCTCGCCGTCTACCCTGAGCTGGCACGGACGCACATCGATTCCGACCGCTATGACCCGGCGACCCCCTTCTTCCATGACATCATTTCCTGGATCGGCGGGATCGGCGCGGAGAACAATGCGGATCACGAAAAAATCCTGCCCATGGACGGACGCCTGTACAAGGCAACGCTCCGCAAGCGCTTCACCCGCAACGGCAAGCTTCTCGGCTACGTCCTTGAGATGGTGGATGACACCGCCTTCCAGAACAACCTGCAGCTGATGGTCCAGACCATGGACGATCTGAAAAAAGCCGAGCTCGATGCCATCAACGCCAACCGCGCGAAGTCGGATTTCCTGGCCAATATGTCCCACGAGATCCGCACTCCGATCAATGCGATCGTCGGCATGGATGAGATGATCCTGCGCGAATCCGGGGAGGAAAAGATCCGCGAATACGCCGGATATATCCAGGAAGCCAGCGCCTCTCTGGTCTCCCTGATCAACGACATTCTTGATTTTTCCAAAATTGAGGCGGGCAAAATGGAGCTCGTCGAGGGCTCGTATTCCCTCGGCCGCATGATCCGTTCCGTCTACCAGATGATGCTGCCACGCATCACGGACAAAAAGCTGGATATCATCATGCATGTGGATCCGGATCTGCCCGATCTCCTGATCGGGGATGAGAACCGCGTCAAGCAGATCCTGATCAACATTTTTTCCAATGCCGTAAAATATACCATGGAAGGATCGATCACCTTCTCGGTGGATCGCTCCTTCGACGATCCCGGCGATCCCTCCAAGATCGCACTGCGCTTCCGCGTACAGGATACGGGCATTGGGATCCGCCCCGAGGACCAGGATCGCCTGTTTGACAGTTTCGAACGCCTCGACAGCCGCAGGAATCGCAATGTCGAAGGCACCGGACTCGGGCTGGCCATCACCAAGCGCCTCGTCGACCAGATGAACGGCGAACTCACCGTAGATTCCATCTATGGATCCGGCAGTACCTTCACCGTGACGCTGGTCCAGAAGGTGGAGCGGGGAGACAAAATCGGAGCCTGGGATCACGTGGAGCCGCTCCTTCACGAGAAGCAGGAGCGCAGAGTCCTGCACGCTCCCAACATGCGTATTCTGGTTGTAGATGACAACCGTATGAACCTGAAGGTGGTTCAGAAGCTTCTCTCCGATTCCGAGCTGATCATTGATACCGCGGAAAGCGGACCGGAGGCGATCCGGATGACGTCCCAGAACAGATACGATCTGATCCTGATGGACCATTACATGCCGGACATGGACGGCGTAGAGGCCATGAATGCGATCCACGCGATGGGGCCAGAGTATGCGGATCTTCCGGTCGTCGCCCTGACCGCGAATGCCATCAGCGGATCCAAGGAGACCTACCTCTCTTACGGTTTCCGGGAGTATTTGAGCAAACCGATCGTCTATGCGAATCTGATTGCCATCCTGGAAAAATATCAGCCCGCATAGTTTCCGATTTTTTTAGAATCTTCGCGAAAAAAATACTTGCATTCCTCCTTCTTGTGTGCTACTTTGAAAGTAACAAAGTGGCTTAATAGCTCGAAGTCTATCCTTTTTTATATAGAAAACCCAGTATTTTCAAGGAATTCGAGCAGTTCTGCGGCGAACGGATTTCGCTGCACCATATGCTTGCCGGCACGGCAGTCACACATTTCATGGAAGAAAGGAGGGCGTGACAATGAGTGCAATTCGCGATACCATTCTCAATAACTATTTCGAAGCGTATGTCGCTCCGAAGGTTACTCGGCACGATTCTCATAAGAAAAGCGAGCTCCGCGACACTTATAAATCCATTGTCAAACTGAATAAAGAATCGCCCTGGTATCTTCCTGTGACCAGCAAGGAGACGCAAAGCTTTGCCATCAGTCTGAAGGAAAATGCCCGGGAGCTTCGCTCGTCCATCGCAGAGCTCGGCGGACTCGAAGCGGACGGCATGTTTGATAAGAAGCACGCCTCCTCCACCAATGAAGCGATCGCCACGGCCACCTACATCGGCGAGGAGCAGGCGAGCGATCAGGTTCCTTCCTTTGAACTCGCCGTACAAAAGCTGGCCACCGCACAGGAGAATCTCGGAAGATTCCTCCCGGATGCGGAGACCTCCCTTCCCGAAGATACTTATTCCTTCGATGTCAATGTCGGAGAGATGAATTACGAGTTCCAGTTCCACATTTCCGAGGGCGATACCAACCGGGCCGTCCAGTCCAGACTGGCACGCCTGGTGAACAATTCCGGCATCGGTCTGAAGGCGGACATCGTGGAGCAGGGAAATCGTTCCGCCCTTCGGATCACCGCAGAGAACACCGGACTCGCAGCGGGCAAGGATCGTCAGTTTGCGATTACCGACGACCGCACGAGCAAGACTTCCGGAACGGTGGATTACCTGGGATTGAACAATCTCAGCACGGAGCCTTCCAATGCGCAGTTCACCATCAACGGAGAGGACCGCGTCGCTTCCTCGAACCACTTTACCGTCGGCAAGATGTATGAGCTGTCCCTGAACGGCGTCAGCCGGGACGGTGAATCGACCACCATCGGTCTGAAGGCCGACACGGAATCCGTCACGGATAATATTTCCCAGCTCGTCGGCAGCTACAACAGCTTCCTCAGTTCCGTGAATGCCTACCTGAGCACCCAGGCCAAGAGCCGCCAGCTGGCAGGAGAGCTGACCGGGATCGCAAGGCATTACAGCGCTGCTCTCGCAGATCTGGGCATCACGATGGCAGAGGACGGCACGATGAGTGTCGATGCCGAGAAGCTCCAGAAGACGGCCGATTCCTCCACGGATCTGGGCCGCACCTTCCGGACGCTGCGTGATTTCTCCGGTTCCCTGGTTCGTAAGACGGATCAGGTTGCACTCAATCCGATGGAATATGTACAGCGGACCGTTGTAGCCTACAAGAATCCGGGACACAATTTCGCTTCCCCTTATGCCGCCAGCTCCTACACCGGCATGATGTTCAACTACTACTGCTAAAACCCGAACGAAAGCATCCTTTCCGTTCGGGTTTTTTGTTTCGTTTTCCCGGGCTTTCGCAAAACAAAATACGCGGCGCTCCCTTTTTGTGGGATGCCGCGTGTTTTATTTTTTTCGTGCCTGCGATGAAATGCTCAGAGGCATGATTTCGTGATAAACAGACAAGCTCTCGAAGTCATGACATCCGATAAACAGGCAGGCTTTCGGTCTGTAATCCGTAATATCTATATGCGATCCGCCGCCTCCAGAGCCGCCAGAATCACCTTATCCATGTCATAGTACTTGTATTCTCCGAGTCTTCCCCCGA